>JAYZLL010000039.1:0-57820 GCA_036154315.1 Pseudomonadota bacterium
ACGAACAAGCCGCCACAAACCCCTGCGGCGGCTTTTCTTTTTCCTACTCCGGGTTCAGCGCCGCGTCGATTTCTTCGATCACCACGGGGACGATGTTTTCATCGCGCCCCGCAGCGTCGATCTTTACCCTGAGCGAGATTTTCTGGACGTCGTCGAGGTCGGATTCGGCCACGATCCGCTTCAACGCATCAACGTCGAAGGTCTCCGGCGTGAGATAGTCGGCGAGCGTCATCTCTGCGGCGGGCTGTTCCGCCGCACTGTCCGTCTCGGCGTTCGCGTCCATTCCGCTCTCGGCGATCTCTGCGGCTGTCTCTGCTGCCACTTCGGCGGTGGTCGCCGACGCCTCGGCACTCTCTGCCGCATCTTCGGCGGTCGGCATGTCGCCTTCGGCGGCAGCGGCCTCGGCGGTCTCGGCGGCTTCCTGCGCCGTATCTGCGGCCTCCTGCGCCACCTCGGCGGCGATTTCCGCGGGCTGAGCCTCGCCCGCACTTCCAGCCTGTTCCACCGCCGCCCCGGCGGCTTGGGCAGCCTCCAGCGCCTCGGTCGCGGCCTCTTGCGCCGCTTCGACGGCTGGTGCGGCCGGTTCTTCGGTCACCGCATCCATCGCCTCCTCGACCTCTTCGGCAATCTGTTCCGAACGTGCGGCGTCATCTGCGCCTGTCTCGGCCTCTGCCGCCGCCTCGCGCGCCTGTTCGGCGGCCTGCGCAGCTTCTGACTCGGTCTCGTCCATCGGCGCTTCGGCAACGGTGCCTTCGGTCACGTTCTCGACCGCTTCGCTCGCGATGTCGCTCGCGTCCTGAGCGGCCTGTTCGACACCGGTGGGATCGCCCTGCTGCGCGTTCCAGACATAGCCGCCGACCACGACCACCGCGCCCACGACGAGCACCATAACACTTCGGTTCATTTCATTCCTCTCCGCGCCTCATCCGCCCCACCGGCACGCCATGATAGGCTTTGCCCCGGCGAAACCGTCAAGCACCTAAAATATTTGGAACCTTACGGGCACATATCGGCTTGAAAGCTTACAAAGCGGGCCTTAGGTTCTGGCCCCAAACTTTCCTGCCAAAGAACGAAGGAATTCGACCATAGCCCGCAGACCCCACAACGCGCCGCCAACGCGCGATACCGGCCCCCGAGTGAACGAAAAAATCAGGGCCACTGAAATCCGACTTATCGGAGCCGAAGGCGAAAACATCGGCGTCGTGAGCCCGCAGAGGGGCATGGAGCTCGCCGAACAGGCTGGCCTGGACCTCGTGGAGATTTCTCCGAACGCCACCCCGCCGGTCTGCAAGATCATGGATTTCGGCAAGTTCAAGTACGAGACCCAGAAACGGGAAGCGGAAGCGCGCAAGAACCAGAAGACCATCGAGGTCAAAGAGGTCAAGTTCCGCCCGAACACCGATGTTCACGACTACGACGTGAAAATGAAGAACGTCGTGAAGTTCCTCGAAAAGGGCGACAAGGTGAAGGTCACGCTCCGGTTCCGCGGTCGCGAGATGGCGCACCAGAACCTCGGTCGTGAGCTTCTGGAACGTGTCGCCGAAGACACCAAAGAAATCGGCAAGGTCGAGAACATGCCGAAAATGGAAGGCCGCCAGATGATCATGATGATCGGACCGCTGACCAGATAATTCCGCCGCTCAAGGCGTGAGAAAGCCCTGCCGGTCCGGCAGGGCTTTTTCGTTTGTCATTCGCCTTCCTGTGCCATGCCCGCATAGCGGATGCGGGTCAGTTGCGCGACTTCGCGGTGCCAGGTGGTCAGGTCGCGCGGCGTGAACTTGGACAGCGCGTCATGTCCGCAGGCGCGGGCCATCACTTGCATGAGCTGCGTCGAGGCACCGAAGAACCGGGCGAGCTTGGCCGCCCCCACCTCGACATCCAACCGCTTGCGCAACGCCTCCTTCTGGGTCGCCACGCCCGTCGGGCAGTTGTTCGTGTGACACATCCGGGCACCGACACATCCGACCGACTGGATCGCGGAATTGCCGAGCGCCACGGCATCGGCCCCGAGCGCCATCGCCTTGATGAAATCCTCCGGCACGCGCAGACCGCCGGTAACGACAAGCGTAATCTCCCGCCCGGCCTTGCGATCGAGATGCGCGCGTGCACGGGCCAGCGCCGGGATCGTGGGCACCGAGATATGGTCGCGGAAAATCAGCGGCGCCGCCCCTGTACCGCCCCCGCGCCCGTCGAGGATGATGTAATCCGCGCTGGCAGCCAGCGCGAAGTCGATGTCGTCTTCGATATGGTTCGCCGACAGTTTGAAGCCGATCGGGATACCGCCCGACCGCTCCCGCACCTCGTCGGCCACTTTCTTGAAGTCGTCGGGCGTATCGAGATCGGCAAAGGTCGCGGGCGACACGGCGTCCTGCCCCTTCTCCAGCCCACGTACCTCGGCGATCTTGTCGGTGACCTTTGAGGCCGGAAGGTGCCCCCCGGTCCCGGTCTTGGCCGCCTGCCCGCCTTTGAAGTGGAAAGCCTGCACCTTTTCGGCGATCTCGGGCGTCCAGCCGAACTTGGCCGAGGCCAGTTCGTAGAAATAGCGCGAATTGGCCTCCTGCTCCTCGGGCAACATGCCGCCCTCGCCCGACGCGATCCCGGTCCCGGCAGCCTCGGCCCCCTTGGCGAGCGCGATCTTGGCTTCGGGCGACAGCGCACCAAAGCTCATGTCGGTGACGAAGAGCGGGATTTTCAGTTTGAGCGGCTTTTTGGCGCGCGGGCCGATGACGGTTTCGGTCTCGACCGGTGCGTCGTCCATCAAGGGCTTTCGCGCAAGCTGCGCGGGCAGGATCTGAATGTCGTCCCACTGCGGCAGATCTTTGCGCGGCACACCCATCGCACCCATTTCGCCGTGATGACCCTTGAGCCCGTTCTTGGCCATCTCATGGATACGCGCGACCGTCGGCTCCTCGGGCGTCGGCTCGGCCTTGGGCGGGCCGTCGTCTTTTTTCACCGGCGACGGATCGCCGGGTTTGAGGTCTTCGTCCAGCTTGGAATGGGTGCCATCGCAATAGGGCTGATCACCGGTCGCCTTGCAGCGGCAGAGATAGGCCGTTCCGGTTTCCTCGGCGGTGAAGCTCAGCGGCGTGATCCCGGTGCCCTTGTGCGACCCATCGCAGAACGGCTGGTTTTTCGAGCGTCCGCAGCGGCACCAGTAATATTCCTTGCCCTTCTCAAGCTCCACTTCGGCGGGGGATTTGGCGGCGATGATCGGGACGTCGTCCTTGGCCATCTGGCGTACCTCTCTGTCTGAAATCGGTTTTAACTCATTACGCATGAAAAGGGCGCGAGGATCAAATCCTCGCGCCCATTTTCGTTTTCTTTCAACCGCTTATTGCAGCAGCGCCGTGATGTTGCGGACGTTGGCGCGGCGGTTCTCACGTTCGGCTTCGGCCGTCACGATCTTGAGCTCGCTTTCACCATAGCCTTGCGTCACCATGTTCTCCGGCGGGACGTCGAAGTATTCGGTCAGCGCCAGTGCCACGCTTTCGGCGCGACGGTCCGACAGGGCCAGATTGTAGGCCGCGCCACCGACAGCGTCGGTATGACCTTCGATCAGGAACACCGCATCCGGGCGTTCTTCGATCACGCTGTTGATCGCCTGACCCAGAGCGGCCAGTTCTTCGGCCTGACCGGCGCGGATCACGGCCGACCCGGTGTCGAAGGTGATCGCATCGACCTGAATGACCGGAGCGAGGTCACGCACACCCGAGTACTGACGCACCTGACGCAGCGAGTAAGAGCGGCCCGGATCACGATCCATCGAGGCCATCAGGGCTGCGCGCAGAGCCTCTTCGTCCTGCGACGAGGCACGGATGTCTTCGACCGGCTCATAGTCCTGCACGTCCTGCTGGCTGACCGGCTGCGCTTCGACGGTGTCGTCGAACAGCACGTACTGGTCACCATTCGGCAGCACGCGGGTCCGCTTGAGCACGGTGCCGTCCGCAGCACGGATCGTCACGATGCGCACGCCGTTCTCACGCTCGACCACGGTGCGGGTCGACCCGTCGTCGTAGCTCTTGGTCGACAGAACGACACCCGGCTGACGCAGGATCTGGTCGTCGTTCTTCAGCACGCGGTAGGTGCCGTCGGGGTTCTGGACCACGATGCGGTCGCCCGAGTTCGAGACGATTTCGCGGCCGTTGGCGAGGATCGTACCGACAGCCACACCACCGAGACCGGCAAGCACGAGCTTTTCAAAGTCGGTCAGCTGACGGTTCAGGCCGGTGCCGTTGTTGTTGCCGCCATTGGTGTTGGCCGCAGCTTCTTCGGTCACGGTCGCCGTCGTCTGGAACTCTTCGCTCGACGAACGCGCTTCGGCTTCGGTCACCTCTTCGACCACGACGTCTTCGTCCGAGGCCATCTCTTCGTCCGTCGCTTCGGCATCAGCCGCAGCGGCCGCTTCCGGCGCCTGATCTTCCTGCGGCTCTTCCGGAGCAGACGGGGCCTGCGCGGTCTCAGCCGAAGTGTCTTCCTCGATGCGTTCGCCAGCCGTCATCTCTTCGTCCGAAGCTTCGGCGTCGGCTTCAGCGGTGGCTTCGGCTTCAGCGTTCGCATCTTCTTCCAGAGCGTCGGCAAGTTCGCCTTCATCGGCGGCAGCGTCGGCTTCGGCTTCTGCCGTCGCTTCGGCTTCGGCTTCCACGTTCTCGTCAGCCGGCAGCTCTTCTGCCAGTTCCTGAGCCGCGTCGCCCGCCTCTTCTTCGGCGGCATCGGCGGTTGCTTCCGCCGTGTCGGCGGCGTCCTCAGCCGTCTCTTCGACCGCGTCAGCAGCTTCTTCGGTGGTCTCTTCCACCGCGTCGCCTGCCTGTTCAGCCGTTTCCTGAACCGTGTCGGCAGCTTCTTCGCCCGCGTCTACGAGGTCGTTGGCGAGGTTTTCGACCAGACCGCCATCATCGGCTTCGGCTTCGGCCTCGGCTTCAGCCTGAACGTCGGCTTCGGCCTCAGCCTGCGCATCGGCGGCGGGGGCGTCTTCCGCGACTTCTTCACCCGGAGCGGTCGGCGTGGACGGCTCAGCGGGGGTTTCCGGCGCTTGCGGCGCGTTCTCGGCCTGCTCGTCGGCATTGTCGTTGCCGGGCAGCAGGCTTTCCTTGGCGAGTTCCATCGCGTTCTCGACCCGCGTGCCGTCTTCCATCACGCAGGGGAACGGTCCGGTCACCGAACAGTTTTCGAGGGTCTCTTCCGCGTCCTGAGCCAGCACCGGCGGCGTCATCAGCGCGGTGCAAAGGGCCACGACCGAAGTCGATTTGAGAGCGTTCTTGAGCATGTTGTGGTATCTCCGTTTTCTGCCCGAGCCTTTGGGCTAGGTTGGCGCTTCAACGTCGAAGGGATGGGTCGGGTTCCTCGCTAGTCCGGAAATAAATGAGACACCTAAGCGGTAATCCGCTGAAAACATTTGTCTTTCGTCAGAAAAAAGTAAAACCGCGCCCCAATGGGACGCGGCGTCATTTTTGAATATGTGCAGGCGTCAGCCGGCTTTCATCACCGCACGTTTGGTGATGACGCCCACGAGATGCGCGCGATATGCAGGCGTGCCGTGCAGGTCGCCGATCATGCCATCTGCTGGCACCGTGAGCCCTTCGAGCGCCGAGGGCGCGAAGTTGGACGACAGGGCCGCCTCGGCCTCGGTCCAGCGGAACACGCCACCTTCCGACGCGCCCGTGACCGCGACGCGCACGCCGTCCGACGTCTTGGCGACGAACACGCCCACGAGCGCGAAACGCGATGCAGGCTGCTCGAACTTCACGTAGGCCGCCTTTTCGGGGATCGGGAACTTGACGGCGGTGATGATCTCACCTTCCTCAAGCGCCGTCTCGAAGAGCCCGGTGAAGTAGTCGTCCGCCGCAATCTCGCGGTTGTTGGTCACGATCGTCGCGCCAGAGGCCAGCGCCGCCGACGGGTAGCAGGCCGAGGGGTCGTTGTTGGCGAGCGAGCCGCCGATGGTCCCCCGGTTGCGCACATGCGGGTCGCCGATGTGGCCTGCAAGGTCGGACAGCGCCGGGTAGGAGCCGTCCTTGGCCACGTCGGCGTGACAGGTCGCCCCGCCGATGGTGAGCGTGCCGCCCTCGTTCTTGATGCCTTTGAGTTCATCAATACCCGTGAGCGAAACCAGTGTGCCCGGCATCGCCAGACGCTGCTTGAGCGTCGGGATCAGGGTCTGGCCACCGGAGAGGGGCTGCGCCTCCTCCCCGCCCAGAGCCTTCAGCGCATCGGCCAATGTGGTCGGCCGTTCCAGTTCGAATGCGTACATGGTGTCTGACCTTCCTTACTGGTTCATCGCGGCCCAGACCCGCGACGGGCTGAGCGGCATGTCGATGTGCGTGATGTCTGTTTTACCAGCACGTTGCAGCGCGTCCACCACGGCGTTCACCACCGCAGGCGGCGACCCGATGGCCCCGGCCTCGCCGCAGCCCTTCACCCCAAGCGGGTTGTGGGTGCACGGCGTCTGGCAGGAGTGATCGACCGAGTAGAACGGCAGATCGTCGGCACGCGGCATGGCGTAGTCCATGTAGGAGCCGGTCAGAAGCTGGCCGTCCTCATCATAGACGCAGCCTTCTAGCAGCGCCTGACCCACACCTTGGGCGATCCCGCCGTGGACCTGACCTTCGACGATCATCGGGTTCACCACGTTGCCGAAGTCGTCGGCGGCGGCGAAGCGTTCGATGGTCACCTTGCCGGTCTCCGGGTCGACCTCGACCTCGCAGCAATAGGCGCCCGACGGATACGTGAAGTTCGACGGATCGTAGAACGCCGTCTCCTCCAGCCCCGGTTCGATGTCTTCGAGCGGGTAGTTGTGCGGAACGTAGGCCGCGAGCGTCACATCACCCCAGGCGACCGATTTGTCGGTGCCCGCCACGCTGAACGCGCCATCCTTGAGCTCGATGTCCCCTTCCGAGGCTTCGAGCAGGTGGGCCGCGATCTTCTTGGCCTTGTTGATGATCTTCTCGGTCGCACGCACCATCGCCGAGCCACCGACCGCGAGCGAGCGGGAACCATAGGTGCCCATGCCCATCGGGGTGTTGGCGGTGTCGCCATGCACGATCTCGACCATCGACGGGTCGATGCCGATCATCTCGGCGATGACCTGCGGGAAGGCGGTCTCATGCCCCTGCCCGTGGCTGTGCGAGCCGGTCATGACGACCAGACCGCCGGTGGCGTTCACCCGGACCGTGGCGGATTCGTAAAGACCCGCACGGGCGCCGAGTTGACCGACGAGGTTCGAGGGCGCGATGCCGCAGGCCTCGATGTAGCAGTTCACGCCGAGGCCACGCAGCTTGCCGTTCTTCTTCGACTCGGCGAGGCGTGCCTCGAAGCCCGACAGATCGGCGATCTCTTCCAGCTTGGCCATCGTCGCCTCATAGTCACCCGTGTCGTATTCCACGGCGACCGGGGTCGCGTAGGGGAACTGGGTGATGAAGTTCTGACGGCGCAGCGCGATCGGATCGACGCCCAGCTCACGCGCGGCTTTGTCGACGACGCGTTCGAGCTGATAGGTCGCTTCCGGGCGGCCCGCGCCGCGATAGGCGTCGACCGGCACGGTGTTGGTGAACACGGCCTTCACGTTCACGTAGATCAGCGGCGTCTTGTAGTTGCCTGCCATCAGCGTACCGTGGAGCCACGTCGGAACCGACGGCGCGAAGGTGGAGAGGTAGGCCCCCATGTTCGCGTAGGTTTCCGTGCGCAGCGCGGTGAAGTTGTTGTCGGCGTCCAGCGCCAGTTCGATCTTGGTCACGTGGTCGCGGCCATGCGCATCGGACATGAAGGCTTCCGAACGCGACGAGGTCCATTTCACCGGACGGCGCAGTTGCTTGGCCGCGAAGGTGCAGAACGCCTCTTCCGCGTAGTGGAAGATCTTGGTGCCGAAGCCGCCGCCCACATCCGGGGCCACGACGCGCAGCTTGTGCTCGGGGATGCCCAGCACGAAAGCGCCCATCAGGAGCCGGATCACATGCGGGTTCTGCGAGGTGGTGTAGAGGGTCGAATTCCCATCGGCCATGTCGAAATCGCCAATGGCCACACGCGGCTCCATCGGGTTCGCGACAAGGCGCTGGTTCTTCAGTTCCAGCGTGGTGACGTGGGCCGCCTTGGCGAAAGCCTCGTCCACGGCGCCCTTGTTCTCTTCTACGAAGCCCCAGTCATAGCAGAGGTTCGATGTCAGATCGTCATGCACCTTGGGCGCGCCGTCTTCGAGCGCCTTCTTCATGTCCACGACGGCAGGAAGGTCTTCGATGTCGGCTTCGATGGCTTCGGCCGCGTCACGCGCCTGTGCAAGCGTTTCGGCGACGACTGCCGCGATGGGGTCGCCCACATGGCGCACCTTGCCCTGTGCGAGCACCGGGTGCGCGGGCTCCTGCATCGGCTGGCCGTGCTTGTCGGTCACCTGCCACCCGCAGGGGATGCTTCCGACACCTTCGAAATCGGCACCGGTGAAGATGCGGACGACGCCCGGCATGCCTCCGGCAGCCTCGGTGTTCACGCTGTTGATCTTCCCGTGCGCCACGCTGGAGCGCAGAAAATAGACATAGGCCTGTCCGGGCCGGTTAAGGTCGTCCGTGTAACGTCCGGTGCCCGTCAGGAACCGCACATCTTCGCGGCGCTTCATAGGTGCGCCGATACCACCATCTGCTGGCATGGTAATCCTCCCTGGATTGTCGCTGGCTGTGCGCCGTTATTCGGCTGCGATCGAAGACACGTCCTGACCGGACGCCGCCATGATCGCCTTGACGATGTTGTGGTAGCCTGTGCAGCGGCACAGGTTGCCCGTCAGATACTCACGCACCTCGCCCTCGGTGGGGGTCGGGTTGTCCTTGAGCAGCGCTGCCGCCGTCATCACCATGCCCGGCGTGCAGAAGCCGCACTGAAGCCCGTGGTGATCCTGAAACGCCTGCTGGATCGTGCCCAGCGTGCCGTCAGCGTTGGCCATGCCTTCGATGGTCGTCACCTCGGCCCCTTCGGCCTCGAGCGCGAACATATTGCAGCTTTTTACCGACGCGCCGTTCACATGAACGGTGCAGGCGCCGCACTGCGCGGTGTCGCAGCCCACATGGGTGCCGGTCGCCCCGGCGGTTTCGCGAATGAATGTCGACAGCAATGTGCGACCTTCCACGGTGCCCGAGACCGAGCGCCCGTTGATCGTCATGGTTACATTCGTCATGAGATCCTCCCTGTTGTTCCATAACTCAAGCACCGATCCCGCTCTTTGAGAACCGGGTTTCTCGGCGCTAATCCCATTTGATTTGGCAATTTTCCGTGACTGATTGATATAGTCCTAAAGTGTCATCCTCCTCGGGGTTGCTTTCGGGTGGGTATCTCTTTGAGCAGTCCGCCGACCCCCATCGCGCCCACTTCGGCGCTGGAGGGCGCATGGCCTGCGGCGAGCCGTTCCAGCACCCAATCGGCGCCGTTCATGGCAGGCGAGCGGGCGCAACCCGGCAGGCCGATCACGGGCCGTTCGTCACCAAGCGTGCCGTAGAACAAGAGGTTTCCGGGATCGACCGGCATACCGAAACGTGTGACCTGCCCGCCTGCCCGTCTGAGCGCCTCTGGCCCAACATCGGCAGGATCAGACGTGGCCGAAGCGGTGAGCACCAGCACCATCGCCGTCTTTGCCTGACCGATGGCCTCGGCCACCGCGTCCGCGTCATGCGGCACCTGCACCGTATCAGTGAGCGTCATGCCCAGTGCTGTGAGCCGCCCTTCGATGGCTTTGAACCCCTTGCCGGTCTCTTCGCTCGATCCTGCCTCATGTGTGGTGACGATCAGCGTCGCATCCGGCGTAACCACCGGGGCCAGCCGCACCGCACCGCGACCAAGCTCCGCCGCGCGCTCGACCGAGGCGCGCGCCGCGCCATAGGCGATGACCTTGACCGTCCCGACCATGCCGCCCTCGCCCATCCGGTGCCAGTTCGGTACCGTGGCGAGCGTGACCATGTCGTCGACCGCATTGACCGCCTGCAACCGCTCGACGTCGAGGTGCGCCAAGCCGATGGTCGTGGCGTGAATGTTCACACGGCCCGTAAAGGGCTTCGACAGCCGTAGCCCTTCGGCCCCAATGACCAGTGCTTCGGCGAGCCTTAACGCGGCCTCGTCCTCGCCCAGATCGTCCGCACCCATGCGCGCCACGGTGATGCGCTCGATCCCCGCGTCCGTCAGCGATGCGACGTGCTCGGCCCCCAGCACCGTGCCCTTCTTGAGCTTGCCACCCGGCAAGGCGACCGAATGGGCCAGAACGGCCCCTTCTGCCTCGCTCACCGGGACCGAACCGAAGTCCATCAGCCCTGCCTCAGCGCCTGCGTGATCTCCGCCATGACCGAAATCGCGATCTCGGCGGGGCTTTTCGATCCGATGTTCAGACCCACGGGGGCGTTGATCTTGGCAATCTGCTCGTCGGAATACCCCCGCTCCTTCAACCGATCCACGCGCTTGGCATGGGTCCGGGTGGACCCCAGCGAGCCGAGGTAGAAACACTCCGACGCGATCGCGGCTTCGATTGCGGGGTCGTCGATCTTGGGATCGTGGCTGAGCGTGACGACCGCCGTGCGGGTGTCGAGGCCATAATCCGGCAACACTTCGTCCGGATAGTCCTCGCGAATGTCCTCACCCGGAAAGCGGTGATCTTGCGCGAACGCCCCGCGCGGGTCGATGATGAGCGGGTCATAGCCCGCGATCCGCGCCATCGGCACGAGCGCCTGCGCGATATGGACTGCGCCCACGACGACCATACGCAGCGGCGGGTTGTGGACGGCAACGAACGTCTGCTCGTCCTCTTCGAAACCGGATTTGTCGCCCCGAAACCGGTCGGGATAATCCTCCCGCTCCACGAGTTTGCGCTCCCATGTCTCGGTGTTCACCACATAGCCGACCGGCCTGCGCGCCGCGCGCCCGGCCACAAGGTCGGCCAGCATATCCTCCGAGACAGCTTTGCCCACAGGCTCAACCAGCACCCGGATCGTGCCGCCACAGGCCAGACCGACCGCGAAAGCCTCGTCATCCGACACGCCGAAGGTCAGAAGCCGCGACTCGCCGTCCTCGACCGCCTCCAGCGCCTCGACGATGACCGCGCCCTCGACGCAGCCGCCCGACACCGAGCCCTGAATTTCGCCCGTTCCAGACACGGCAAGCTGACTGCCCACGGGGCGCGGGGCCGAGCCCCAGGTCTGCACCACCGTCGCCAGCACCGCGCCTTTTCCGGCCCGGTGCCAGTCCAGTGCCACCTCGGGAATATCGTCGAAACGGTCCATGCCTCGTCCTCCAGTCGGGGTGAGCCTGCCCCCCGCACGCGCCAAGGGCAAGGGCCTCTTGTTAGCGGCATCGTGAGCCACGACCAAAGTAGAAGGGATGCGCATGGACGCACACAAAACGACAACAGCAACTTGCCGAGTCCCCAAGCCCTGCGTAAACCGGGCGCATGACCAACGTGCTCGACAAGATCAAGGCCTATAAGCTCGAAGACGTGGCCGCGCGCAAAGCCGCGCGCCCGCTGTCCGAGGTCGAGGCCGCCGCCCGCGACGCCACGCCCACGCGCGGTTTCGCCACCCGTCTGCAACAGGCCGCCGATGCCGGATACGGCCTGATCGCGGAAGTGAAGAAAGCCTCGCCGTCCAAGGGCCTGATCCGCCCCGATTTCGACCCGCCGATGCTTGCCAAGGCCTATGAGGCCGGGGGCGCGACCTGCCTGTCGGTGCTGACCGATACGCCGTCTTTCCAAGGCGCGGACGACTTCCTCGTCGCCGCCCGCAACGCGACCACCCTTCCCGCGCTGCGCAAGGATTTCATGTACGACATCTATCAGGTGGCCGAAGCCCGCGCGCTGGGGGCCGACTGCATCCTCATCATCATGGCGAGCGTGTCTGACGCTCAGGCCGCCGAGTTGGAGGCTGCGGCGTTCCAGTGGGGCATGGACGTGCTGGTCGAAGTGCATGACGCCGAAGAGCTGGAGCGCGCCACGGCGCTGAAATCGCCGCTGCTCGGCGTCAACAACCGCAACCTCAAGACCTTCGAGACGACGCTCGACACCACCCGCGAGCTGTCCAAAATCGCACCGAAAGATCGCCTGCTGGTCTGCGAATCCGGTCTGTCGACACCCGACGATCTGGCCGAAATGGCCAAGGTCGGCGCGCGTGCCTTCCTGATCGGCGAAAGCCTGATGCGGCAGGACGACGTGGAGGCGGCGACACGCACCCTCCTCGCCAATCCGGTGCCGGCATGAGCGCGAAACTCACCCATTTCGACGAGGCCGGTCAGGCCCATATGGTCGACGTGTCGTCGAAAGAGATCACCGACCGCACCGCGATTGCGACCGGTCAGGTCATCATGGAGGCTTCCACGCTGGCGCTCGTCATGGATGGCACCGCGAAAAAGGGCGACGTGCTGGGTGTGGCGCGGCTGGCGGGCATCATGGGGGCCAAGAAGACCTCGGACCTCATTCCCCTGTGCCACCCGCTGCCGATCACCAAGGTCGCGCTCGATCTGGTGCCGGACGAAGAGCTTCCCGGTGTGCGCATCACCGCGACGGTCAAGACCTCGGGCCAGACGGGCGTCGAGATGGAGGCGCTCACCGCTGTCTCGACGGCCGCGCTCACCGTCTATGACATGCTCAAGGCCGCCGAAAAGGGCATGCGGATCGAGGGGATCAAGCTGCTTGCCAAAACTGGCGGCAAGTCAGGCACTTACGAGGCGAAGCCGTGATTTCGGTCGAAGAGGCTCTGGCGCGGATTTTCGACCTCGTCGGCCCCATCGGCACCGAAACCGTGCCACTTGCCGAAGCCGCAAGTCGCATCCTTGCCGAGCCCGTCACCGCCACCCGCGACCAGCCGCCATTTCCGGCGTCCGCTATGGACGGCTATGCCCTGCGCGGGATCGAGGCCGACCCGGAATCGCAGTTCAAAGTGATTGGCGAGGCCAAGGCGGGTGAACGGTTCACGGGCAAGGTCGGTGCTGGTCAGGCCGTGCGCATCTTTACCGGCGCCCCGGTGCCAGAGGGCGCGGATCACGTCATCATTCAGGAAGACGTGGACCTGCGCGGGACCCTCATCACGCTCCACCGTGATCTGTCCTCGGGCGCGAACATCCGGCCCGCTGGCAACGATTTCCGCATCGGCGACACGGTCACGGCCCCGCGCCGCCTGTCGCCGCGCGATGTGGCCCTGATCGCCTCGATGAACGTGCCGATGGTGACGGTCGCCAAAAAACCCGACATCGCCCTGATCGCGACCGGTGACGAGCTGGTCATGCCCGGTGAGGCGCCCGGCCCCGATCAGATCATCGCTTCCAATTCCTTCGGGCTGAAAGCGATGCTGGAGGCCGAGGGGGCGAATGTCCGCCTCCTCCCCATTGCGCGCGACAATGCCGAAAGCCTGCGCTTCGTGCTGGGTCTGGCCGCAAGCGCCGATCTGGTCGTGACCATCGGCGGGGCGTCCGTGGGCGACCACGACCTCGTCGGCCCCGTGGCGGCCGAGCTTGGGATGGAACAGGCGTTCTACAAGGTCGCGATGCGCCCCGGCAAACCGCTAATGGCGGGCAAACTGGGGAACGCAGCAATGATCGGCCTGCCGGGAAATCCGGTCTCGGCAATGGTTTGCGGCACCGTGTTCATCCTGCCCGCGCTGCGCGTCATGCTCGGCCTGCCCGCCGCGCCGGTCACGCCGCTGAGCGCGACGCTCACCGCCAATCTGGCCCCGAACGGGCCGCGCCAGCACTATATGCGCGCGGTTCTGGACGAGGATGGCATCGCGGCGATGGACCGCCAGGATTCGGCGCTTCTGTCGGTGCTCGCCACCGCCAATGCGCTGATCGTGCGCCCCCCGAACGACCCGGCCCGCGCGGCTGGCGAGAGCATCGGATATCTCCCCCTCTGATTGTATATCGTTGACACGAAACGAGAACACGGGTAGAACTTTACCCGAACAGACCCGCGTGGTCAGAGAACAGAACGGGCAGCCGGAGGGCAAACGATGCTGACGAAAAAGCAGTTGGACCTGCTGGAATTCATCCACAAGCGCATTCAACGTGACGGGGTTCCGCCCAGTTTCGACGAGATGAAAGAGGCGCTTCAACTGCGC
Source organism: Pseudomonadota bacterium (assembly GCA_036154315.1). Taxonomy (GTDB): domain Bacteria; phylum Pseudomonadota; class Alphaproteobacteria; order Rhodobacterales; family Rhodobacteraceae; genus Maritimibacter. Next base: position 14,058 of record JAYZLL010000039.1, read on the forward strand.
TCGAAATCCGGCATTCACCGGCTCATCACGGCACTGGAAGAACGCGGTTACATCCGCCGCCTCGCCCACCGCGCCCGCGCGATTGAAGTGACGCGGCTTCCCGATGCGCTCGACCCCTCCGGCAAGGCCGGGTTCGAGCCGCGCGTGATCGACGGCGACATGCCCGACGAACGGCCCGCTCACGCGATGGCACTTGGCGGCTCGGCGACCGACCTTCCGCTGCTGGGCCGGATCGCCGCCGGGACGCCGATCGAAGCGATCGAGGACGGGCAAAGCCATATCTCGGTCCCCGGTTCGATGGTCGGCTCCGGCAAGCATTACGCGCTCGAGGTCAAGGGTGACTCGATGATCAACGCCGGGATCAATTCCGGGGATGTGGTCATCATTCGCGAAACCTCGCATGCCGACAACGGCGACATCGTCGTCGCGCAGGTCGACGGGTATGAGGCGACGCTGAAACGCTTCCGCCGCGCGGGCGACATGATCGCGCTCGAGGCTGCGAACCCGGCGTTCGAAACCCGCATTCTGCCGCAGGGCCAGATCAAGGTTCAGGGCAAGCTGGTCGGGCTGATCCGCACTTACTGACGCGCGATGATGAGCGGTAATTCTGACGACGCGGCGGGCTGACCCCGCCGCGTTTTCTTTTGGTCCGCCATCGTCCAAGGCCGCACCCCCGACACCTGCGCCACCGTGGTCACGCGCGGCCCGGTCTCGGACAGTTCGATCGCGATGGAACCCGTGCGCGCGAGTTGTGTGCGGTCGAGGATGTTGCAGCCCTCCGGGTAACGGTCGATCGGCTTGGCCGAATAGATCACCAGCCCGCCCGAGGCACAGAGGCCCCCGACCCGATCAGCCGCCCCGCGGCCGCCGACCTGTGAAAGCGTCAGCCCGGCCAGATCGAACACCGGATCGCCGGGCTGGGACAATCGCGCTGCCGCCCGCTCCTGATCCGCCGCGTCCCCGTCATTTTCTAACCACGACCGCGCAGCGAACCCCTCGCCACGGTTCTTGGTCAATGCCCGGCCCTCAGGGGTGAGCACGCCGATCAGGCTCCCCGATGGTGAAATCAGCACGTCAGGCCGTTTCGCCTGCGTCCAGAGCGCGAGCGCGGCGACCACGGCGATGGCCCCCGCCGCTTTGCCCGCACCGCGCAAGAGCACGACAGCAAGCCCACCAAGCGCGATCATCGGCATCACCATGTCCGGGGGCGCAACCACATGACCGACCGCACCGTCGAGCGCGGCGACCTTTTTCGCGACCCAGAGAATCCACTCGATAGGCCAGCGCATCAGGTCGAGCGCAATCCAGCTGAGGCCCACGGGGGCCAGCAGTGCGGCAAGCACGGCGAGCGGCATCACCAGCGTTCCCATCACCGGCACCGACACCACGTTGGCGATCAGCCCGTAATGCGCGACGCGGTTGAAGATCGCCGCGGAAAACGGCGCGGTGGCAAGCCCCGCCACCAGCGACGACAGGACGACCGCAAAGACGGGCCTCGCCCATTTCGGCAGGCGCCCGCGCTGAACATCGCGCAGCGCCCCGAAGACAAAGACCAGCGCGGTGGTGGCGGCGAAGGACATCTGGAACCCGGCCTCGACCAGCGATTCCGGTTTCAGGATCAACAGGATCAACGCCGCGACCGCGACCGCCCGTAGGGTCAGCGCCCGTCGCCCCACGAGGATCGCGACCAGCATCACGGCGACCATCACGAAAGCGCGCGAGGTCGAGACCGCGCCACCGGACATGGCGAGGTAGAACGCACCCGCCGCGAGCGCCGCGACGGCGGCCAGTTTTCGCACGTCCATCGACACGCCCACACCGGGGGTGAGCGCGAGGCCCAGCCTGAGCGAACCAAACACGAACCCGACCAAGAGCCCCATGTGCAGCCCGGAAATCGCCAGCAGATGCGCAAGGTTCGACGCTCTGAGCGCCTCAACCGTGTCCTGCCCCATTGCAGAACGGTCGCCGGTGGTGATCGCGGCGGCAAACGCCCCGGCCTCGCCCGGTATCTCTGCCTGCACGGCGGCCGAAATCGCGGCCCGCAGCCGATGGATCGGCAGCGCCCCTGCGGGCGGCGCCAACGGCAGCGCGGGTTTTGTGGTGTAGCCCACCGCGCCGATGCCGCGATACCACGCCATGCGCCGAAAATCGAAACCGCCCGGCTCGACCGGGCCTTCGGGGCCAGAGAGGTGCGAGGTGACGGCGATCCGCATGCCAGGCACGGGGTCGAGGAACCCCTGCTCGCCATGCAGCGACACGCGCACCCGCTTGGGCACTTTCCACGGTGCCACGTCGTCCAACCGCACCTGATCCAACGTCAGGCGCACAGCGTCGGACTGGCTGCGATCGATGATGGTGACGCGCCCCTCGACCGGGCCGTAATAGCGAAACTCCAGCACCGGGGCCGCGACAAAGGCGGTGCGCGCGCCCACGAGCACGAGGCCTGCAAGGACGGCGCTGATCGCGAGGAACGGCAGGCCGAAGCCCGGCAGGCCGCCGCGACCGATGAGCGACCCGACAAGTCCCGCAGTCGCGGAAAATCCGGCAATGGTCGCCCAGCCGACGACGCCCGGTTCGACGCGCAGGAGAAAGTATATTCCGATGCCGATGCCCAGAAAAACAGGGGCAAACAGGATCAGACGCCCCCGCAGACGCTCCATCCGTTCCGAGATCGTTGCCAAGGGCACACTTGTTCTCCCGCCGCGAGCCGTCTATCCCTCCGCAGGCTACGCCCGAGATGGTTTCCAAAAGGTTAACGCCCGATGTCCAACACCCCCGTCGTCACCCGTTTCGCCCCCTCGCCGACCGGATACCTGCATATCGGCGGCGCGCGCACGGCCCTGTTCAACTGGCTCTACGCACGTGGGCGCGGCGGGAAATTCCTGCTGCGGATCGAGGACACGGATCGCGAGCGCTCGACCCCCGAGGCGACCGCGAAGATTTACGAGGCGATGGAGTGGCTCGGCCTCGACTATGACGGCGAGGCGATCAGCCAGTTCGAACGCGCGCCGCGTCACGCCGAAGTGGCCGAGGCGATGCTGGCCTCCGGTACCGCCTACAAGTGCTTTTCGACTCAGGACGAGATCGAGGCCTTTCGCGAAGCCGCGCGTGCGGAGGGCAAATCGACCCTGTTTCAGTCGCCGTGGCGCGATGCGGACCCCGCGACCCACCCGGACGCGCCCTATGTCGTGCGCGTAAAAGCCCCGCGTGAGGGCGAGACGGTGATCGAAGACAAGGTGCAGGGCAACGTCACCTTCCGCAACGACCAACTCGACGACATGGTCTGCCTGCGCTCGGATGGCACACCGACCTACATGCTCGCCGTGGTCGTCGACGATCACGACATGGGTGTGACGCATGTGATCCGGGGCGACGACCACCTGAACAACGCGGCGCGGCAAAAGACGATCTACGACGCGATGGGCTGGGACGTGCCTGTCTTTGCCCACATCCCCCTGATTCACGGCCCGGACGGCAAGAAGCTGTCCAAGCGCCACGGCGCCGCCGGGGTCGAGGAATACCGCGAACTGGGCTATCCGGCCTCGGCCATGCGCAACTATCTGGTCCGTCTCGGATGGTCCCACGGCGATGACGAGGTGTTCACGGATGCACAGGCGAAAGAGTGGTTCGACCTTGACGGCATCGGCAAGGGCGCGGCACGTCTGGACTTCAAGAAACTGGACCACGTTTCGGGCCAACATATCGGGATTGCACAGCCCGACGATCTCATTTCGCAGGTGCAGGATTTTCTTGACGCGACGTCGCAAGATAAACTGTCGGACGAACAGGTTAATGGCCTGAAGGCGTCGCTGGATTTTGTGCGCACCGGCGCCAAGACCCTGCCACAACTGCTTGAAAAAGCGCGATTCATTCTCATTTCCCGCCCGATCGAACGGGACGAGAAAGCGCAAGCCGCGCTCGACGATGTATCCCGTGGTATACTGGCGGAATTGACGCCGCAGTTGCAAACTGCTAGCTGGAACCGCGAAGAATTGGAGACTATCCTCAACGCATCGGCAGAGGCCCACGGCATCAAGTTCGGCAAGCTGGCAGCGCCCCTCAGGGCCGCCCTCGCCGGGCGCGCAGCGAGCCCGAGCGTGTTTGACATGATGCTGGTCCTCGGGCGCGACGAATCCATCGCCCGGCTCAACGAGGCCAGCCAGTAACCAGCCTGCCACGGGCGGGCCCCAACGAAGGGATATCGGAATGGCGAACCAGACAGGAACGGCAAAGCTGACGTTTGGCGACAAGGAGTTGGATCTGCCGATCTACTCGCCGACCGCCGGGCCGGACGTGCTCGACATCACCAAGCTTTATGCTCAGGGCGGCGTTTTCACCTTCGACCCGGGCTACACCTCGACCGGTGCCTGCGAGAGCGCGATCACCTTCATCGACGGTGAAAAGGGCGAGCTTCTGCACCGGGGCTACCCGATCGACCAGCTGGCCGAGAAATCGCATTACCTCGAAGTCTGCTTCCTGCTGCTCTACGGCCACCTGCCGACGGCTGCCGAGATCGAAGACTTTGAATTCCGCGTGACGCGCCACACCATGCTGCACGAGCAGATGGCCAAGTTCTATTCGGGTTTCCGCCGCGACGCGCACCCGATGGCGATCATGGTCGGTGTGGTCGGCGCGATGTCGGCCTTCTATCACGACTCGACCGATATTGCCGATCCGTGGCAGCGCGAGGTCGCCTCGATCCGTATGATCGCGAAAATGCCGACGATCGCCGCGATGGCCTACAAATACACGATCGGTCAGCCCTTCGTGTATCCGCGCAACGACCTCGACTATGCGTCGAACTTCCTCAACATGTGCTTCTCGGTCCCGGCCGAGAACTATGAGGTGAACCCGATCCTGAGCCGCGCGATGGACCGGATCTTCACCCTGCATGCCGACCACGAGCAGAACGCCTCGACTTCGACCGTGCGTCTCGCCGGTTCCTCGGGCGCGAACCCGTTCGCCTGTATCGCTGCCGGCATCGCCTGTCTCTGGGGTCCGGCGCATGGTGGTGCGAACCAGGCATGCCTTGAAATGCTCAAGGAAATCGGCTCGGTCGACCGCATCCCGGAGTTCATCGCCCGCGCCAAGGACAAGAACGATCCGTTCCGCCTGATGGGCTTCGGCCACCGCGTCTATAAGAACTTCGACCCGCGTGCGAAGGTGATGAAGCAGTCGGCGGACGAAGTGCTCGATCTTCTGGGCATCGAAGACAACCCGACGCTTCAGGTCGCCAAGGAGCTTGAAAAGCAGGCGCTGGAAGATCCGTATTTCGCGGACAAGAAGCTGTTCCCGAACGTCGACTTCTATTCCGGCATCATCCTCGAAGCGATGGGCTTCCCGACCTCGATGTTCACCCCGATCTTCGCGCTGTCGCGCACCGTCGGCTGGATTTCGCAGTGGAAAGAGATGCTGACCGAGCCGGGCCACAAGATCGGCCGCCCGCGCCAGCTTTACACCGGCGAGACGCTGCGCGATTACGTGGACGTCGAGAACCGCTGATCCGGTCCGCACAGAATGCCAAAGGCCGCCCCGACCGGGCGGCCTTTTTCGTTGCGGGCGCTCATGCGGGCGGTCAGAATTGATCCATGTCCAAGGTCACGAACCTCAACCAGTTCCGAAAGCAGAAGGCCCGCGCCGGAAAACGTGCGGACGCCGACGCCAACGCCGCGAAATTCGGGCGCACGAAGGCGCAGAAGCGGTTGGAGGAGGCCGAGGCCGACAAGGCACGGCGCGAATTGGACCGGCACCGCAAGGATGACTGACGCCCGCCCCCGCAAACACTCGGTCACGCTGCGCGGCCACCGCACCTCGATCTCGCTCGAAGACGAGTTCTGGGAGGCGTTTCGCGAGATTGCCGAAGCCGAGGGCAAAGGCGTGAACGAGCTGACCGCCGAAATCGACGAGGCGCGCGGGCTATCCTCCGGCCTCGCCTCGGCGATCCGGCTTTACGTCCTGCGCCACTACCGGGGCTGAGCGCGCGGATGTGAATGCGCGGCCGCCCCACAAAGTGAACCGGACCCGCCGCTCGCACGTTACCTTGTAAAAATGAGGTCACATCATGCGTGCCAAATCCATCCTCCTGTTCGCCGCCGCCGTCATCTTTGCCCTTGGGCCGTTTCTGGTGCCCGGTTTCGGCGGTTTCGACCCGAACCTCTACCCGATCCCGCAGGTCGATCCGCCGGTGCAGCCTGCGGGCTATGCCTTTGCGATCTGGGGGCCGATCTATTTGTGGCTGGTCGCGTCGACCGGATACGGGCTGTTCAAACGCCATGACGTAGCGGATTGGGACCCGATGCGCCTGCCACTCCTGATCTCGCTCGCCATCGGGGCGATCTGGCTGCCGGTCGCGATGGTGTCGCCGATCTGGGCCACGATCCTGATCTTCGCGATGCTGATCTCGGGCGCGATCGCGATGCACCGCGCGCCGGAGCGGGATCGTTGGTGGGCCGCAGCGCCCGTGGCGTTTTACACCGGCTGGCTGACCGCAGCGTCCTTTGCCTCGCTCGGGCTGACCGGCGCGGGCTTCGGCATCGTGCTGGGCGAGGTTGCCTGGGCGATCCTTTGCATCGTGCTGGCCCTCGGAGCGGCGCTTTTCATCCATGCTGGTCGTCGCAACGAATGGGTCTATTTCCTGAGCGCGATCTGGGCGCTCGTGGCGATTGCGGTCAAGAACTGGGGGGACGTCTGGATCGTCGTCGCAGTCGCACTCGCAGGCGCGGCCGTTCTGGTCTGGACCATGATCGGGGCCATGACACGCGGTCGCCACGGCTTGGCGGTCGCTGCGGAGTGATCCATTTGCAAGTCAGCGTCTCCGCCCTCGTGTAGAGGGCGGAGGCGTCTCTAATTGGTTGCCTGACGGGCCAGCCCCAGAACCTCGACCACTCGATCGCTCATCTTGAGCCTGCCACCCGCGGCGTCGTCGCATGGGACCCACGCAGCATCCGACACGTCATCCGCCGCCATCGGTTCGCCCGCCACATAGGTGCAGGCGACTGCATGCATCGCATAGTGAAAGCCCTCGGCCTGCACTTCGATGATGTCGAGCACCCTGCCCGCCCGCGCCACCACGCCCGTCTCTTCCGCAAGTTCCCGCACCGCCGCCTGCTCAGGCGTCTCACCGGGGTCGACTTTGCCGCCCGGATAGCCCCACAGGCCCGCGTCCGGCGGATTGCGACGGCGCACCAGCAGGACATGCCCGTCGCGCAGCACGACGGACAGCGCGGCGGGCGTCGCCGTCATTCCGCCGCCGTGCGTTTCGGGTTCAGCATGTCCTTGAGGAAGTAGCCGGTGTGCGAGGCTTCGACCTCGGCCACATCCTCGGGCGTGCCGGTCGCGACCAGCGTGCCGCCGCCATCGCCGCCCTCGGGGCCGATGTCGACCAGCCAGTCGGCGGTCTTGATGACGTCGAGGTTATGCTCGATCACGACGACCGAGTTGCCCTGATCCACAAGCTCGTGCAGCACTTCGAGAAGCTTCTTCACGTCCTCGAAATGCAGACCCGTTGTCGGTTCGTCGAGGATATAAAGAGTGCGGCCCGTAGAGCGTTTGGACAGCTCTTTCGACAGCTTCACCCGCTGCGCCTCGCCCCCCGACAGGGTCGTCGCCTGCTGGCCGACCTTGATATAGCCAAGCCCCACCCGCATCAGCGCGTCCATCTTTTCGCGGATCGTCGGCACCGCCTTGAAGAACTCCTGCGCCTCTTCGACGGTCATATCGAGCACATCCGCGATGGATTTGCCCTTGAACTGCACCTCGAGCGTTTCACGGTTGTAACGCTTGCCCTTGCAGGTCTCGCATTCGACGTAAACGTCTGGGAGGAAGTGCATCTCGATCTTGATGACGCCGTCGCCCTGACAGGCCTCGCACCGCCCGCCTTTCACGTTGAAGCTGAACCGCCCCGGCTTGTAGCCGCGCGCTTTGGCTTCGGGCAGCCCCGCGAACCAGTCGCGGATCGGGGTGAAGGCGCCCGTATAGGTCGCAGGGTTCGAGCGCGGAGTGCGCCCGATGGGCCGCTGGTCGATGTCGATGACCTTGTCGAGGTGTTCCAGCCCCTTGATCGTCTCACAGGGCGCGGGCGTCTGGCGCGCACCGTTGAGACGCATGGAGGCGGTCTTGAACAGCGTTTCGATGGTCAGGGTCGACTTGCCGCCGCCCGACACGCCGGTGACGCAGACGAACTTGCCCAACGGGAATTTCGCCGTCACCTCCTTGAGGTTGTTGCCCGTCGCCTTGACCACGGTGATCGACTTGCCATTGCCCTTGCGCCGCTCGCCCGGCACCCCGATCTCGCGCGTGCCGGACAGGTACTGCCCGGTGAGCGAGGCGGGATCGGCGGCAATCTCGCCCGGTGTGCCCTTGGACACGACCTGCCCGCCATGCACGCCTGCGCCGGGGCCGATGTCGAAGACATAATCCGCCTCGCGGATCGCTTCCTCGTCATGCTCCACGACGATCACGGTGTTGCCCTGATCGCGCAGATTCTTGAGCGTGGTCAGAAGCCGCCCGTTGTCGCGCTGGTGGAGGCCGATGGACGGCTCGTCCAGCACGTAAAGCACGCCGGTCAGGCCCGACCCGATCTGGCTGGCCAGCCGGATGCGCTGGCTCTCGCCCCCCGACAGGGTGCCGGAGTTGCGGCTCAGCGTCAGGTATTCGAGGCCCACGTTGTTGAGGAACCCGAGCCGTTCGCGGATTTCCTTGAGGATCGCGCGCGCAATCTCGTTCTTCTGTTTGGTCAGGTGGTCCGGCACCGTCTGGCACCAGTCATAGGCTTCCCGGATCGACATCTGGACCACTTGGCCGACATGAAGCCCGGCGATCTTCACCGCCAGCGCCTCTTCCCGCAGGCGATAGCCGCCGCAATCGCCACAGGGGCGGTTGTTCTGGTAACGCTCGAACTCTTCGCGCACCCAGTTGGAGTCGGTCTCGCGGTAGCGCCGCTCCATATTCGGGATCACGCCTTCGAAGGGCCGCGTCACCTCATAGACCCGGCCGCCTTCGTCGAAGCGGAACTTGATCTCTTCCTCGCCCGAGCCGTGCAGGAACACCTGCTGGACATGTGCCGGGAGGTCTTTCCACGGCGTCTTCATGTCGAATTCGTAATGCCGCGCAATCGACTCGATGGTCTGGCGGAAATAGGGCGACTTGCCCTTGCGCCACGGAGCGATGGCCCCGTCATAAACCTGCAACGCCGCATCCGGCACCACGAGCCGCTCGTCGAAGAACAGCTCCTGCCCCAGACCGTCACAGGTCGGACAGGCCCCGAAGGGCGCGTTGAACGAAAACAGGCGCGGCTCGATTTCGGGGATGGTGAAGCCCGACACCGGACAGGCGAAGTTTTCCGAGAACGTGATGCGCTCCGCCTCGCCCTCTTTCGGCGCGGTTTCCAGAATGGCGATCCCGTCGGCGAGGTCGAGCGCGGTGCGCAAGCTGTCGGCCAGCCGCGTCTCCAGCCCTTCGCGCACGACGATCCGGTCGACGACGACGTCGATGTTGTGGCGGAACTTCTTGTCCAGAACCGGCGGCTCTTCGAGCTCGTAGAACTCGCCGTTCACTTTGACCCGCTGAAAGCCCTGCTTGCGAAGCTCTTGAAATTCCTTGCGATACTCGCCCTTCCGGTCACGCACGATGGGGGCCAGCAGATAGGCGCGCGTGCCCTCTTCCATCTCCATGATCCGGTCGACCATGTCCTGCACCTGCTGCGCCTCGATGGGCAGCCCGGTCGCGGGCGAGAACGGCGTGCCGGCACGCGCGTAAAGCAGGCGCATGTAGTCGTAAATCTCGGTCACCGTGCCGACGGTCGAGCGCGGGTTCTTCGACGTGGTCTTCTGCTCGATGGAGATCGCGGGGCTGAGGCCCGAGATGTGATCCACGTCGGGCTTTTCCATCATGTCGAGGAACTGACGCGCATAGGCCGAGAGCGACTCGACATAGCGCCGCTGCCCTTCGGCATAGATCGTATCGAACGCCAGCGACGACTTGCCCGACCCCGACAGACCGGTGATGACCACCAGCTCGTCGCGCGGGATATCCACGTCGATGGATTTGAGATTGTGCTCGCGCGCACCGCGCACTTCGATGAACTTCTGTTCGGGCATATCAGACCTCGCGGGGGACAGGCCCATTAGATAGGGCATTCAACTCTGGGCGCAATCCAAAAGTGCGAACGAAGTGTGAACATCTACACAAGTCAGCAATCCTTCGCAAACGACCTACTTTCGGATACGGTTCGGCCCATAGTTTTGGATTTACGGAGCCCCCGATGTTGCGCGCATTGCTGACCACCCTGCTTTTCTTGACCCTTCCCTTCATGGCCACGGCGCAGGAGCGCCCCTCAGCGATTCTCGTCCTCGACGCGTCAGGCTCGATGTGGGGCCAGATCGAAGGGGTGAACAAGATCGTCATTGCGCGCGAAGTCGTGGGCGACCTGTTGGGCACGCTGCCGGAGGATCAGGCGCTGGGTCTCGTGGCCTATGGTCACCGAGCCAAGGGTGATTGCGGCGACATCGAACTGCTCTATCAACCCGGCACCGACCGTCAGGCGATTGCCGACGCGGTGAACGGGCTGAACCCCAAGGGCAAGACGCCCTTGTCGGCGGCGGTTCTGCAGGCTGCCGAGGCGCTCAAGTACACCGAAGAGGCCGCCACCGTCATCCTCGTCTCGGACGGGATCGAAACCTGCGACGTGGACCCCTGCGCGCTTGGCCGCCAGCTTGAGGAAACCGGCGTCGGCTTCACCGCCCATGTGATCGGTTTCGACGTGACCGAACCCGAGGCGCAGGCCCAGCTTCAGTGTCTCGCCGAGGAAACCGGAGGCATGTATCGCTCCGCCTCGAACGCAAGCGAACTGTCCGGCGCTCTGGAAGAGGTCGCCATCGTCGCGCCTGAACCCGAGCCGGAGCCGGTCGAGGTGCAGGTCACCTTCCGCGCCACCAACGGCGAAGGCGGCCCGGTCATTCCCGAGGGTCTGGTCTGGACCGTGAACGCGGGCGACGCCGTGCTGACCGACAAGGTCGAAGAAGCTTCGCCCATGCATGTCATCGAAGAGGATACGACCGGCACAGTCGAAGTGCTGCGCCTGTCCGACGAAGTGACGGGGACCGCCAGCTTCACCGTGGGCGCGAGCGATATGATCGTGACCGTCGCCCTACCCGAATATGTCGAACCCCTGCCCCAAGCCACGGTGGAAGCACCCGCCAGCGCGCCCGCCGGGTCGCTGGTGCCCGTGACCTTCACCGGGCCGGAGGCCGAGGGCGACTATGTCGCCTCCGCCTCGGACGGCAAAGAAGACGGCTATTACGACGCCTACGAATACACCAACAAGGCCGAGGACGGCGTGGTCATGGTCCGCATGCCCCCGGTCGCAGGCCCCGCCGAGCTTCGCTACATCCTTGGTCGCGGCGGCGACGTGCTGGCGCGCACCTCGATCGAGGTCACGCCCATCGACGTTCAACTGACCGCCCCCGTGGGCGCTGCCGTCGGCACGACGCCCGACATCGCTTGGGTCGGCCCGGATTATCGTGGCGATTACATCAACGTCTCGTCGCTGGATCAGGGCGACGGGTACTACGAGACCTACGCCTACACCAAGGACGGCAACCCCCTCGCGATCCAGATGCCGACCGAACCCGGCACCTATGAACTGCGCTATATCCTGTCGGCTTCGCGCCATGTCGCGGGCCGGTCCGAGCCGTTCGAGGTGAGCGAAACCTCGGTCACGCTCGAGGCACCGGGCGAAGCCGTCGCGGGCTCCAACATCGACGTGACGTGGACCGGCCCCGGCGCGCGCGGCGACTACATCGGCATCGGCCGCGTGGGGCGCGACGAGCGGCCTTACCTGACCTACAGCTACACAAACGACGGCAACCCCTTGGAAATCGAAACCCCGATCGAACCGGGCGACTATGAAATCCGGTATTTTCTCGGTCAGGATCAGACGATGCTGCATGCGGTGCCGATCTCGCTCACCGAAGTGACGGCCTCGATTACCGCACCTGCCACCGCGCAGGGCGGCGTTCAGCTTCCCATCGAATGGACCGGGCCGGACTACCAGAGCGACTACATCTCAGTTGCCAAGGCGGGATCGGGTGACGGGGAATACGTCACCTACACCTACACGCGTGAGGGCAGCCCTCTGGACCTCCAGATGCCCACGGAAGGCGGCGACTACGAAATCCGCTACGTCGCCAGCCAGAACACCGAAGTGCTGAGCCGCGCCTCGATCACGGTCGAGGCCTCCACGGCCACGATATCCGGCCCCGAAAGCGCCCCGGCGGGGAGCCTGATCGACGTGACGTGGGACGGGCCGGACACCGCCAGCGACTACATCGCGATTGCCGAGACCGGGTCCGAGGCGGGCGACTACCTGATCTACGAATACACCCGGCGCGGCAATCCGGTCGAAATCGAAGTGCCGACGATCCCCGGCACCTATGAAATCCAGTACATCCAGTCGGGCCGCCCCAATCGCATCCTCGCCACCGCCCCGGTCACGTCGACCGAGGTAAGCGCGACGGTCAGCGGCGTGCTGGCCGGCGACAAGATCGAGGTGACGTGGGAAGGCCCGGACGACCGCGGCGACTTCATCGTGATCGCGACGCCCGGCTCCGGCCCGAACGAGTATGAGGATTACGCCTACACCGACCGGGGCAACCCTGCCCTGCTCGACGTGCCTGAGGCGGCCGGTTCATACGAACTTCGCTATATCCTCGACGGGACCACCGACCGCGTGCTCGCCTCGGTTCCCTTCATCGTTCCGTGATCGCGCACGGAGCCTCTTGACGCATGCAGTTTTTGGAATATATTCGTCACCAACGCGAATGAAGGATATATTCCAATGCTGAAAGCCATGTTCGGAGGGCGCACCATGCCCACTCTCTCGCCCAAGGATGCGGTCGAAAAGGCCGCCGCCGGCGAAATCACTCTGGTCGACGTGCGTGACCACAACGAGCTTGCCATGTCGGGCAAAGCCGAGGGCGCGGTCCACATCCCGCTCGCGGTGATCCGCATGCAGGCCGACCCGCGCAGCCCGGATTTCCACCCCGAGCTCGACCTGTCGAAACCCGTGGCCGTCTACTGTGCCTCGGGCGCCCGCTCGTCGATGGCCGCGCAGGTGTTCGAAGGGTTCGGCTTCGATGTCTCGAACATCGGGGGCCTCGGCCACTGGCAGATGGCGGGCGGCAAGATCGTGCGCGCCTGACGCCGACCATTCGATTAGAATTGGGACGATCCTCTCGGGGGTCGTCCTTATTTTATTAAGCTATTGGACGGACGATCCACGCATATTTGATTGCGGGAGCGTTCGAGCCAGCCATGAAAACCCCTTCCCTGAAACGGTTCGCCGACCTCACGACGGCGGTCTGCCTGATCTGTGCGGTCCTGTTCGCCGGGTCGTCCGTCTATCTCTATTCGCTGATCGACCGGGTCGACCGGCAGATCGGGATTCATGAACGACAATCGGACCCCAACGTCATCGCGATGAACGAAATCATCGCGAATGCCGGTTTCGGCGGCATGATCCACGCCTTCAAGAACTACCTCCTGCGCGGAGGCGACGAATTGCGCGTGTTCGACCAGTCCTCCGGCGCGATGCTGTCCAATCTCGGCAAGCTCGAACGCCAGCTCGGCCCCGACTACGAGGATGAGATCGAAGCGATCGAGTCGGTGGTGCTCGAGTATCAGGATCAGGCCGAGGTCATCCGCTCGATCCGCGTGCTGGACGACAATGCCGAGGGCATCGACGCCGTCGTCATGGTCGACGACACCTATGCGACCGCCGCGATGGGGGTCCTGCGCAGTCTCATCATCGAAGACGGCGCGCCCACGAAATCGACCGCCCTCCACGATATTCGCCGGACGCTCGGCTATTCGGGCCTCGTCCACCACTTCAAAAATTTCGTGCTGCGCAAAACGCCCGATTACGAAGCCGCCGCGCGTCAGGCAGCCGACCGGGCCGAGACTGCGATTGCCGTCTACCGCGCGACCGGGCTGAACGAGACTGAAGCCGAGTGCCTCGAAGTTGTGGCGCAGACCGTCGCACAGTTCCGGGCCAACATCGACGTCGTGCGCGACATGGTGGATCAGGGCGCCACGGCGCAGGAAATCGACGCGGTGGTCCTTATACCGCATCAACCTGCCGTGGACGCGCTGAACACCCTCGCAAAGGAGAACCAGATCGCCAGCCGCGCCGCGCTCGCCCAACTTCACGAAACGATGGCTCTGCTGCGGTTCGGTGCGATCCTTATGACCGTACTGGTCTGTGCCGGCGTCCTCGCCTTCAGCTTCGGCCTGCGCTGGACCATCGAACGTGTCGCCGTTCGCCCGGCGGCGGCAATTGCCGACGGCGTCAGCCGGATCGCGCGGGGCGAAACCCATCTCGACCTGTCCCCCTGGGCGAGTGACACCGAGATCGGGCGCATCGCCGCAGCGTCGCGCACCTTCCGCGAAGCTCTGGTCGACAATATTCGCAAGGCGGAGGACCTGAGGGGCCTGTCGCTCGAACGCGACGACATGCTACGGGAACATGCCCGAATGGTGGCCGAGCGTGCCGAATACACGACCAAACGCGCGGCGCTCGAAACCCTGCGCGCCGAGGAACAGGACGAGCTTCAGAACCTGCGCGATGCGATCGGAACCGTGGTCGAAAACCTCGAGAACGGGATATTCAACTACCGGATCGACGAAGATTACGACGCCCTGCATCTGGGCGGTCTCGCGCGTGACATCAACCTGATGCTGCGTCGCGTCGATGACGCGTTCCATGCCGTCGCCGAAGCGGTGGTCAAAGATACCGAGCTCAAATTCGGTGAACCATCGCAGGCCGACGCGCAAGCCGCCGCCATCATGCGAGAATCGATGGCCCACGCGCTTCAGACGCTCAGCGAGGCGATCGACGAGGTGCAGCGCGGCGCAGCGACCCTGCGCTATGCCAAACCCTGACATGACAACGGGGGCGTCACCGCCCCCGCTGTGCCCGGTCCCGGTCGGCGATCAGAAGTGGATCGCCCGCCCGTACGCGTCGAGCACCGACTCGTGCATCATTTCGCTCAATGTCGGGTGCGGGAAGACGGTGGCCATCAGATCCTCTTCCGTGGTCTCGAGCTGCCGCCCGACCACGTAGCCCTGAATAAGCTCCGTCACCTCAGCCCCGACCATATGCGCACCCAGAAGCTCGCCGGTCTTGGCGTCGAAGACGGTCTTCACCATCCCCTCGGGCTCGCCCAGTGCGATTGCCTTGCCGTTGCCGATGAAGGGGAATTTGCCGACCTTCACGTCATAACCCAGCTCTTTCGCCTTGGCTTCGGTGTAGCCCACACTGGCCACCTGCGGGTTGCAATAGGTGCAGCCCGCAATACTCTCCGGCTTGACAGGATGGGCGTGCTGGCCTGCGATGAGTTCGGCGACCATGACGCCTTCGTGGCTGGCCTTGTGCGCAAGCCACGGCGCCCCGGCGATGTCGCCGATAGCATAAAGCCCGTCGATACCCGTGCGGCAGTATTCGTCCGTCACAACATGCGTGCGGTCGATCTTCACCCCAAGCTCTTCGAGCCCGAGGTTCTCGACATTACCGACGATGCCGACCGCGGAAATCACCGTGTCGAACTCTTCCGTCTCGGTCTTGCCGCCCTTCTCGATATGGGCCGTGACCTTGCCCTTGGCGCGGTCCAGTTTCTTGACCGTCGATTTCTCGCGGATCTTCATGCCCTGCTTTTCGAATTGCTTCTTGGCAAAGGCCGAAATCTCGGCGTCTTCCACGGGCAGAACGCGGTCCATGACCTCGACCACCGTAGTGTCGGCGCCCAGCGTGTTGAAGAAGCTCGCGAATTCGATGCCGATCGCGCCCGAGCCGATGACCAGAAGCTTCTTGGGCATGCGCGGCGGGTTCAGCGCGTGTTTGTAGGTCCAGACCAGATCGCCGTCCGCCTCGAGCCCCGGCAGCGTGCGCGCGCGTGCGCCGGTGGCGAGGATGATGTTCTTGCCGGTCAGCTCTTCGGTCCCCTTGTCGGTCTTGACCGACACCTTGCCCTTGGCCGGGATGGTGCCCTCGCCCATGACCACGGTGACCTTGTTTTTCTTGAGCAGGTGCGCCACGCCGCCCGACAGTTGTTTGGCCACACCGCGCGACCGCTTCACCACCGCGTCGAGGTCATAGCTCGCCTTTTCGACCGACAGGCCGAAATCCTTGGCGCGGTGCATGAGGTGATAGACCTCAGCCGACCTGAGCAGCGCCTTGGTCGGAATACAGCCCCAGTTCAGGCAGATGCCGCCCAGATGCTCGCGTTCCACAACGGCGACCTTGAGCCCGAGTTGCGCGGCCCGGATCGCGGCGACGTAGCCCCCCGGGCCTGAACCGACCACGATCACGTCAAAGCTGGTGTCAGCCATCGATATCTCCTCGCGAAAAAGTAGTTTACCCTTAAACTATTTCCGCAGCACGTTCAATCGCCGCAGAAAGACGAGCAAAAACAAGGTCCGCCAGCGAAACCGGCGGACCCGTACAGTCTAGACGATTCGGAGGAACGGGTCAGGCGGACATTTCGCGCAGCATCGCGCCATAGCCGCCCTGCTCGACAAACGCAGCCTCGGCCCCGGTGGTGGAGCGCGACAGGGCGTCGTTGCGATACGGGAAGCGACCGAACTTGCGGATCACTTCGCGGTGGACCTTGGCGTGAAGCAGGTTCGACTGACCGGTCTCGGGCATCCGGGTGAGCATCAGGCGCACGCAGCGGTCCTGATCGATCAGGTTCTCGGAATGCATGAGCGGCATATAGAAGAATTGCCGCGCCGGCTCGTCGATCTTCATGTCCCAGTTCTTGTCGATCGCGCATTTCGCAGCGGCAAGCGCCGCCTTGTCGGTCGAGAATGCCTTGGCCGAGCCCCGGAACATGTTTCGGGGAAACTGGTCGAGCAGGATGATGTAGGCGAGCGTGCCGCTGGGATAGGTCAGCCAGAGCGAATACGCGCCCTGCGTGGCCTTGAGCCATGCGTCGCCGAACCGGTCGACGACCGTCGCGTCTAAGGCGTCGGTCCCTTCGTACCAGCCCTTCGGCCCCACCTCGTCCAGCCAGAAGCTCAGAATGTCTTCGGGGTTGGCCATCACACCCTCCTCGGCCTGCTCCAGTCCCTAACCCGACGTTACAAAATTTTTACGTTCCGGCAAGGGGACTTAAGCGTCGCGCACGGCGGTTTGAGCGGGTGTGTCTTCTTCGTTGGCTTCCGCGACCTCTTCCAGTGCGTCGGCATAGAATTCCTGCGCCACTTCCATCGCCACCGGCGAGGCCTGCGGCGACAGAGCGGCATAGCTCGCCGTCTCGTCCACCGGCACCGAAGGACGGCGCGTGGTGCGCCACAGACCGTAGAGCACGACCAGTGCCAGCAGCAGCCCGATGATGAAGAAGAACCCCTCGGCCCCCATCGGACCCATGATCCAACCGACGGCGAGCGGGCCACAGATCGCGCCCACGCCATTCACGAACATCAGACCGGCCGAGGCCGCCGACATATCCTCATGTTCGAGGAAGTCGTTGGTGTGCGCGATCAGCAGCGCATAGAGCGGGCCCAGCATGCCGCCGATGAAGAAGGCCGCGACGAGCAGGATCACGTAGACCGGAAACAGGAAGGCCGCGATCGAGGCGACCACCGCGACGCCTGCCGTGATGATGATGAGCAAGCGGCGATCGAACCGATCCGAGATGAAGCCGATGGGATATTGCAGCACCATGCCGCCGACATAAAACATCGCGACGAACAGCGAGAGTTGCTCGACCGACAGCCCGGCGGATGTGCCATAGACCGCGGCCATGCCGAACATCGCCGCATAGGCCCCGCCGACCAGAAGCATCCCGACGACGCCGAGCGGCGAGTTGTTGAACAGCTCGCGCAGGGTCATGCGTCGCGCGGTGTCGAAGGCAGGCGTGGGCGAGATCGACAGTAGGATCGGCGCGAAGGAAATCGACACCAGAACCGACGGCAGGATGAACAGGACGAAACCGGACGGGTCGCCCAGCACCACGAGGCCCTGGGCCGCGATGACGCCGATCATCTGGACGATGAGGTAAAGCGCAAGCGACTGCCCCCGCGTCTCGTTCGTCGCCTGATTGTTGAGCCAGCTTTCCGCCGTCACGTAGACGCCCGAGAAGCAAAACCCGATGAACAGGCGCAGGAGAGACCATGCGATGGGGTTGGTGAGCGTCGGATACAGGATCAGGACGGCGGAGATGAAGCTGCAGAGCGCCGCGAACACCCGGACGTGGCCCACACGGCGGATCAGTTCGGGTGCTGCCCGCGAGCCGAACAGGAAGCCCGCGAAGTAGCTCGACATCACGATCGACATCTCGAACGTGCTGAAGCCCTCGAGCCCGCCGCGAATACCAAGGAGCGTGCCCTGAATGCCGTTGCCGACCATCAGGAACATGATGCCCAGAAGCAGGGCCCATGAGCTGCCGAGTACCTGAATCATGTCGCGCTCCTTGCCTTGGTCGCCCGACGCCTAACAGCGATCAAGGGCTGGGGCGAGACCCTGCGCGACCCTCAGGCGAGGTTTCGCGTCAGAGCGACGTCACCCACAGGATCGTGGCATCTTCCGGTGAGATGGAGATGACGTTGTGCCCCATCGAGGCATCGTAATAGGCGCTGTCGCCCCGCCGCATATCAACGGGTTCATAAAATTCCGTTATCAGGCGGATTTCCCCGGTGAGGACGTAAAGAAATTCCTCGCCGTCGTGGCGCACCCAGCCGTCGAATTCGCCGAAGCTGCGGGCGCGCACGCGGGCGCGGTAGGGCAGCATGGCTTTCTTGGTGAGCGCGCCTGCAAGCAATTCGTGCTCGTATGTCGCGGTCGGATGCGCCTGCCCTTCGCCGGTCTTGGTCACGGTCATCCGGCCCGAGACGCGCCCGTCTTTAGGCGGGGTGAAAAGCTGCGGGACCGAGATTTCCAGCCCCACGGCAAGCTTTTTGAGCGCCTCGAAGGTGGGCGACATCTGGCCGTTCTCGATCTTCGACAGGGTCGAACGGGCAAGCCCTGCCTGACTGGCTGCCTGTTCCAGCGTCCAGCCGCGCGACTTGCGCAGGTCGCGCACACGCTCCCCCAGATCCAGCGGCTGAGGGTCGGGTGCTGCGCCGCCGCTTTCGCGGGCAAGGCGGATCAGGCTGGGCATGGTGGGGTCGGTGTCGGTCATGCGCCGTTTTATGCCGGATGCTCAAACTATTGCAACTGGCGCGCGGGCTGGCATAGCAGAGCGCATGGAAGCGCTCTATCACCTCCCCCCCGACCTGCCGCCCCCGCCCGCGGCCTTCAACATGGCGGCCTATGTTCTGTCGGGCGGCGCGGAGACGCCTGACAAGCTGGCCCTGTCGGTGCTGGGCAGCCCGCGTGACGACTGGAGCTATGCGCGGCTGACCCGCGCGGTGCGCGCCATCGCGGGGGGCCTTTTGGCGCAGGGGCTGACACCGGGCGACCGGGTGCTTCTGCGGCTGGGCAATACGGTGGAGTTTCCTCTGGCCTTCCTCGGCGCCATCGCCGCCGGGCTGGTTCCCGTGCCGACCTCGTCGCAACTGACGAGCCGCGAAATCACCGGAATGGCCGCACAGATCGACCCGGCCCTGATCGTTGCGGGAGACGGCGTGGCGATGCCCGATCCCCTGCACTGTCCGGTTCTGACCGCGGCCGATCTGCACGATCTGACCACGGGTCCCGAAGCCGCGTTCGCGATGGGCGATCCGAACCGCGCAGCCTATGCGATCTTCACCTCGGGCACCTCCGGCAAGCCGCGCGCGGTGCTGCATGCACACCGGGTGATCTGGGCGCGGCGGATGATGTGGGAGGGCTGGTATGGGATGGCGCCCGAGGACCGGCTGATGCACGCTGGTGCGTTCAACTGGACCTATACGCTGGGCACGGGCCTGATGGACCCGTGGTCGCGTGGCGCGACCGCGCTGATCCCCGCCCCCGGCACGCCCTCTTCGGCCCTGTCGGGCCTCATCGCAGACGAGGGCGTCACGATCTTTGCTGCCGCCCCCGGCGTCTACCGCCAGATGCTGCGTGGCGAGATGCCCGCGACGCCCGCGCTGCGCCACGGGCTCACGGCTGGCGAAAAGCTCGCCGAACCGATCCGCACGGCATGGGAAGCCGCGACGGGCACGACG
The DNA here is from genome assembly GCA_036154315.1 of Pseudomonadota bacterium. Taxonomy (GTDB): domain Bacteria; phylum Pseudomonadota; class Alphaproteobacteria; order Rhodobacterales; family Rhodobacteraceae; genus Maritimibacter. The sequence continues at coordinate 34,200 of JAYZLL010000039.1, forward strand.
CTGCACGAGGCCTTCGGGATGTCGGAATGCTCGACCTTCGTCTCCGGCTCGCCTGCCCGCCCCGCGCCCGAAGGCGCCTTGGGCTATCCGCAACCGGGGCGGACGGTCGCCGTGATGGGCGATGACGCCATCGTCGCGCGCGGCGAAGCGGGCGTGCTTGCGATCCGGGCGGACGATCCCGGCCTGATGCTGGGCTATGTCGGCGCGGAAGAAGAAACCCGGGCGCGCTACAAGGACGGCTGGTTCCTGACCGGAGACAGCGTCGCGATGGCCGAGGACGGGGCGATCAGCTATCTGGGCCGTGGCGACGATATGATGAACGCGGGCGGTTTTCGCGTCTCGCCGGTCGAGGTGGAAAGCGCCATGATGCTCCACCCCGGCGTGCATGAGGCCGCCGCGGTCGAGATCGCCGTGTCCGAGACCGCCAAGGTCATCGCCTGTTTCTATGTGGCCGAGCCGGGCCATGCGCCCGACGAGACCGCGCTGGTGGCCCATGCGACCGCGACGCTCGCCCACTACAAATGCCCGCGCATTTTCGTGGCGGTCGAGGCATTACCCAAAGGGGCGAACAACAAGCTTCTGCGCCGGGCGCTGCGGGCGCAGGCGGAGGCCGGGGAATTCGGCCCCCTCGGGCGCAACGGCTGACCGGTCGGACGGGGGCGCGCCCCCGGACCCCGAGGTTTTTTGAAACAGAGAAGGGGCGCGCGTGGGCGTGACAATCGCTTCGGCAGGACTTAGGTGGAGCATATGATCAAGCTCTACATCTTCTCTGACCCGGTCTGCCCGTGGTGTTACATCGGCAAGGCGCGGCTCGACCGCGCGCTGGAGCAGCGGCCCAACCATCCGTTCGATATCGAATGGCATCCGTTCATGCTGAACCCGGACATGCCGGCCGGCGGGATGGATCGGCGCAGTTACCTGGAGGCCAAGTTCGGCGGCAAGGAGGGCGCTGTCCGCGCATATATGCCGGTCGTGAAGGAGGCCGAGGCCAGCGGGCTGGTGATGGATTTCGAGAAGGTGACGCAACAACCCAACACGTTGGACGCGCATCGCCTTATTCACTGGGCGCAGCTCGAAGGCCGTCAGACCGCCATCGTGACGCGGCTGTTCAAGGCCTATTTCACCGAGGGGCGCGACATCGGCGACCATGAGGTGCTCGCGGATATCGCTGAGGGTGCCGAGATGGACCGCGAGATGATCCTGCGGCTGCTGGAGAGCGATGCGGATGCCGACGACATCCGGGCGCGGGATCTGGATGCGCGCGAGAAAGGTGTGAACGCGGTGCCGACGTTCGTGATCGCGAACCAGCATGTCGTGCCGGGCGCGCAGCCCACCGCTCTGTGGCTCAAGGTCATCGACGAGATTGCGGCGCAGGTCGAAGGCTCGGCCTGACGCACAGCCCGCGTGCGCGTGAGAGGTCTGGCTATTCCCGGCGGCGAGATATATGCCAAGGGCACACAATTTTTTGCAGGCCCATGACATACACCTCCGCCCCCACGCATCGTCTCGGCAGGTTCGAGCTTGTCGCCCTCCTCGCAGGCCTGATGTCGCTGATGGCCTTCACCACCGATTCCATGTTGCCCGCGATGACCGACATCGCCGCAGAACTGGCGCCGGGAGATAAATCCCGCACGCAGTTTCTGGTGAGCATCTTTCTATTGGGTGCCGGGGCCGGGATGCTGATCTTCGGCCCCCTGGCCGACAGCATCGGGCGGCGTGGGGCGCTGGCGGCCGGGGTCGGCACCTATATGCTCGCCGCGATCGGCGCAGCGTTCGCCCAGTCGCTGGAGATGCTGATTGTCGCCCGGTTCCTGATGGGCGTCGGCGCGTCGGCGGCGCGGGTCGTGTCTCAGACGGTGACACGCGATCTGTTTTCCGGGGCCGAACAGGCCCGCGTGGCCTCGCTCATCTTCATGTTCTTCGTGGTGGTCCCGGCCGCCGCACCGCTCCTCGGTCAGCAGATCGTGCTGGTCGTCGGCTGGCGCGGGCTGTTCGGGGTCTATGTCATCTTCGGCACGCTGGTGCTGAGCTGGTTTCTCATCCGACAGCCCGAAACGCTGAACCCGGCCCATCGCCGACCGTTCCGGATGAAGCCGATCATCGCCGCCGCGCGCGAGGTTCTGACCACGCCCGTTTCCCTGCGTTACCTCGTCGTGCAGATCCTGATGTACGGGCAGTTCGTCGCCTATCTCAGCGCCGCCGAACAGCTTTGGGTCGACGCGCTCGGGACCGGCGACATGTTCCCGGTCTATTTCGCGATCATCGCGCTCTTGTCGGCAGGTGCCGGTTTCATCAACGCCCGGCTGGTCGTGCGCGTGGGCATGCGCCGGATGCTGATCTGGGCTTTCGGATCGCAGACCGTGTTCGCGGCTCTGGCCTTTGGTCTTTGGACATTCGGCGGGCTCGAAGAGGCGAGCGACGGCCTTCGGATCGCCGTGTTCATGGCGTGGACGCTGTCGCTTTTCTTCATCAACGGGATGACGCTGGGCAACGTGACCGCGCTCGCGATGGAGCCGCTGCCGCATCTCGCGGGCACCGCTGCCGCCGTGATCGGCGCATTCGGCATGGGGCTGGGCATGCCCATCGCGGCCATCGTCGGTCAGGCTTTCGACGGCACACCGCGCCCGATCATGCTCGGCGCCTTTGTGTGTTCGGCGCTCGCGCTGGTGCTCGTTCTGACCGATATGGGCCGCGACCGCGCTCAGCGCGACAGGTAGACTTCACGCGCCCCACGGGCGGAGTTCCACATGGTGCCCAGACCTTGCGTGGGGCTCGCGAAGCTGTAGACGCCCTGCGAAGTCCGACTGCCGGAGCCGAAGGTCCACGTGAACTGCGAAGCCATGTCCATGTCGCAGCCAACCACGACGCCGAAATCGTCCACCGAGACCTTGATGGCATGGGCATCTTCGGGCAGCGCCTGCTGCTTGACGAAGTCATAGCGCAGCGCCTTGCGGGTCCCGCGCACGGGTTCGAGCCGGGTCTTCTGCGCGCCATCCGAAATGTAGAGCCGACCGTACTCCAGCGTGATCGTCATCGAGAACTTCTGAACCCCCATCGTCGGGCCGAGCCCGGGTGCCTCGCCCGTCCATTGACCTTCGATCAGGGGGCCGATCTCGCTCATACTCATGGAGCGGGCGCTCGGACCGCAGACCTCGTTCACCTCCTGCGCCATCACGGGCGCGGTCATGAGGCCAGCGGCGAGTAGGACTGGGCACAGGCGGCGGACAAGGTCGTTCAGAGGCATCGGCGGTCGTTCTCCCAATAGCACCCGCGTGGTGGCGGGCCGGTCGAACACACCTTTCAAACGTCGGGTCTTAACATCAATGCCTTAGCCAAACATGCCCTTGCCCAAGGGTCAACGCGTTAAGGCCATGCATCCTGGCGCCAAAATCAGGCGGTCTTCTTGGCCTTTTTCTTCTCGGCCACGACCTTTTCGGCCAGATCGCGCGCGATGGCGAAGGCGCCTTTGATCTTGTCCGAGTCCTTCTTCCAGTCGCGCCGGACGATGATCTTGTTGTCCTTGACCTTGGCCAGCCCGTTCTGCGCCTGCATGAACTCCACAAGCCCCGTGGGCGAGGCGAACTTGTCGTTGTGGAACTGGATCGTCGCGCCCTTCGGCCCGCCGTCCAGCCGCGCGATGCCGGCCCGTTTGCACATCGCCTTGATGCGCACGATCAAGAGGAGCGTGTTCACTTCTTTCGGGAGCTTGCCGAAGCGGTCGATCAACTCGGCGGCGAAGCCTTCGAGCTCCACCTTGGTGGTGAGGTCGGACAGCCGGCGATAGAGCCCCAGCCGCACGTCGAGGTCGGGCACATAGGCTTCGGGGATCATCACCGGCACGCCGAGGTTGATCTGCGGCGCCCATGTTTCTTCGTATTCGGACAGGCCCTCCAACTCGCCGGAGCGGATCTTGGCAATCGCCTCCTCCAGCATGTGCTGGTAAAGCTCGTAACCCACCTCGTTCATGTTGCCCGACTGCTCTTCGCCCAGGAGGTTGCCCGCACCCCGAATGTCGAGGTCTTGGCTGGCGAGCGCAAAGCCCGCACCGAGGCTGTCGAGCGAACCCAGCACCTTGAGCCGCTTTTCGGCCCCCGGCGTCAGCGGCACGCGCGGCTTGGTGGTGAGGTAGCAATAGGCGCGGGTCTTGGAGCGGCCCACCCTGCCCCGGATCTGGTAAAGCTGCGCCAGCCCGAACATATCGGCGCGCCAGACGACCATCGTGTTGGCCGTCGGAATGTCGAGACCGCTTTCCACGATGGTGGTCGCGACCAGCACATCGAACTTGCCGTCGTAAAAGGCGTTCATCCGGTCGTCGAGCTCGCCCGCCGCCATCTGCCCGTTGGCGGTGACGAAACTGACCTCCGGCACCTGCGTTTCGAGGAATTCTTCGATCTCGCGCAGGTCTTTCACGCGCGGAACCACGACGAAACTCTGCCCGCCGCGGTAATGCTCACGCAACAGCGCCTCGCGCACCGTCACGGTGTCGAACTCGGATACGTAGGTGCGGATCGACAGGCGGTCGACCGGCGGCGTGCCGATGATCGACAGGTCGCGCACGCCGGTCAGGCTCATCTGAAGCGTGCGCGGGATCGGCGTGGCCGACAGCGTCAGCACATGGACGTCCGAGCGCAGTTCCTTCAGCCGCTCCTTGTGGCTCACGCCGAAGCGCTGTTCCTCGTCGATGACCAGAAGCCCGAGGTCCTTGAACCGCGTGCCTTTGGCGAGCAGCGCATGGGTGCCGACGACGATATCGACGGTGCCGTCCTTCATCCCCTCGCGGGTGCGGTTGGCCTCGCCCTGTGACACGAACCGGCTGAGTTGCGAGACCTGAATGGGGAAGCCCCGGAAGCGTTCCGCGAAACTCTTGTAGTGCTGGCGCGCCAGCAGCGTTGTCGGCGCGATCACCGCGACCTGCTTGCCGCTCAGGGCCGCGACGAAGGCCGCGCGCATCGCCACCTCGGTCTTGCCGAAGCCCACGTCACCGCAGATCAGACGATCCATCGGACTGCCTGCCGACATATCCTCGATCACATCCGCGATGGCCGACAGCTGGTCGTCGGTTTCGGTATAGGGGAAGCGCGCCGAAAACTCCTCCCACGCGTGATGCGGGGCTTCCATCACCGGGGCCTTGCGCAGCGTGCGTTCGGCGGCGAGCCGGATAAGCTTGTCGGCGACCTCGCGGATACGCTCCTTGAGACGCGCTTTCTTGGCCTGCCACGCGCCACCGCCCAGCTTGTCGAGCAGCCCTTGTTCGTGGCCGTATTTCGACAGGAGTTCGATGTTTTCGACCGGCAGATACAGCCGATCCCCGCCCGCGTATTCGAGTAGAACGCAGTCGTGCGGCGCGCCAAGCGCAGTGATCGTTTCGAGCCCGCGATAGATGCCCACGCCGTGATCGACATGAACGATCAACTCACCGGGGCTGAGGCTTTGGTGCTCGGTCAGGAAATTCTCGGCCCGCCGCTTGCGCTTGGGCGCGCGGATCAGGCGGTCGCCCAACACGTCCTGCTCGGATACCACCGTCAGGCCGGGGGCCTCGAACCCATGCTCAAGCGGCCAGACGGCCAGATACAGGCCGCCCTTGTCCTCCGGCACATCGCGGAAATCGGTGATCTCGGTCTGCGCGGTCAGATCCTCGTCCGCCAGCAGCCCGCCGACACGTTCACGCGCCCCTTCGGAATAGGAGGCGACGATGACCGGCCCCTCGTTGCGCCGGGCGCGAATGTGCTCTGCCAGAGCCTCGAACAGGTTGATCTTCTCCTGCTGACGCTCGGGCGCGAAGTTGCGCCCGATCCGCCCGCCGCCATCGACCACCCCCGGTCCGGTGGGGCGCGGCAATTCCACCAGTTGGATGGCGCGCTTGTCAGCCAGCGCCGCCTCCCACGCCGCATCATCCAGATAGAGCAACCCGGGCGGGCATGGCTTGTACACGGTGTCGAGCCGATTGCGATCCTTCATCGCCACCGCGCGGGTGTCGTATTGGTCCGCGATACTTTCCCACCGCGCGATGCGCGCAGGCCCGGTCTGATCGTCCAGCAGGATGCTCGCACCCGGCAGGTAATCGAACAGGGTCTCGAGCTTTTCGTGGAAGAACGGCAGCCAATGCTCCATCCCCGAATGCTTGCGCCCCGCACTCACCGCCTCGTAAAGCGGATCGTCCGAGCCGCCCGCGCCGAATTCGACACGGTAGTTCTGCCGAAACCGCGCGATCGCAGCCTCGTCCATGATGATCTCGGACACGGGGGCGAGTTCGATCGCCGACAGCGTCTCGGTCGTCATCTGGGTGACGGGGTCGAACCGGCGCGCGCCGTCGAGCACGTCGCCAAAGAGGTCGAGCCGCACCGGCCCCGCCTCGCCCGGCGGAAAGATGTCGATGATCCCACCACGCACGGCAAAGTCGCCCGGCTCGGTCACGGTGGGGGCCTGCGCGAAACCCATCCGCACGAGGAAAGCCCTCAGCCCGTCCACGTCGATCCGGCTGTCGACCGTGGCCGACCAGCTCGCCTCCGCCAGAACCTCACGGGCCGGCACGCGCTGGGTGGCGGCGTTCAGCGTGGTCAGAAGCACGAATTGCCCCGGCATACCATGCGCCAGCGCGGCCAGCGTCGCCATGCGCGCGGCGGACACGTCGGCATTTGGCGACACCCGGTCGAATGGCAGACAATCCCAACCGGGAAACGTCAGCACGGTCACATGGGGCGCAAAGAACGCAAGCGCCGCCTGCATCGCCGCCAGCCGCTTGTCGTCGCGGGCGACATGCACCACGGGGCTGCCGGATTTTTCCAGTTCTCTGGATACAAGGAGGGCGTCGAATCCCTCGGGCGCGCCCGACAGCGTGATGTGATCCCGGCTGGCCATTTGGGAGGGACGTAACCCGCCCCGCGCCAGTGTCAATGGCTCATTGCCGGATCAGGCCCCGAGCGCCCCATAGGTCATGTTCTGATACATGCCCCAGAGCGCCGTGATGAACAGCGCGATCATCCCCACGAACTGGGTCTTGATCCGGTGGCGATGCATGTAGGACCGCAAGGCTTTGCCCGAGAGCGCATTGTCACGAATGACCCGGGCAGAATTGATCGACAGCGCCCCCACGATCATCATCGGCGCGCCGAGCAGGAACACGGCCTGCGCAAACTCGACATCGTAGTAAAAGCCCAGCATCGCCAGCCCGGTGATCAGCATCGCGCCAAAGCCCACGATCCACAGCCCCGAGACGCCCGCCACATAAAGCAGCCGGTTGCAGTTGATGCGCACCATGTCCTCGAGGTCGACCTCGGCCTCGCCACCGTGGCGCCCGGCCCGCTGGATCATGTCGTAAGGCACGCCCAGCACGTAACGCGAGGTCTGCGACCACACCGCAGCCAGCGCGATCCAGTACCAGAGGTTGGAGAAGCTCCTCATATCGATGAGCTCGAATACGACTGAATACCAGTCCACCGTATTGCCTGTCCCGTGCTGGCGGTTGTTTCGCCGGACCATACGCCCGTCAATCGCAGGGCGCCACCCCTTGAGGACGGGGTTTTCGCGTGGCAAGGAAAGCCAGACCCAGAAGGATGCAGACATGACACGCACCACCGCCCCCTTCCCCGCCACGCGCCTGCGCCGCAACCGCCGCTCTCGGGCCCTGCGCGCCCTGGTGCGCGAGACGACGCTGACCACGGACGATCTGATCTGGCCCGTGTTCCTGATGGAGGGCGAGAACGAGACCTACGACATCCCCTCCATGCCCGGCGTCAAACGGATGACCACCGACCTCGTGGTCGAAGCCGCGCGCGAGGTGCATGATCTGGGCATCCCCGCGATCTGCCTGTTTCCCTACATCGAGCAGTCGGTGAAGACCGAGGATTGCGCGGGCGCGTGGGACCCGGACAACCTGTCCAACCGCACCACCCGCGCGATCAAGGACGCGGTGCCCGATATCGCGATCATGACCGACATCGCACTCGACCCCTACAACATCAACGGCCATGACGGCTTCGTCGTGGACGGCGAGATCGTGAACGACCGCACTGTCGAGGCGCTGGTGAAGATGGCGCTGGCCCAGGCCGACGCGGGCGCCGACATTCTGGGCCCCTCCGACATGATGGACGGTCGCATCGCCGCGATGCGCACGGCGCTCGAGGCCGAAGGCCACCAGAACGTCTCGATCATGTCCTACTCGGCCAAATACGCCTCCGCCTTCTACGGCCCCTTCCGCGACGCGGTCGGCGCCTCGGGCGCGCTGAAAGGCGACAAGAAAACCTACCAGATGGACTACGGCAACACCGACGAGGCGCTGCGCCTTGTGGAACGCGACCTGATGGAAGGCGCCGACATGGTCATGGTGAAACCCGGCATGCCCTATCTCGACGTCTGCCGCCGAGTGAAAGACAGCTTCGGCGTGCCGACCTACGCCTATCAGGTATCGGGCGAATACGCGATGCTGCAGGCGGCGATCCAGAATGGCTGGCTCGACGGCGAAAAGGTGATGATGGAAAGCCTCTCAGGCTTCAAACGCGCAGGCTGCGACGGCATCCTGACCTATTTCGCGCCCGCCGCCGCGAAACTTCTGAACGGATAAGCGCGCCCCCGCGTTCCCTTCATCGTTCCGAAAATACTTCGGGAGGTCTGGAGGGCAGCGCCCTCCAGAGCCGCCACCGGCGGCTATTCCCGGCTAGGCCTCAGCCTTTTCCGCAAGGACCAGCCATTCCTCTTCCGAGGCGGCGAGCTTTTCCTGCCGCTCCACCAGCGCCTCGGTGGCCTTCTTGAACTTCACCGGTTCGCGCGTGAACAGCTCCGGGTCCGACAGCAGCCCCTCGAGCTTGCCGATCTCAGCCTCCAGCCGCTCCATCTCGCCGGGCAAGGCCTCCAGCCGATGCTTTTCGGTGAAGGACAGACCAGCCTTTTGCGGTTTGGCCGCGGGTTTGACCTCAGCCGGCTTGGCGGCAGGCTTCGCTTTCTCGACCTTCGGCCCCTCGTCCTCGGCACGCTGGGACAGGTAATCGGACCAACCGCCCGCATAGACCGTGGCGCGCCCGTCGCCCTCCATCGCGATGGTGGTCGACACCGTGCGGTCGAGGAAGTCACGGTCGTGGCTGACGAGAAGCACGGTGCCGTCATAGTCGAGGATCAGTTCCTGCAGCAGGTCCAGCGTCTCGACGTCCAGATCGTTGGTCGGTTCGTCCAGCACCAGCACGTTCGACGTCTTGGCCATGATCCGCGCGAGGATCAGCCGGGCCTTTTCACCACCCGAGAGCGAGCGCACGGGCGCGCGCGCCTGCCGTTCGTCGAACAGGAATTCCTTCAGAGAGCCGACCACATGCTTGGGTTGCCCGCGCACGAGGATCTGGTCAGCCTTGCCCGAGACACGCATTTCGGGATCGCCCGCCAGGTTTTCCCACAGGCTCGCATCGTCATCGAGCGTCGCCCGGTTCTGGTCAAAGACCGCCATTTCGATGCCTGTGCCAAGCGCAATGGTGCCAGCGTCGGGCGTCTCGTCCCCGATGAGCATCTTGAGGAGCGTGGTCTTGCCCACGCCGTTCGGGCCGACCAAAGCCACCCGGTCGCCCCGATTCACGAGGATCGAGAAATCCTTCAGGATCACCTTTCCATCGTAAGTCTTTGAAATGTCTTTTGCGTCGATGACCTTGCGGCCCGACTTCGGCCCCGCCTGCAGCTCCATCGCCGCCGCGCCCTGCCGCTTGATCTGTGCCGCCCGTTCGGCGCGCAGGTCGCCCAGTGCGCGTACCCGGCCCATGTTGCGCTTGCGCCGGGCCGAGATGCCTTCTACCGCCCACCGCGCTTCCGCCTTGATCTTGCGGTCGAGCTTGTGGCGCTGCATGTCCTCGTCGTCCCAGACCTTGTCGCGCCAGGCCTCGAACTTGGCGAAGCCCTCTTCCTGCCGCCGGACCTGCCCCCGGTCGATCCAGAGCGTCGCGCGGGTGAGCGCGTTCAGGAACGCGCGGTCGTGCGAGATAAGCACGAAGCCCGCGCGGGTCGACGACAGTTCCTCTTCCAGCCACTGGATAGCCTGAATGTCGAGGTGGTTGGTCGGCTCGTCCAGAAGCATAAGCTCCGGCGCCTCGGCCAAGAGCTTCGCCAGCGCCGCGCGCCGCCGTTCGCCGCCCGACGCGGTCGACACGGCCACGTCCGGGTTGAACTTCAGCCCCTCGGCCACCCGTTCGACCCGGTAATCCTCGCCCGCGTCCAGACCGCTCGCCGCAAACTCGCCCAGCGTGGCGAAGCCGGACATATCCGGGTGCTGCTCCATGTAGCCCACCGAAATACCCGGCGGCAGAATGCGCTCGCCCTGATCCGGTTCGACCATCCCGGCCATGACCTTCATCAGCGTCGACTTGCCGGACCCGTTGCGGCCCACAAGGGCCACTCGGTCGCCGGGCTGGACCAACAGCGAGAGGTCGTGAAAGACAGGATCGCCCCCGAAGGTCAGCGAGATGTCATTGAGTTGGAGAAGAGGTGCGCGTGCCATGCCGCTCACCTAGTCCCGGCCCGTGCCGCCGTCAATCGCCCGCCAGCAGCCTGAGCGCCCGGGCCCGGCCCGGCGGGACCTTGGCGATTTCGACACCGGTAAAGACGTGGAGCGTGTCCATCACACGATCGACCACGAGGTGATCGGACACCCAGCCCCCCATGATGAGATAGGTTCTCAGCAAGGGCGGCATCTGCCGCTGCGCCGCCGCCCCGTCCACGGGGCCCTCGGGCAAGGGCATCGCCTCGGGCGCCGTGGCGCGCAGGCCGAATGCGGCGGGGGCCACATGCCGGGCGCGCAACAGGCGCAGCGCGTCCATGTAGGGCGCCGGATCGGTGCCGCGAAATGAGGAACAGCCGAACAGGACGGTGGCCGAAGCCGAATCGACGATCCGGGTCATTGCGGCCCATGCGAGGCGCACGATGTCGGGGTCGTGCTCATCGGGGGCGAGGCAGAAGCGCCCCATTTCGATCATCGGCCCACCGATGTGTCTGAGACCCGACAGGTCGTAAAACTGCGCCGCATATCCCGACTGGGCCCCCGCAGCCTCGGCAAAGCTCTGATAGCGATAGGTCGCGACCAACGCACCGCCCCGCTCCACCAGCACATGCGCGCAGGCCTGATCGTGCGGATCGACGTCCAGACCCTCGGGCATGCCGGGGCGAAAAGCGCGGTGACGCAGGGCTTGGGCCAAGCCCACGTCCCGGTCGCCCTCGGCCAGTCGGACCGTCAGGCCACCGCGGGACAGGATCGCGCCCATGACGCGGCCGTCAGTCGAGAAGGTTGTCGACGTTGATCTTGCCCAAGTTGCCAAGAAGCTGGCGCAGGAAGCCGATGCCACGGGTGTTCGACGTCGTCACACGACGCGACAGCACGACCACGTTGCCTTGCTCCAGACCGAACCGTTCGATGTTCTCGACCACACCCGCCTCGGTGAAGCTGATGCGCAGAACCTCGCGGTCGATCTCTTCCTTTTCCTTGTAGCCGACCTGCTCGAACCGGGACTGGACGTAGTACCACGCCTCTTCGGTCAGCAGACCTGCTGCCCCCGGCTTGCCGACGATGGCCGCCACGGTTTCGCGGGTGTCGAGCCCCACCATGATCTCTTCGACGTCCTGATCGGTCGGAAGATATCCGTGGTTGGAGTACATCGGCGTACAGGCCGAAACGGCCACTGCAACGGCCAGGGCGGCCATGAAGCGCAGGATCCCCGCCTTCTTACCGGTCGCGGTCATACTGCCCCCCTTGCCTTGCCGGTTATTCTCTTGCACCAAGTTCATATTGAATGATTGCGCGGCGTTCAAGGAACGAAAAGGCAAATGACGGCATCTGACGGCAAGATAGAGTATGGACCTGTCCTGAGGGTAGCAGATTTGGACAAATCGCGGCCCCGCGACATCGATGTGAGCCTGAATGAGCGCCAGATGAAGGCTCTGGCGGACGAATTGGGAATCGATGACCTGCGCAAGGTCCGATTCAGCGGGACCCTGAAACCCCTGTCGAAACGCGACTGGCGATTCACCGGGCACATCGGGGCCACGGTCGATCAGATGAGCGTCATTTCCCTCGACCCCGTGACCACGCGGATCGAGGAAGACATCGAACGCACCTGGATCGACGGTCTGGAACCGGTGACCGCCGAGGAAAGCGAAACGCCTGACGACGTGGACCGCGAGCCGCTGGGGTTCGAGATCGACATGGGCACCGTGCTGGCCGAGGCGCTGGCGCTCGCCCTGCCCGACTATCCCCGTGGCGACGAAGAGGCCGTGGGCCAGCGGGCCTTTACCGAACCCGGCAAGGACGCGATGACCGACGATGACGCCAAGCCTTTCGCAGGTCTTGCGGCCCTGCGTGACAAGCTGGCGGGCGGCGACGGGGACGACTGATCGGGCCCCATGCGGGTCGCCTTTGGGCGGCTTCGCCGGACCTTGCCGACGCTGCGGTCAAACCCCTTGCAAAACAAGAGAATCGCAGTATGTTCCGGCCCTCTTTCAAATGATGGGTTGGAACCGTGCGTTTAAGCGCGTAAGAGGCGGTCAGACTCGTGAAAGATGAGACTGGAACAATGGGCTTCGGCCCCTGACGAAACAGGGCAACGACACCGAAGCCCCCGCAAACATCGAGGTTGAGACATGGCTGTCCCTCAGAACAAAGTCACCAAGTCGCGCCGCAACATGCGTCGCTCGCACGACTCGCTCGTGGCTGACAACCCCAACGAGTGCCCGTCCTGCGGCGAACTCAAGCGTCCGCACCACGTGTGCCCTTCCTGCGGTCACTATGCCGACCGTGAAGTGGTCGCGATGGCCGACGAAGTGGACTTCGACGACGAAGACGCGGCGTAAGCCCACCACGAGGCTTACCCCATGACGGAAACGACGGACCCCGGTTCCCGGACGTCGGCCTCCGCGCAGGGGCTGCAACGCATTATCATTTCGGTCGACGCGATGGGCGGCGACCGTGGGCCGGCGGCACTGGTCGCCGGTCTTGGTAAATCTGCGCGCAAAAACAAGCACATCGGCTTCATCCTGCATGGCGACAAGGATGAACTGGACGCGCTCGTGTCCAAACGTCCCGAGCTCAAGGGCATCTGCGAAGTGCGGCATGCCGAGGGCGTCGTGACGATGTCGGACAAGCCCGCGCAGATCATCCGCACCGGCAAGAACACCTCGATGTGGTCGGCCATCGACAGCGTCAAGAATGGCGAGGCCGAGGTCTGCGTGTCCTGCGGCAACACCGGCGCGCTCATGGCCCTGTCCATGCTGCGCCTGCGCAAGCTGCCCGGCGTGTCGCGCCCGGCGATTGCGGTTTTCTGGCCGTCGCAGAACCCCATCGGCTTCAACATCATGCTCGACGGCGGGGCCGACATCCGCGCCGATGAGATGGACCTTTTGCAATACGCGCTTATGGGCGCCTCCTACGCCCGCAACGGCCACGGCATCCAGCGCCCGCGTGTCGGCCTGCTCAATGTGGGCACCGAGGAGCATAAGGGCCGCGCCGAGATTCGCGCCGCGGCCGACCTGATTGCCGAAGCCGCCCCGGTCGCCAATTTCGACTACATCGGATTCGTCGAGGGCGGCGACCTGCTCTCTGACCGCGTCGACGTGATCGTCACTGACGGGTTCACCGGCAACGTCGCGCTCAAGACCGGCGAAGGCACCGCCAAGATGGTGAGCGAGGCTCTGCGCGAGGCGTTCCTCGCGACCCCCCTGTCGCGCATCGCGGCGCTCCTCGCCACGACCTCGCTTCGGCGCCTGAAAAAGCGGATGGACCCGCGCCGCTCCAACGGCGGCGTGTTCCTTGGATTGAACGGTACAGTGGTGAAAAGTCACGGTTCTGCGGATGCGACGAGCTTTTCCGCCGCCATCAAGCTCGCCTTCGATCTCGCGCAATCCGGGTTCAACGAGAAGCTTGCGGCACGGGTTGCATATACCCCCGGAGACACCCAAGATGCGCCAGCGATGATCGAAAAAGAGGCGAGCGCAGAAGAATGACAACACGCGCTGTGGTCCGCGGCGTCGGGCATTACCTGCCCGAACGAGTCGTCCCGAATAGCTGGTTCGAAGAGCGGATCGACACCTCTGACGAGTGGATTCGCAGCCGGAGCGGCATCGAGCGTCGGCATTTTGCCGCCGAGGGCGAAACCACGTCCCAGATGGCGATCGCGGCAGCGAAAGAGGCTCTGCGCGACGCAGGTATGAGCGTCGATCATGTCGACACCATCATCGTCGCCACCTCGACCCCCGACCTCACCTTTCCCTCCTGCGCCACGATGGTTCAGGCAGGGCTCGGCATGACCAAGGGCTTCGGTTTCGACGTTCAGGCGGTCTGCGCCGGATTCGTTTTCGCGCTCGCGAATGCGAACGCGCTGATCGTGTCGGGTCAGTCGAAATGCGCGCTGGTGATCGGCGCCGAGACGTTTTCTCGAATCCTCGACATGGAAGATCGCTCGACCTGCGTCCTCTTTGGCGATGGCGCAGGCGCGCTGCTGCTCGAAGCCGCCCCCGGCACCGGCGAGAACACCGACCGGGGCGTGCTCTCGTCCGACCTGAATTCAGACGGTCGTTACCGCGAAATGCTCTACGTCGACGGCGGTGTCTCGACCACCGGGACCGCGGGCAAACTGCGCATGCAGGGCAATCCCCTGTTCCGTCAGGCGGTTGAAAAGCTCGCATCGACCGCCGATGCAGCGCTCGGCAAGGCCGGGTTCACCCATGATGACGTCGACTGGATCGTGCCGCATCAGGCCAACATCCGTATCATCCAAGGCACTGCCAAGAAACTCGACATGAGTATGGAGAACGTCGTCGTAACCGTACAGGACCACGGCAACACCTCGGCCGCCTCGATCCCGCTCGCGCTCTACGAGGGCAAGAAAAAGGGTCAGATCCGCGAAAACGACGTGGTCGTGACCGAAGCGATCGGCGGCGGACTAGCCTGGGGCGCGGTCGTCCTGCGCTGGTAACGGCGGCGGGCGGCGGCTTTCCGGCCTCAAACCCTGCCCCCAAGCCATTGATGTTGACTTGAAAATCTAACCGCCGCATGCTGCCCGAAACCATCTCGGGGGACGGTATGAGTGAGAAAACGCTGACGCGCATGGACCTGAGCGAATCCGTATTTCGCGAAGTGGGTCTGTCGCGTAACGAAAGTGCCCAGCTTGTCGAAAGCGTGCTGGGCCACATCTCGGACTCCCTCGTTCAGGGGGAAACGGTCAAGATCTCGTCGTTCGGCACCTTTTCGGTGCGCGACAAGGCGGCACGCGTGGGGCGCAACCCCAAGACCGGGCAAGAAGTCCCGATTTCGCCGCGCCGCGTCCTGACCTTCCGTCCGTCCCAGATCATGAAAGAACGGGTCGCAGCCGGTAACAAGAGCTGAGCCCGACCAAGAGCAGTCAATGAACGGGCAAAGACATGGAACAGAAGTCACCTGACGCCTTCCGCACGATCAGCGAGGTGGCCGAGTGGCTCGGCGTACCCACCCATGTCCTGAGGTTCTGGGAAAGCCGCTTCACGCAAGTGAAACCCGTGAAACGCGCCGGGGGCCGCCGCTATTACCGCCCCTCCGACATGGAACTCTTGGGCGGCATCCGCAAACTCCTCCACGAAGACGGCATGACGATCCGCGGGGTGCAGAAACTCCTGCGTGAAGAAGGCGTGAAACACGTCGCCGCCATGTCACCCTCGCTCGATCTGGATGCAGACGGGGACGAGGCGAGCAATGTGGTCTCGCTCTCCGAACATGCCCGCAGCTCCGAGGCCGAGATTGAAGATGCCGAGGTGATGGAAGACGACGAAACCACGCTCGCGGTGGACGAGGCCATAGAAGACGGCGCGGTCGCCCCGATCGACCCCGAAGAAGATCGCCCGGTGAGTTTCGGCACCGACGACACAGCAGGCCCCGCCGCGGTCGACACCGACGCGCCCACCCTGTCGGATGAAACCAGCTACGACGAAGTCACCGCCGCGCCCGAAGCGGATGAGACTGCTGCCGAAGACACCGACGAAAATGTCTTTGCCGACCCGCTCGAAACCGCACAGCCGGTCGATGAGGTGCCGGACGAGGCCCTCGCCGACGACACGCAGGGCGCGGGCGAGGACCTGACCGACGCCGCCGTGACGACCGAGGCCGACGACGAGCCCGCCCTCGAAATGGTCACCTCCGGCGCTCTGCCCGAAGACGATGCCGAATGGGCGCTCGCATCGAACGAGCCTTTCGCCGACGACACGGCCCCCGCAGACGACGAGCCGGACACGCCCACGGACGAAGCCTCGGACGACACGCCGCCCGAATGGGACCCCGCCATCGAAGTCTCCGGCGCGGACGACAGCGACATCGCCGCACCGCTCGACACCACACCCACGCACACCGAAGAGCCGAGCATCTCGCGCGCCGCCCCCACGGCGGACGAAGACAGCGGCGGGTATGACGAGCCGGAACAGGCCGAGCCTGCTGAGACTGCGTCTTTCGAGACCGACATCTCAGAGGAAGAGCCGGTCGAAGAGGAACCGGAAAACTTCTGGTCCGCGCCCGACGCCGTCGAAGACACCGAATCTGCCGAACCGGAACCCGAGCTCGAACCGGAACCCACCGCATTTGCGGCGGACGACCCATCGGACGAGGCAGAAGACCCCGCGCCCATGCCGGTCGACGCAGGCTATTCCGACTATGCCCCGGTTCTCGTCATGCCCGACATCGACGACGACCCGGCAGACGGCACCCTGCCGCCCGACATTGCGCCCATCGGACCCCGCCTCAGACGCCTCCGGGCCCTCGGCCTCAACCTTCCGCCCGCCCATCTCAGCGCGCTCTCGGACCGCCTGAAAACCCTCGGCGGCGAACCGAATGACGGCGTGTTGAGATAAGCCCGACGGAATGCCAATCCGGTCTTGCCCAGCCTGCGAAAACTGGTATGTAGCACCCCACGTCGGGCTATGGCGCAGTCTGGTAGCGCGTCCGTCTGGGGGACGGAAGGTCGCAGGTTCAAGTCCTGCTAGCCCGACCAATCGACGAACCGCCCGCCCTCGCAAGGGGCGGGCGTTCGTGTATCCGGGGGATGGAAGATGACGATGACCGGAACCGGCGTTCTGCCCTCGCAGGCGCTCTGCCAGATGATCGACGCGGGTATTCTTGCCGCCGATCCCGCAATCATCCCGGAACAGGTCCAGCCCGCCTCGCTCGACCTGCGACTGGGCAGCGTGGCCTACCGGGTGCGCGCGTCCTTCCTCGCAGGCGAAGACCGCACCGTCGCCGAGCGTCTGGATGAGTTCGAAATGCACCGGATCGACCTCACCGAGGGCGCGGTCCTTGAAAAAGGCGCGGTCTACGTCGTCCCGCTCATGGAACGCCTCGCCCTGCCCGAGGGTATCCAAGCGGTCGCCAATGCGAAAAGCTCCACCGGCCGTCTCGACCTGCTCACCCGCACGATCACCGATGGCGGGGTCGAGTTCGACCGCATCGCGCCGGGCTACACCGGCCCGCTCTATGCCGAGATCTGCCCACGCTCCTTCTCGGTCCTCGTGCGTCCCGGCATGCGCCTGAACCAGATCCGCTTCCGTCAGGGTCAGGCCGTCCTCTCCGACGCCGACCTGCGCGCGCGCCATGACGCCGAACAACTGGTTGACGTGCCCCCCGTCATCGACAACGGCCTCGGCTTCTCGGTCGATCTGAAACCCGCAGATGGCGACCTCGTCGGCTACCGGGCCAAACCGCACACCGGCGTCATCGACCTCGACCGCATCGGGCATTACGACCCGGCGGAATTCTGGGAACCGATCCACACCACCGAAGGCCGCATCATCCTCGACCCCGGCGCTTTCTACATCCTGGTCAGCCGCGAAGCGGTGACGATCCCGCCCGACTGCGCCGCCGAAATGGCGCCCTATCTCGCGATGGTCGGCGAGTTCCGGGTCCACTACGCGGGCTTCTTCGACCCCGGCTTCGGCCATGACGCGGCAGGCGGCCAAGGCTCACGCGGGGTGCTGGAGGTCCGCTGCCACGAGGCCCCCTTTGTCCTCGAACACGGACAGGTCGTGGGCCGCCTCGTCTATGAGAAGATGTCGCAAACCCCCGAAACCCTCTACGGGGCCGACCTCAAATCGAACTATCAGGGACAGGGCCTGAAACTCTCCAAGCACTTCCGCGCCCCCAAAGCCTGACCGCACGTCCCCTTCACTGTTCTGAAAATACTTTGGGAGGTCCGGAGGGCTAGCCCTCCAGAGGCGGCGCCAGCCGCCTGCCACCGCGACGATCTGCCAAAGGCAGACCGGCGCAATACCTGCGCGGGCCTCGGCCCGCCCCGCATCGCGACGTCAGGCTCAGCGAATACGCCGCACCAGTTTGGACGCCTGCTTAGCCCGCCGCGCGGTCTGACGCGCATTTCGCGCCGCCTGACGCTCCTCGGGCGTCATCTCGCCCTGCGGTTTGCCCCGCCGCGACGCATAATCGATGCCCGCATCCACGCCGCGATGGACCAGTCGGCCCAGCACCATGCGTGTCACCATCGTGATCAGTCGTTCGATATTCATCGGCCTGCCTCTGCCCGTTTCGGTCAGATTAACAGAACGGTTCACAAAAAGGAATCACTCTTCGAAAAGCTCGGACTGGCCCTCGTCGTCCTCGTCTTCGTCCTCTTCGCCCCCCATCGGGGGCGGCGGACGGCTTTCCAGAAGCCCGGCGGCGCGAAGTTCCTTGAGCCCCGGCAGATCGCGCGCGCTTTCCAGACCGAAGTGGTCGAGAAAGCCCTGCGTCACCACGAAGGTCACGGGGCGTCCGGGTGACATGCGGCGGCGGCCGAAGCGGATCCACTCCATCTCGATCAACTGGTCGATGGTGCCACGGCTCACCGACACACCGCGAATTTCCTCGATCTCGGCGCGTGTCACCGGCTGGTGATAGGCGATGATCGCCAGCGTCTCGATCGCGGCGCGGCTGAGTTTGCGCGTCTCGACCGTTTCCTTTTGCATGAGATAGCCAAGGTCCGGCGCCGTGCGGATCGCCCAGGCATCCCCCACACGCACGATGCGCACGCCGCGCCCCTCGTAGCGTTTGCGCAGATAGACGATGGCCTCGGCGGGGTCGGACCCATGCGGCATGCGGCCTGACAGCTCGGCCACCGTCACCGGCTCGGCGCTCGCGAACAGGATGGCCTCGACCATCCGTTCCTGCTCGCCCATCGGGGGGGCTTCGAACAGGCTCTCTTCCTGTTCGACCGCGTCGTGTTCTTCAGTCATTCGGTTTCCTGCGGATCTGGATCGGGGCGAAGGTATCGCCCTGCCGGATTTCGATGGCGCCCGCCTTGGCGAGTTCCAGCGAGGCCGCGAAATTCGCAGCCGTGGCCGAGCGGCGGCGCACCGGGTCGGCGCCCCAGCCCTCGGGCATGTAGGACATGATGTCGGTCCACTCGCCTGCGAAGCCGATCAGGTGGCGCATCCGGTCCAGCGCCTCCTCCATCGTCATGACGCTTTCGCGGTCCATCACGAAGGGGCGGAACTCGTCGCGGGTGCGGATACGGGCATAGCCCTGCATAAGGTCGAGCAGCGTGGCCGTATAGCTGACCGTCCGGCGGCGTTCGACCACCTCGACCTGCCCGCGCACGAAAAAGTCACGCCCCATCTGATCGCGCGCCATGAGCCGCGCCGACACGTCGCGCATCGCCTGCAGACGTTCGAGCTGGAACGCGAGATGCGCAGCCAGTTCTTCGCCCGACGGCCCCTCTTCGGTCGGATCGGGCGGCAACAGCAGGCGCGACTTCAGGAACGCGAGCCATGCGGCCATGACAAGGTAATCGGCGGCCAGTTCGATCCTGAGATGGCGCGCCTTTTCGACGAAGGCCAGATACTGCTCGGCCAGCGCCAGCACCGAAATCTTGCGCAGATCGACCTTTTGCGTGCGCGACAGCGTAAGCAGCAGATCGAGCGGGCCTTCGAAACCGTCGACGTCCACGATCAGCGCTTCTGCGGCCATCCTTTCGGAGACCGACAGGACGTCTGCCTGAAACTCGTCGTCGTCTGACATGGATGGGGCTTACCCGGCCTGATGCGTCATCAAGCCATGAAACTCCGCGTCCAGCGCCGCGATGTCAATATCGTCGGGCTCTTTGCGCCATGTGAGCGCGGCATCGGCACGCGTCTGCGCATGTCCGGCAAGGCGGCCTGACGCGGCCGCGACGGCCTCCATCTCATCCCGGTCGCCGTTGCAGTGCAGGATGATGTCACAGCCCGCCTGCAGCGCATTGGCGCATTTGTCCTCGAACGTGCCCGCAAGCGCCTTCATCGAGATATCGTCGGACATCAGAAGCCCGCCGAACTTGATGCGGTCCCGGATGATCGTGATCATCTTTTGCGAGGTCGTCGCAGGCTCGTCCGGGTCGATATCGGCGTAGACCACATGTGCCGTCATCGCGAGCGGCAGGCCCGAAACCGATTGGAACGCAAGGAAATCGGAGACGTTCAGCGCCTTTTCCTTGGTCGTCACGACAGGAAGTTCCAGATGGCTGTCCGCCGTTGCACGGCCATGACCGGGGATATGCTTGATGACCGGCAACACGCCGCCATCCACCATGCCGGTCGCCGCCGCACCTGCGATGTCCGCAACCTTGACCACGTCGTCGCCGTAGCAGCGGTTCGCGAGGATTTCATGGGTGTCCGGGCGCACGAGGTCCAGCACCGGGGCGCAGTTCCCGTCGATCCCCACCGCGCGCAGTTCATGCGCGATGATGCGGTAGCGCAAATACATCGCCTCGGCCGCTTTGCGCTTGGTCAGCTTGACCTGCTCGAGCGCGGGCAACCAGTCGCGCCAGTGCGGCGGGCGCATCCGGGCGACACGGCCGCCCTCCTGATCGATAAAGATCGGCGCATCGCGCCCCACCGCCTCACGCAGTTCCGTGGTCAGCCACGTCACCTGCTCCGGGTCTTCGATGTTGCGCGCGAAAAGGATGAAGCCCCACGGATCGGCCTCGGCAAAGAAGTCGCGTTCCCAGCGGCTGAGACGCGGGCCTTCACAGCCGAAAATATAGGCCCCCGCGCCCATCGGATCAGCGCGTCACGACAGGAATGCAGGAGGCTTTTGCGGCGGTCAGGGCCGAGCACAGGCGGCGGGCTTCCGACAGGTCGTCAAAGCCCATCGCGCGCAGGCGATAGAACGTCTTACCGCCCGATTGCGCCTGCTCGATCACCCGCGACTTGCCATCGAGGTATTCCGCGAACCGGCCATTGAGCGTGTCCCATTCGGCGCGCGCAACGTCTTCGGTGTCGAAGGCACCGAGTTGCACCAGCCGTGTTCCGGCCGGAATGTCGGACGCTGCGACCTCACGCGTGGCTTCCTGCGTGGCGGCCAGAAGCGCATCGGTCGACGGGCTGGCAGCGGCGCGGGTGACAAGGTCGTTCGGACGGGCCCGCGGGCGCGGCGACGCGGCCACACCCGGCACGTTCGGCTGAACGATTTCGCCCGAGCGAGCTGCGGCGAGCGCACGTTCTTCGGCCTCTTCCGTCATCGACAGGTCCGCCTCTTCCCCGGACAGCGGCGCGGCGTCCGAGGCGATCTGTTCGGCCATTGCGCGCGCGGCGGCCTCGGCATCCTCATCCGAAATCGACGCGTCGAGCGGTTCTGTCCCCAGCGTGGGCTGGCTGTCACCGGCTTCGGCCGTCGGGGTCGCCTCGATCCGCGGCGTCGACACGGCGGGCGCGTCGTTCTCGGCAAGGTTTTCGGCAGGCGGGGCAAGCACGAGTTGGCGCGCAGGCCCTTCTGCAGCCCCGGCAGAGGCCACATTGTTCACGGCCAATCCCTGATGCTCGGCGCTTTCGCCGCCGGGATTGTCGGGCTGAATGCGCATCGGACCTTCGAGAGCGGCGACGACCGGAACCTCGGTCACGTCACGCATGGCAAGCTGATAGCCCCAGACCGCCAGACCGCCGATGAGGGCGATGGACAGGATCGCGCCGACGCCGTTCATGACACCGGCCACCCGGCCGCGCGCCTCGTCCACCGGGACATCCGGGCTGGCATAATAGCTGTCCGCCGCCTGATAGTCATAGGCCTGCGGTTGTGCCTGCGCCTGCTGATAGGGCTGCGCATGCTGGGCCTGCATCTGCGGCTGCGGACGCGCCTGCATCTGGGGTTGTGCGTAATGCGGCGCAGGCTGCGGCCTCGGTGCCGGGGCGGCCTGAGCCTGCCCGTGCTGCGCGGGGCGCGCCTGCGGCGCGGCATGGGCCGCCTGGCGCTGCGGTTGCGGCTGCGCCGGACGCGGGGCCTGAGCCTGACGCGGGTGCGCTTGCGCCTGCATCTGCGCGCGCGGATGCGCCCCGCCTGCATGCTGTGCCTGCGGATGCCCGCCCTGCCCGTTCTGTGCCTGCGGATGCGGCTGACGCGGCATCTGGGCCTGCGGATGGCGTTGCGCCTGCGGCTGAGCCGGTGCAGACCGCTGAATTTGCGGCTGTGTCTGCGGTGCCCGCTGGACCGGCGGTTGCTGCGGCGCGTGTTGCTGCTGCGGGACGCGCTGTTGTTGCGGGGCGCGCTGCTGCGGCGCGGGGTGTTGCGCCTGCATACGCGGCTCCTGCCGGGTCACGGGCGGTTGCCCATGCCATGCCGGATCCCGCGCCTCAGGATGCGTTGAATAGCCCTGCTGGCCTTGCTGCGGATAGCCGGATTGTCCCGCGCGGGGACCGCCCCAATTCGCGTTCGTCATTGCCTGCCTCACTCCGGAACAGTCGACCCCTTCAGATCGACCACCCCTCGTCTCGTGCCTCGCCCGACCCTTGTTTTTATGGGCTTACTGCCCGGGATCTGAGCTTTTCCTGACCGCCCGGCTGCGCCTGTTCGTCAGCGCATTTCTTCGAGCGGAGTCACACCAAGAATACCAAGACCCGCTGAAATCACAACGGAAACGGCTTTCGGCAGGGCAATTTTCGCGGCTGTTGCTTGGGGGTCACTGTCCGACAAGAAACGCAACTCGGGGTGATCATTCCCCTTGTTCCAGAGCGCGTGAAATTCACTGGCCAGTTCATAAAGATAGAACGCGATCCGGTGCGGCTCATGCGTGCGCGCGGCGATCTCGACCAGACGCGGCCACTCGGCCAGCTTCTGCGCAACCTTGATCTCGGCCTCGTCGGTCAGCGACGGCGCGCCCGGCACGACGCCAATGTCGGCGGCCTTGCGCAGCACCGAATGGACCCGCGCATTGGCATATTGCACGTAGAACACCGGGTTGTCCTTGGACTGCTCCAGCGCCTTGTCGAAATCGAAATCGAGCGGCGCGTCGTTCTTGCGGGTCAGCATGATGAACCGGGTCACATCGGGCCCGACCTCGTCCACCACGTCGCGGAGCGTCACGAAAGTCCCTGCCCGCTTGGACATCTTGAACGGCTCGCCGTTCTTGTAGAGCTTCACGAGCTGCGTGAGCTTGATGTCGAGCGGCACCTTGTTGTCCGACAGCGCCGCGACGGCGGCCTTCATACGCTTGACGTAACCGCCGTGATCGGCCCCGAACACGTCGATCAACTGATCGAAGCCGCGCGTCACCTTGTCGTAATGATAGGCGATGTCGGGCGCGAAATAGGTCCAGGCCCCGTCCGATTTCATGATAGGGCGGTCCACATCGTCGCCGTAGTCGGTCGACTTGAACAGGGTCTGCTCGCGCGGCTCCCAATCCTCGGGCAACTTG
>JAYZLL010000040.1:0-211040 GCA_036154315.1 Pseudomonadota bacterium
TCGCGCACGGACGCCAGCGTTCTGCGGGCGGTTTTGAGGTGCGGTATGTCGTACATTTTGCCGTCGATCCCGATGGTGCCGAGGTCGGGGTTGTCCTCGAAGGCCGCGACGATCCGGCGGGCGAGCGCCACGTCTTCGTCGGACGGCGCGAAGGCCTCGTTGATGCCTGCGACCTGTGCCGGGTGGATCGCCAAACGGCCCACGAAGCCGTCTCGGCGTGACACGCGGCACGCGGCCTTCAGCCCCTCGCCATCGCGGAAGTCCGCATAGAGCGTATCCACTGCCGGAACGCCCGCGTTGGCGGCCGCGAACAGGCACAGCGAGCGCGCGAGTTGATACGGGGTCGTCCAGTCCCCATCCGGGCCTTTGTTGGCGGTCGATCCGACCACCGCGCCCAGATCCTCGGCGCCCCATGTGAGGGCCGCGAGGCGCGGATGCGCAGGCGCGTAGGAGGCCAGGTTGAACATCGCCGCCGCCGTTTCAGTCGCGACCACCACGATTTTCACCGTGCCGGGTTCCATGCCCGCCGCCGCCTCCAGCGGGTCGATCATGTCGGACACCGCCCTCACATCCTGCCCGCCGTTCGACTTGGGCAGCACGATCCCATCGAGACCCGGGCGCACCACGGCGGCCAGATCGTCGGCGGTCATCCCGGTATCGAGCGGATTGACCCGGACCCAGAACGCCCAGTCGCGCGGACCATTCGCGGCGTCGATCCACGCCCCCAGACCCTCGCGCGCCGCCACCTTACCGGAGGGCGCGACGCTGTCCTCGAGGTCGAGGATCAGCCCGTCCGCGCCGATGCCCTTGGCTTTTTCGAACTTCTTCTCGGAATCCGCCGGGACGAACAAAAGCGAGGTCAGCCTCATGCCGGGGCCTTCATCATCAGGGCCAGACGGTGGCATTCACAGACCACTTCGCCGCGCTGATTAATGCCGCGATGGACGAAGGTGACGATGCCTTGGGTGGGCCGCGACTTGCTCTCACGCATCTCGACCACCTCGGTCGTGGCGCGGATCGTGTCGCCGTAGAACACGGGCTTGGGGAACTTGGTCTCGTTGAAGCCGAGGTTGCCCACCGTCGTCCCCAAGGTCGTGTCGCCGACCGAGAGCCCGATCACGAGACCCAGCGTGAAGATCGAGTTGACCAGCGGTTTGCCGAATTCCGTGCCCTCGCAATAGTCGTAATCCAAATGGATCGCCGCCGGGTTCATCGTCATCGTCGTGAACATGACACTGTCGGTTTCCGTCACCGTGCGCCGCGTCTCATGCTCGATCACCTCGCCGATGGTGAATTGGTCGTACCAACGTCCTGCCATAAATGCCTCTCTCAAAGCCTGCCGTCATCCTTGGCCGACACTAGGCTGCGCGCCCGGTATGGGAAAGACCCTGATCCATGACCTGCTTGACCCATCGACAAGCGGCTCGGAACGGATCAAAAGACCTCATGACCGATACGATCGCATCGCGGGACGACACCGCCGCCCGCAACCGCCGAGGCCTGATCCTGATGACAGGCGGCTTCTTCGCATTTTCCTGCGCAGACATGCTGGCCAAGGTCCTTACCGCCGATTTCCACGCCTTTCAGATCACATGGGTCCGCCTCTTCGGCCTCATGGCGGTGGTGCTGGTCATGCTCGCCCTCAAGGGCCCCGGCATGCTGCGCACCAAGGCGCCGGGCCTTCAGATCTTTCGCGGCGTCATCGCCATCGTATCGTCCCTGAGCTTCATCATCGCGATCCGATACGTTCCGCTGGCCGAGGGCACGGCGGTCAGTTTCGTCGCCCCGTTCATGGTGACCATACTCGGTGCGCTCCTGCTGAAAGAGCCCGTGGGCATCCGCCGCTGGCTCGCCATCGCGGTCGGTTTCGTCGGCGTGCTCATCATCATCCGCCCCGGCGCGGGCCTGTTGCATCCCGCCATCGCCTTTGTCCTGCTGGCGGCCGCCTGTTTCGCCGGGCGTCAGATCGTCTCGCGCTATCTCGGCAGCAGCGAAAGCACCATGACGACCGTGGCCTATACCGCGATCACCGCCTGCGTCCTCTTGTTCATCCCGATGGTGCTGGTGTGGAAAACCCCGGTGGAGCCGCTGCACCTCGCCCTTTTCGCGCTCATGGCGACCGTCGCGGCAGCGGGCGAATTCCTCATCATCCGCGCGCTGGAGACGGCGAATGCCGTCGTCCTCGCCCCGATGCATTATTCGCTCATCATCTTCGCGACGATCTGGGGCTTTCTCGTCTTCGGCACCCTCCCCGACCTCTTCACATGGGTCGGCGCGGGCATCGTCGTGGCCTCGGGCCTCTACACGATCTACCGCGAGAGCAAGGTCAAGGCGCAAGCGCCCACGGTCGACCCGATCCCCTGAGCGGCGCGGCTAGAACGCGTCGCGCACCCTAAAACTGCGCTCGGCAAAGCGCCAGACGCCACCGTCGCACACCAGTTCGTCGTCGTATTCGCCGATCTGCGTCCGCATCTCACCCGAGGGCGGCCTGAGGTACTCTTGCGTATACACACGCGCGGCAGCGCGGTCGCCCCGAAGCTCCAGCGCGCCCAAGCTCGAGAAGAAATGCACCTGCGCATAGCCCGCCATCGCCCCCTCCCACGCGGCACGGATATCTGACGCGCCGGTGATCCGTTTGTCGCGGATCGACCACACAGCATCGCTTGTCCAGCAAGCGATCCACGCCTCACCGTCGCGCCGATTGACCGCATCGCCATAGCCCGCGATCACTTCGAGGATCGCCAGCCTGTCTTCCATCCGCTCCATCCGTCCACTCCTCCGGGTTTGTTGGATTATCTGTATACTCAAAGATACGTTTCGTATACTCATACAGGCGGTAAGTGGAGGAGACCTTACGAAAATGGCCGAGACACCGGCATATCCGGCCCTTGCGCCGGGGAAATTCGACTTGTCCGCCGCGCGCGATGATGCCGTCCGGCGCATGTCAGGCGCGCCCGCGCGCACCGACGACCGGGCCCACCCGATTTTTGCCTTCGTGGGCGCACTCGGCGGCCTGCCGATGCCGATCAAGGATCTGAGCGAGAGCCTCGGCCTCGACTTTGCGGGCGGCCCCGTTCTGGCCCGCTGCCAGATCGCCCTCACCCGCCCCTTGCTGGTCGACCGGACTTATCGCGTGACCGCCCGTGTCGCCGCGATCGAGCGCAAGCCGAGCCGCCGCTACGGCCATGCCGATCACCTGCATCTGGCCATCGCGCTCGCCGATGACACCCCGTTCACCGAAATCGCCCTCCACATCATCTTTCCCGCAAAAGGCGACGCATGACCCAATCCGACACGCCCTTCGGCCCCGTTTCCGGCCCGGACATGGCCGACTGGTGCACCCTGCTGAATGACGACAACCAGATTCACCTGACGCGCGAGGCGGCCCAGGCGGCGGGTTTCGGCCCGAACCGGGTGAACCCCGGCCCCGCCAACCTCGCCTATCTGATGAGCGCACTGATGCAGGACGACCCGGACACGGTGTTCGCCTCGGTCGACGCCCGGTTCATCGGCAACGTCCTCGAAGACGACCACCTCATCGCCCGCACCGACGGAAGCGAGGCGACCCTCCTGCGCGACGGCACCCCCGTCGTCACCGCGACCTTTACTTTCGGAGAGCCGGAATGACCCCCATCTCACGCGCCGCCCAGACGACCGTTTATCCGCTGATCGCCATGCGCGCCCGCACGGTGCCCGACAAACTCGCGCTCACGGATGGCAACACCGACCTCACGTTTCGCGACCTCCTCGCCACCATCGACCGATGCGCGGCGTCGCTTGCCGAGAGGGGGCTGAAGCGCGGCGACCGGATCGCGGTTATTTCCGAGAACTGCATCGGCTACACGATCCTGCAACTTGCAGGCGCCAAGCTGGGTCTCATCACGGCCTGCACCAATGTGCGGCTGGTCGAAGCCGAGCTTGCCTATTGCACGGCGCTCGTGGAACCCGCGCTCATCGTCGCCTCGCCGCGTTACATGGACACCGCACAGGCCGTGGCCGCCGGAGTGCCGGTCGCGACCTTCGACGACCTCAGCGCCGACGGTGACACCGACTGCGTGGCTGAGCCCGAGGACGGGCTCTTCATCATCTACACCTCCGGCACCACGGGCCGCCCCAAGGCCGCCGTCATCAGCCACCGCGCCCAGCTCAATCGGATGAGCTCGATGCGGCTCGACCTCGGCATCCTGCCTGGCGACGGCTATGTCTCATGGGCCCCGATGTTCCACATGGGCGGCACCGAACACCTGTGTACCGCGCTAATGTCGGGCGCGCCGGGCTATGTGATCGACGGCTTCGACGTGGACAAGATCATCGACGCGCTCGGCCGTTTCCCCATCGGCTGGCTCATGCTCGTGCCCGCCACCATCGACCCGCTGATCGAGGCGCTGAAAGAACGCAAACCGACCATCAAAGGCGTGCGCGCCGTGGGCTGCATGGCGGACCTCGTCCCCTCCGACACCATCGCCGAGATCACGGCCCTCGTGGGTGCCCCCTATCTCGACAGTTTCGGCTCGACCGAAACCGGGATGGCGCCGCTCTCGGCCAACCTGATCGCGCCGGGCACCCGCCCGACGACCTTTCCCAAGCAGCTCACCCTGCTCACCGAGTTGCGCCTCTGCACCCCCGACGGGGCCGAGGTGCCGGACGGCGAAGCGGGCGAGGCCTGGGTACGCGGCCCGACGCTCTTTTCCGGCTACTGGAACAACGACGAGGTGAATGAAAAGGACTTTGCCGGCGGCTGGTTCCGCATGGGCGACATGTTCCGCAAGGTCGGTGACGGCTATCTCTTTGCGGGCCGCTCCAAGTACCTCATCAAGTCGGGGGGTGAAAACATCTACCCGGCCGAGATCGAGCGCGTGCTCCTGTCCGACGCCCGCGTGGCCGATGCCATCGTGGTCAAGAAGCCCGACGACCGGTGGGGCGAAGTGCCCGTGGCCGTGGTGGTGCGCGCCGCCGACATGACCGAGGACGACGTGATCGCCCTCTGCCGTGCGGAACTCGCGGGCTACAAACGGCCCAAGGGCGTGCTCTTCGTCGAGATGGACGATCTGCCGCGGTCCGTCAGCGGCAAGATCATCCGGGAAGAGGTGGAGGCGCTGGTTTAGCGCCTACCGCTTATTTCCCCAGCGTCTTGAGCATTGCAGCGCGGGTTTCATCGCGCTGCGACATGCGCAGCACCGCCTCGCGTTCAAGGTCGAGCAACGCAGTCTCGGCCACGGTACCCGCCTCGGCATCGCCCCCCGTCACCACACGGGCCACATCGCCCGCAACGGTCAGCGTATGGGCGTCGATCTCACCCGCCTCATGCCGGGCGCGGGTGCCGGCCAACGCAGCCTCCAGCCCGGCCTTTCCGGCAACGCTCAACTCCAACGGCGCGGGCGGAACATAGCCCTCCACCATGCCGCGCGCGATCTCGCAGGCCGCAGCCTCGACATCGTCGCCATGCATGACGATCTCGTCCTCGGCGCTCAGAAGCCCCATCTCGCGCGCATGGGGCGCCGAGGTGCTCATCGGGCCGGGCAGCAGGGTCTCGACCACCCGCGCAGCGACCTCGTCCGGGGTGCCGCCCGCAGCCGCGAACCGCGCGAACATCCGGGTGCAACCGCCCCAGCCCGGCAGAATGCCCAGACGGGTTTCCGGCAGACCGAACCGCGCCTCGGCATGGGCCACGACCCGGTCACTGTGCAGCGTCACCTCGCACCCGCCCCCAAGGGCGAGCCCCCGGACCGCCGAGACCACCGGAACCGGCGCGGTGCGCAGCGCGGCAAAAACCGACTGGCCACGGGCAAGGAAGGTGTCGAGCGCGGCGGGGTCTTCGGCCAGCTTGAGGAAGCTCGCCAGATCCGCCCCGGCGGAAAACGCCTTGGGCGTCGCGGGGGCAAGGACGAGCGCGGTCAGATCGCGCCGCGCCAGTGCCGCGTCAAAGACGTCAAAGACCTCGGGCGCAAAGACGCCCATCTTGGTGGTGATGCGCAGAATGCCCAGCCCGTCGCCCGCATCCTCGAGCCGCGCGGCCGCAGTCTCGGTCAGAACCGCCGGGGCATCCAACGCCTCGGCCGTGCTCGCCGTGACCGGCGCACCCGACAGGTCCACGCGCGGCGCATCGCCGTCATAGAACCCGCCCGCCTCGGCCGCAGCAGTAAGCAACGCAGGCACCGTCCCGCCCTCGCCCGTGATGCGCTCGGCAATCGCCGCCGCGCCCACGCGGTCGGCCTGCCGGAACGGACCCTCGCGCCAGCCGTAACCCAGCGACACCGCCGTATCGATCCCCGGCAGATCATGCGCGATCTCGTCGGCCACGGTCGCCGTGTAGCTGACGAGGTTGCGCAGCACCGACCACGCATACTCCCCCAGCTTGCCGCCCGCCGCGATCAGCGCGGCAAGGTCGCGACCGCCACCGGGCAACTCCGGCGGCTTCTCCTGCGGGCGATAGTCATGCGTCGTGAGGTCCAGCGCCTCGCGCGCGCCGTCCTCGGCCTTGCGATAGAACCCGCCCCCGGCCTTGCGACCAAAGCGCCCGGCCTCCTGCATCCGCGCCGACAGTTCGGACGCGGCAAGGTCAAAGTCATGCGCCCCGTCACCCTCGGGCAGCGAGCGGATCAGACTGCCCCAGACCAGCGGGATCAGGTCGATGCCGATCAGATCGAGCAGGCCAAAGACCCCCGTGCGTGGCACACCGAAGGCCGAAATCACCGCATCGGCCTCTTCCACCGTCAGCCCCTGACGCTCGGCCTCCAGCACGGCCATCGCCATCCAGTAGCACCCGATCCGGTTCGCGATGAAACCGGGCGTGTCGCGACACGCCACGACCGTCTTGCCCAGAACACTGCGCCCCGCCTCCCACGCGCGCGCAACGCTCGCGGGGTCCGACGTCGGCCCATCCACCACTTCGAGCAGCTGCATATGACGCGGCGGGTTGAAGAAATGGCTGATGACGTAATCGCGGTCGAAACTCTCCGGCAGCCCCTCGACCAGCGCCCCGCGCAGAAGCGTCGAGGTGTTCGACGACACCGTGCTGCCGGGTTTGCGGTGCGCTTCGAGCTTGGCGTAAAGATCCTGCTTTAGCGCAAAATCCTCGATGATCGCCTCGACGATCCAATCGGCCTCGGCCACCCGCGCCAGATCGTCGTCGATGTTGCCGACCCGGACGAGGCTGACCGCCGCCTGCCCCATGAAACCGCCTGCCTTGATCTGACGCGCCAGCCCCGCCTCGGCGGGTCCGTTCCGGCTCTCGCCGCCCGCAATGTCGATCAGGTCCACCGGGATGCCCGCATTCGCGAACTGCGCCGCGATCCCGCCGCCCATCGACCCTGCGCCGATCACGGCGGCTCGTTTCACACCTGTGCTGGTCGCCCCGAAGGCGGTCTTGATGTCTTGGGTCATCTGGACTCCGTCTGTTCTGATAGATGCCGGGGCCTGTCAGGCGGTCTCCCGGGTCATGAGTTTGCGTGTGGCCTCGACCAGTCGCGCGGCGCGCTCGGCAGGCGTGAGCCCCGCCTTGGCGAAACGTTTCATCGGCACTTCCATGTCGATGGGCGTGCCCTCGGGCAGCGCGGCAAGGAAATCCGTGAGCGGAAACTCCCCCTCGCCCGGCAGCCCGCGATCCTCGACCGCCTCACCGAAGGGACTTTCAGGGGCCACCATCGGCCCGTCGCAAATCTGTGCGGCCCCGATCACCGCCGGGTCCACCCCGCGCAGGTCGGCGACCGACCCGCCCGTGCGGAACAGATGCAGCGGATCGACCAGCAGGCTCAGGTTGTCATGCCCCAGCCGCGTCACCAGCTCGGCCCCGGCCCCGATGGAGCGGCACTGCGAGAACTTCATGAACTCGATGCTGACATGGATGCCCCGCGCCTTGGCGGCGTCGGCGAGCGCGATCAGGTTGTCCCCCGCCCGCGCCGCGTCCTTGTCCTGCACCAGCGCGGTCAGACGACTGGCCCCGACCTCGGCCCCGATATCGAGCCCGGCGTCGAAATCGGCCACATCCGTCTCCGGCCCGATCGAAAACACCTCGACGTTGTGAACCCCCACGCCATGCTCGGCGCAGGCGGCCCGAAACGCGCCCACCTCACCCGGTTCGATCCGGGGGAAAATGTCGAGATCGGGCGACGGCGGCGTGACAAAGATCGACACCGTGTCGATCCCCACACCCCGCGCTATGCCCGGCAGATCGACGGGGCGCACATCGCGCAGCGACAGTGAATGAAGCGTCAGACCCTGCACGGCTCAGGCGCCCAGATAGCTGTCGATGACGGCCTGATTGCCCGCAAGCTCGCTGCTCGCCCCCTCGAACGAAATCTGACCCCGGTCGAGCACATAGGCCCGGCTCGTCGCCTCGAGCGCCCGGTGGGCGTTCTGTTCGACCAACAACACCGTCAGCCCCTCGGCGTTCAGTTTCTTGAGCGCGTCGAACACCTGATCGGTGATGAGCGGCGACAGACCCAGCGAGGGTTCGTCCAAAAGCAACAGATGCGGACCACCCATCAGGGCGCGACCGATGGCCAGCATCTGCTGCTGTCCGCCGGAGAGCGTTCCGGCGATCTGGTCCCGGCGTTCTTCAAGCACCGGGAAAAGTTCATAGACATGGTCGAGCGAATAGATCGTCTCGCGCTTGCCACGCGCAATCAGCCCGACCTGAAGGTTTTCGTACACGCTCATGTCCGACAGAACCTGCCGCCCCTCGGGCACATGAAGCAGACCGGCACGCGACACCGCATAGGGCGACATGCCCTTGGTCTCGCGCCCCTCGAACACGATCTCGCCGGACTTGCGCTTGACCACGTTCGACAGCGCGTTGAGCAGCGTCGATTTCCCGGCGCCGTTCGACCCGATGAGCGCGACCATCTCGCCTTTTTCGATATGGAGCGACACGCCGCGCAGCGCCTTCACCCCGCCATAGGATACATGCAGATCGGATATCTTGAGTGTCGTCATGTCAGTGCCCCGATGTCCCGATATAGGCCGCGACCACCTGCGGGTCGCGGGTGACGGTTTCCGGATCGCCCGAGGCGATCATCCGACCAGAGTCGAGCACATAGACCTTTTTGCACAGGCGCGTGACAAAGCCGACGTTATGCTCGATCAGCAAAAGCCCCATGCCGCTTTCGGCCAGTTCGCGAAAGATGACGGCAAGCTCATCGCTCTCCACGTCGTTCATCCCCGCCACCGGTTCGTCCAGCAGAACGATGTCCGGCTCGGCGGCGATGGCGCGCATCATCTCGACCCGGCGCTGGTGCCCATAGGCAAGGTTGCCTGCCTCGAACTCGGCGAACTCTTCCATGCGGAAGCGTTTGAGCAGATCCCACGCCTTTTCCTCGAACACCTTGGTGTCGCGCCGTGCCGACGGCAGGCCCAGAAGCTGGCTCAGAACGCCCGCCTCTTCGCGCCGGTGAAACCCGATCAGCACGTTCTCCAGCACCGTGGCCTCGGGCAACAGCCGGATGTTCTGGAACGTCCGCGCCACGCCCTTGCGCGACACGATGTCGGCCCGGTCGGTGGCGACGCTCACACCGTCGACGGTGATGTCGCCCTCGGTCAGCGCCAGAACGCCCGAGATCATGTTGACCACCGTGGACTTGCCCGCGCCGTTGGGGCCGATCAGCCCGGTGATCTCACCCGGCAGGACCTCCATCGTGACCTTGTCGACGGCCTTCAGGCCGCCGAAATGCTTGGCCACGTTCTCAAGACGAAGTGACGGCATCGTTGCCCTCCTTATCGCTGGCACGTTTCTGTTGCTGACGCGCCTGTTTGCGGCGGCGGAACCAGAACACGATCTCGTCGCCCACGCCGTTCGGCAGGAAGGTGATGACGAGGATCAGGATCACACCGTTCACAGCCTGCCGGTTCTCGGCAAGGGGCCGCGCAATCTCTGGCAGAATCGCCATGATGAGCGCGCCCATGATCGGGCCGAGGAGCGTGGTGCGCCCGCCCAAAATCACGATGGTCAGCATGTTCACGATGAAGTGGAAGCCGTAGTTATGCGGCTCGATCTGGAAGGTGTAGAGGCTCTGAAGCCCACCAAAGAGACCCGCGATCGCGCCCGAGATGATGAAGGCGATGATGTGGTACTTGCCGATGTTCACACCCAGCGACGAGGCGACACTTTCCTCTTGTCTGAGCGCGTTGAACACCCGGCCCATGCCGGACCGGCCGATGTTCCACATGACGTACATGATCAGCCCGACCATGATCAGCAGGATCCACGTATTCACCTCACGCGGGATTCCCACGATGCCGAGCGCACCCCCCGTGAACCCCTCACCGTAAAGCAGAAGCGACAGGATGATCTGCACGAAGGCCAGCGTCGCGATGGCTTGGAACGCGCCGCGCAGACGGGCCAGCGGCAGCGCCAAGAGCCCCCCGACGGCGGCGGCCAGCACGGTGCCCAAGATCACGGTCAGAAAGATCGGAACCCCGGTCTTGGTGGCAAGGATCGCCACGCAGTAGGACCCGAGGGCGGCGAAACCTGCCGTACCGATCGAGAACACGCCCGCACGCAGCGCGATCTGCTGGCTGTAGCCAAAGCCCACCGACAACAGGAAAAAGTCGATGATCGGCTGATAGGCATAGTACATCTGAATCATTGGCGCGTACCCCCGGCGACCGCGTTGATGTCACCGAACAACCCATTGGGCCGTACGAGTAGGACGAGGAAAAGAAGGCCGAAGATGATCGCATCGGTCAGCCCCGATGGCAGATAGGCGACGGCCAGCGATTGCGTGACACCGAGCAGGAGCGAGGCGACGATGGCGCCCTGCACGCTCCCCAGCCCCCCGATGACCACGACCACGAAGGCGCGCAGCATGTAAGGCTCGCCCATCATGAACTGGATCGAGTTGAACAGAAGACCGATGAGAACCCCGGCCAGACCGGCCAGCGCGCCCGCGATGAAGAAGGTCTGAAGATAGACGCTCTGCGCGTTCACACCCAAAAGCGCAGCGGCGCGCTCGTTCGTGGCCACGGCCCGGACCTGCCGGCCAAAGGTCGTCTTTTTCAGGTAAAAGATCAGGGCGGCGACCAGCACCGCGACGGTCGCGAGGATCACGATCTGCAACAGCGAAATGCGCAGCCCGAAGACATCGTAGAACTGGATCGGGAAAGTCCCGAAGGGAAAGTTCAGAACCTGCGTGTTCGACACCTGCTGCGCGATCGACACGAGGATCAGATCGACCCCGATTGATGACACAAGCGCGGGAAACTCCGCATTCCCCCTCTTTCTCAGCGTTCGGAACGCGATCAGGTCGATCAGGATCGCGATCAACCCCGTGGCCAGCATCGAGAACCCGATGGCCATGACGAAGGGCAGCCCGCTGATCGTGCAGTAATAGGCGATGAACGCACCCGCCATGAACGTGGCGCCGTGTGCGAAGTTGAGCAGTTTCTGAACGCCAAAGATCAGCGTGAAACCGAGTGAAAACAGCGCGTAGACCGAACCGGATACGAGGCCGTTCAGGATTTGCTGTGAAAGCATGTAATCCACCCAGATTGCGGGGCGCGGGTCCCCGTTGGACGTGTGGTCAGGGGCGCCCACGCGCCCCCGACCGGTGCAGTTCCTTATTCGGGGGCGATGGCGAACGCGCCGTCGGTGACCTGCAGAACCTTCATGCCGAAGAACGGCACCCGCTCTTCGTCGTAGCTGTAGGTATGCGTCCCCACGACGACCGGGATGTCTTTCTGCTCGCCGAGCGCGACACGCACGCCGTCACGGGTGGCGTTTCCGGCCTCGACCGCGTCACGCACCGCATGCGCCACGACCTGCATGCCGGAATAGCCCATCGCGTTCCACTCGTCGGCGGGGAAACCCATCTTTTCTTCAAAGCTGGTGGCGAAAGCCGACGAGAACTCGTCGTCACCGCCCGGCACCCAGGCCCCGATCAGGTAAACGCCCTCGACAGCCGCTCCGCCCTTTTCGATGAAGGTCGGCGAGGCGAACGCGTTGTGCCCGAGGATCGCGGTATCGGGGTCGAGCCCGGCCTGCTTGAGCTGCAGGATGATGTTGGCCCCTTGCGCTGCGGGCGTGCCGACAAAGACGCAATCCTGATCCGCCGTGGCGATCTTGGTGGCCAGCGCCGAGAAATCGCTGTCGGCCAGTGCGACACCGTCGTTCGAGACGATCTCGACACCGGCTTCGGTGATGAGGCCCTCGTACATCCGCTGCAACGCGACGTAAGCTTCGTTGTCCTTCACGCCGATCACGGCGCAGGTTTCGACGCCCAGCGTCTCGGCGGTGTAATCCGCGATGAACGGCATCGTGATGCTGGCGGGCTGGGTCATGATGAAGGACCACGGACCGTTCTCGATCACTTCCATCGAGTTCGTCGTCGTCATCACCGGGAATTCCCGCTCGTTCGCCACGTTGGCACCTGCCATCGCAACCGAACCCGAGGTCGGGCCCATGACCATGAGAACGCTGGGGTCGGCCGCAAGGCGCGTGATCAGCGACAGGGTCTGGGTGCGGTCGGTCGCGTCATCCTCGACCGAGAACACCACCTTGTTGCCCTCGCCAAAGAACCCCTGCTCGTTCAGCTCCTCCGCTGCGAGCACCGCGCCGTCAGCGACGTTCTTACCGATGAAGGCCGCGCCGCCGGTGAGCGACTGGAGAATCACCACTTTGTAATCTTCCGCCTGAGCGGCGACGCCGGACAGCATCACCGCAGCCGCGCTGGATGCCGAAAGCATAAGTGTCTTGAGTTTCATTCGTTCCTCCCTTTGCAGTGCCGTCCCAACGTGGTCGTTGTTTGTTTCGGAGGGGCCGACGGCATGTCCCGGTCCGCTTTTTGTATGGACGAAGTGTTCATAAATATACAAAACAATCAACCCGAAACTTGTCCAAATGCCAGGTCCGGGCCGGCCCATCCGGGCGGAACCCAGCGGAATTTCAAAAGAAACACGCGCACGCAACATTGTTTCAAAAGGGTTTTGCGCGAATCCCTCTTGTATACGGTTGGCATGTTTTACATACTCAATTCGGACGAGGGAGGCCCACATGGCACTGACGGGAGGAGCGACAATGCTTGATTTCAAGGCGTACACGGCAATCACCACATTGGGCGATCTGCTGCTCAGGACCGCTTCGGCGTATCCGGACAAGGACGCAATCGTGTTTCCGGAGCGTCGCCTGACCTTCGCGGAACTGGTCGACAACACCGTCATGCGCGCGCGCGGCTTCTACGCGATGGGCGTGCGGCCGGGCGATCACGTGGGCATCCTCCTGCCGTCGAGCCTCGAGACCGTCGAAAGCTTCTTCGCCATCGCCCTGCTCGGGGCCGTGTCGATCCCGATCAACGCCCGTTACCGGGGTGACGAGCTTGGCTTCGTGGTCGAGAACGCCGACATGACCGCAGTTGTCACGCAGGGCAAAGTGACCGAGGGCCTCGACTTCGTCGCCCGGATGAACGAGGCGGTGCCGGAACTGGCCGACCAGCCGGTGAACGCCGACCTCGACCTCGCCCGTGCGCCGCTCCTCAAGCGTCTGATCCTGATCGGCGACGACGAAACGCCGGGCTTCACCACCGACAAGGCGTTCCGCGAAGCCGCCGAAACCGTACCTGCCGAAACCATCGAAACCCTGCGCAACCGGGTGCGCGTGCGCGACACTGCGCTGATGCTCTACACCTCCGGCACGACCTCGCAGCCCAAGGGCTGTATGATCTCGCACGAAAGCCTGATCCGCACCGGTCAGGCGATGGCCAAGCGCTACGAGATGACCGAGAGCGACGTGTTCTGGTCGCCGCTGCCGATGTACCATATCGGGGCCATGTTCCCGCTCTGCGCCGCCTATTCGGTCGGCGCCACCTACCTGTCGATGCAATACTTCGAGGCCGGCGTGGCGCTTGAAATGATCGAGGCGGAAAAGGCCACCGTGACCTATCCGAGCTTCGGCACCTTCATCGGCGACATGATCTATCACCCGGATTTCGACAAACGCGACCTGTCGTCGATCCGCATCATGAACTCGAACATGGCGATGCAGCCCGAGGCCTTTGCCAAGGCGATCCAGAACAAGATCCCCAACGCCATTCAGGTCGGCACTTTCGGCATGACCGAAACCTCCGGCACCGTGACGACCAGCTTTCCGTCAGACAGCTACGAGGAACGCACCCGCCGTCTGGGCAAGCCCTTCGACGGGCTCGAGGTCAAGATCGTGCATCCCGAAACCGGCCCCTGCGGCCCGGACGAAATCGGCGAGATCTGCGTGCGCGGCTACTCGGTCTTCACCGAGTATTACAAGGACGCGGAAAAGACCGCCGAGGCCAAGCGTGACGGCTGGTTCCACACCGGCGACCTCGGGGCCTTCGACGCGGCAGGCTCGCTGATGTATCACGGTCGCCTCAAGGACATGCTCAAGGTCGGTGGAGAAAACGTCGCGGCGCAGGAAATCGAAGCAGTGGTCATGGGCCACGACGCGGTCAAGTTCTGTCAGGTGGTCGGTAAGCCCGATCCGCGCCTGCAAGAGGTGCCGGTCGCCTTTGTCGAACTTGTGCCGGGCGCGAACCCGGACCCGCAGGAGCTGATCGACTACTGCAAAGACAAGTTCTCGAGCTTCAAAGTCCCGCGTGAGGTTCGGTTCATCACCGAATGGCCGATGTCCTCGTCCAAGATCCAGAAGTTCAAACTGAAAGAGATGCTGGAGCAATGACGGCCACGCGTGAAGACGCCATCCGCCTGATCCAGCACACCTATTACGACGCGATCGACGCGGGCGACATGGCCCGCGCGTGTTCGGCTCTGTCCGAGACTGTCGACTGGTCCCATGCGCAGGTCTGGGCCCACCACGGCTTTGCCCGCGCCGAGCCGTCTGGGTTCGGCAGCCGCGCCGAGGTCGAGGCGTTTCTGTCGGACCGTGTCGCCCAACTGGCCGAAGCCCGGATCACGCATCGCATCGAAACCCTCGTGATGGAGGGCGACAAGGGCGCGTTTCTCGGGCTGGTCGAGGGGCCGGGCGGTGAAACCAAGCCGTTCTTCGTCTGGTTCGAAATCGCGGACGACAGGATCAGTCGTTACACCCTGCGTCCGCTCTGACCTCAGGCCCCGGGGATCAATCCTCGGGGGCGAGCGTCACTTTGATCCCGTCAAGCTCGTCCGACATCTCGATCTGGCACGACAGGCGCGAATTCTCCTGATAGTGCTCCGAGAATTCGACCAGCTCGTATTCGTCCGGCGACTGCTCGCCGGTCTTGTCGAGCCAGTCTTTGTCGACGTACACATGACAGGTCGCGCAGGAACACATCCCGCCGCAGATCGACGCGATATCGAGCCCGCCGTTGTCGCGCAGGTTGAGCATCAGCGAAATGCCGTTGTCTGCTTCGATGACTTTTTCGGTCCCGTCCCGATCGACGGCATTGATCTTGGGCATGTGGTCCTCCCTGGTTCCCCGTTCACGTTATTGTATCCATAGGATACGGTCAACGCATACAATCACAAGTCGATGCGAGGATTTACCCCATCCCAGGCCGCGCAGGTCTCGTCGATCTTGTCAAAGAACCTGAGCAATCCGGCGCTCGGCTGAACCAGCTCCAGAACGCGGCCCGCGTTGTCCGGGTCGGTGTCGAGGTAGGCGAAAGGAATCTTGGCTTTCGTCACTCCCCCCTGCAACACGCCGATTCCCTTGTCGGCCCACTGGGCAAGGTCGGCTTCGAGATTCTCCGACAGCGCGCAGACGTGATGCAGCCCGCCCCCGGTCGCGTCGAGGAATTCGGTAAAGATCGAGGGGCCCCCGGCGGTCTGCTGGATGATCTCGATCTGCATCCCGTCATGGCTTGCAATCGCCACTCGCGTCTCGGCATCGCAGGGCTGACCCCGGAACGTGACGCGCGCATAAGGCACTGTTCCCGTAACGAAAAACGGCCCCACCCCCATCACGTTGACCCAATGATCCACCGCCGCGTCGAGGTCGCGGACGACATAGCCCAACTGCATGATCTTGCCGAAACGTCTGCCCATTCCTGCCCCCTTAAAAATACGGAACTTAGTGTTTGCATATACGAGGCTCACTGATAAAATACAACAAATTCACACTCGCAGGCCTCGGCTCGGGCGAGATGAGGAGGAAAACCCATGAAGCAAAGCGAAGTGCAGTCCATCAAGGACCAGCAAGCCTACGAATCCAAGCGCGGCGGTCCGCCCGAAGGGTTTCCGCAACTGCCCGACATTCCCGGCGGCCGCTATGTCGACCCCGAGTTCAACAAGCTCGAAATCGAACAGATGTGGCACAAGACATGGGTCTACGCGATCCACGCCGACGAGG
Organism: Pseudomonadota bacterium; assembly: GCA_036154315.1. Taxonomy (GTDB): domain Bacteria; phylum Pseudomonadota; class Alphaproteobacteria; order Rhodobacterales; family Rhodobacteraceae; genus Maritimibacter. The sequence continues at coordinate 16,247 of JAYZLL010000040.1, forward strand.
TGCCCGAGGTCGGCTCCTACGTCCAGTGGACACGCCTTGGCGAACCGCTGTTCTTCATCCGGGGCGAGGACAACGAGGTCCGCTGCTTCTACAACACCTGCCGCCATCGCGGCGCGCCGGTCGTGACCGAGGAAAACGGCAAGTCGCGCGGCGTGACCTGCAAATACCACGGCTGGACCTACAACACCCGCGGCGAGCTGATCAATCTGCGCGACCGTCGCGATTTCGTCGATCTCGACATGTCCTGCCGCGGTCTCATTCAGGTCCGCTGCGAAAACATCGGCAACCTCTATTTCGTGAACCTCGACCCCGACGCCGAGCCGCTGCGCGACTATCTCGGACCGGCGGCGCGCGATCTGGACGAGGTCAAGCCCGACACGCTCATCCTCGTCGACAAACAGGCGATCAAGGTCAACTGCAACGTCAAGATCCTGCTCGACGCATTCATGGAGACCTATCACCTCAAGTCGATCCACCAGAACACCGTCGACCGCTTCCTCGACCATCGCGGCACCGCGATCACGCTCTGGGACAAGGGCCACAGCCGCATGGTCACGCCCTACAAGCGCGAAGGTTGGAAAGATCCGGGGGTCAAAGGCCTGCCGGAAGTCGAAGGGGTGGACCCGTATTTCGAGACCACGAACTACTCGCTCTTCGCCTACCCGAACTTCGTGTCGCCCGTTGCGCCCGCCGGTATCCCGGTCCTGTGCTTCTGGCCGGACTCGATCGACACCATGACGATCGAGGTTCACTGGTTCGCCCCCTCCTGGGGTGACGGCGAGCGCCCGGAACGGTGGGACATGCGGATCAAGAACTTCGTCGACATCTTGGACGAAGACCTGCAATTCGCCGACAAGATCCAGAAATCCGTCGAAAGCGCGGGCCTGCGCGGCTTCCCCCTGAACTATCAGGAGCGTCGCATCTACCACTGGCACGCCGAACTCGACAAACGGATCGGCGCCGCCAGCGTGGCCGAAGAGCTGCGAGTCCCGGACAAGCTGGGCGACTGGGTGACGGACTTCGACCCGGCCGAGGCCAAGGCGCCCGCCGAGCCTGCCGAAAGCTGACCCGAGATGACAGCCACCTCCCCCGAGCCGCCGGTTCTTGCCGCGCGGCACGGGTCGGTTTGCGTCATCACGCTGAACCGCCCGCATGTCTCGAACGCGATGGATGCCCACGGCTCCTACCTCGTCGACCGCTACCTGCGTGAGGCCGAGGCCGACCCCGAGGTCGGCGCGATCATCCTGACCGGCGCGGGCGACAAGGCGTTCTGCGCCGGAATGGACCTCAAGGAAGCGGCCGAGCGTGGCGCGGGTCACGGTCTGGTGCCCGGCGCGGGGTTCTGCGGCGTCACCGAACGGGTAATCGAGAAGCCGGTGATCGGCGCGATCAACGGCGCCGCCGTCGCAGGCGGGTTCGAGATCGCACTGGCCTGCGACTGCCTCATCGCCGCCCAAGGCGTGCTGTTCGGCCTGCCCGAAGTGAAACGTGGTATGGTCGCCTTTACCGGCGGCGTGCAGCGTCTGGCCCAGCAACTCCCCCGTCAGATCGGGATGGAGATCATCACATGCGGCACGCTCCTGCCCGCCGAACGGCTCGAAGCGCTCGGCGTGGTCAACCGCACCGTCCCGCGTGATCGCCTGATGGACGAGGCGCTGGCCTTTGCCGACACCATGCTCGCCAATTCGTGGAAAGCGATCCGCTTCGGCAAGGCGCTTTTCAACGACGCACAGAACGAACCGCTCCCCGCTGCGATCAATCGGGGGCACGCAAATGCAGACCGGCTCATGCGATCCGAGGACAGCCGTGAAGGTATCGCGGCCTATGCCGAGAAACGCGACGCCGATTTCGGGAGGACACAATGAACGACCAGACACCGCAGAAACCCAACTGGGGCCTCACGCCCGAGGAACTGGCGACGCAAAAGACGATCTTCGCCCCTGACCTGCTCGAGGGGCAGCGCTTTCTCATCACCGGCGGCTCGCAGGGCATGGGCAAGGCGATGGCCTTTCTCTGCGCCCGGCTCGGCGCCAAGGTGATGATCTGCGGGCGGCGCGAAGAGCTGCTTCAGGAAACCCAACAGCAGGCGAAAGACCTGATCGGGGCCGACATCCACTATCGCTCCATGTCGATCCGCGACGAGGATCAGGTGGACGCGCTTCTCGACGAGACCTTCGAGGAATTCGGCGGTCTGGATACGCTCGTGAACAACGCGGGCGGTCAGTATCCGCAGAACGCCATCGACTTCACCCGCAAGGGCTGGAAATCGGTCATCGACCTGAACCTCAACGGCACATGGTGGATGATGCAGGGCGCCGCGCAACGCTGGCGCGACCGGGGCGAGCCGGGGCATGTGGTGTCCAACGTCGCCCATGTCGAACGCGGCATGCCGCAGGCCGCGCACACCTGTGCCGCGCGCGCAGGCGTCATCTACCTGACCCGCACCGTAGCGACCGAATGGGGCCCGCTTGGCATCCGCGTGAACTGCGTCGCCCCCGGTGCCATCGCGACCGAGGGCCTGTCGAACTACCCGCCGGAGGCGACCCAGCGGTTCAACAACGTCAACCCGATGTTCAAGATGGGCGACAGCTGGGACGTGGCCGAAGGCGTGGTCTACCTCTCTGCCCCCTCCGGCGACTTCATCACCGGCGAGGTGCTGACCATCGACGGCGGCATGCGCATGTGGGGCGTGGTCTGGCCCGCAGGCGTGCCGGAGCAATTCCAGAAGTACTGACCCGCAGGCGCGCGCCGGGCCCCGACCGGGGTCCGGCGCGATCCTCTCAGTAAGCGCGGGGCACCAGCGACATCGTCGCCTTGGTCAATGCACCGTCCACGACCAGCTCATGCCCGTTCACATAGCTCGCGCCTTGGGTGTCGAGCCACAGGACCGCCTGCGCGATATCCTCGGCCAGCCCCAGCCTGCGCGACGGCACGGCGGCCGACCGCCGGGTCCGTGCCGCTTCGTCGGTGTAAATGCCCGCCGACATGCCCCCGTCGATCATCCCCGGCGCGACCGAATTCACCCGCACACCGAGCGGACCCCATTCCTGCGCCATAAGCTCGGTCATGGCCGCAAGCCCGCGCTTGGTCCCGGCATAGGCGTTGGTGCCCGGTGACGTGGCGATCCCGGCGGTCGAGGTGATGTTGACGATATGCCCCGACCCGCGCGCGATCATGCCCTTGGCCACCAGACGCGACAGGGTGAACGCTCCGGTCAGATTGATCGCGACGGCCTTGGCGAAATCCTCGGTGGTGCAGTCGATCAAATGTCCGAACTGCACGATCCCGGCGTTGTTCACCAACAGGTCCGGCACGGCGCCGAGCGTGTCGAGTGCGCGGATCAGGCTCGCCTCGTCCGTGACATCGGCGACCAGACTGCGCCACGGCACATCCGTCGCCTCGTTCAGGTCGAGAACCGCAACCTCGTACCCCCTGTCATGCGCCTCCTGCGCGATGCTGACCCCCAGTCCGGCGGCCCCGCCCGTAATCAGTGCCAAAGGCATTGAAATTTTCCTCCCGTATACATTAGACTAGCCATGTAAACACAAAATCCTGAATGGGGGAAGCGTGATGGCAACGGCGACGAACACGGTCCAGACGACGGGCGAACACCGCAGCCTGACCACCCAGCTCGACCGCGCGGCCGAGCGGTTCCCCGACCACCCCGCGCTGATCGACGCCACCCAGTCCCTGACATGGGCCGCGGCGCGCGCAGCGGTCGCCAAGGGGCACCCCGACAGCGACGCCCCGGTGGCACAGGCCATCGCGATCCTCTCCGATCTCGCCCGCGGCGAGGTGTTCTATTTCACCGAAACCCAGGGGCCCCTGCCGCCCCGCACCGACATGGTGTTCGGCGCGACCCGCAGCGACGGCAGCACCGATCCGATCTGTCACGCCTCGGCGGATGCCGCGCATCTGGGCGCCGCATTGGCCCTGCGCGAAAAGATCTCGCATGACGACCGCGTCGCGCTCGCCACCCCGGTCTCGGACCCGGCTTTCTGGTCGATTCTCGCAGCCTGCATGGCCTCCGGCGCCGCGCTGGACCTGTCGGGCGACCTGTCGCAGGCGACCACCGGATGGATCACCGACGCAGACGCCGTCGCCCGCTACACCCCACAGCCGCACCTCAAACGCCTCCACCTGCGCGCGCCCCGCGACCGGTTGGCCGAGGTCTCGGCGGCCCAGCCCGACACCCGTCTGGTGAACGGCCTGTCGCTGCCGGAAACCTTCGGTCTCGTGCTCTCCAGCGACCCGCGCGACCCGGTCGGCACCATCACCACCACCAACGGCCGCCCCGTCGGCGGGGTCGAGGTGATGATCGTCGACCCCCGCACCGGCATGGACGTGCTGCTCTATCAATCCGGCGAGGTCTGGTTGCGCGGCACCGGCATCTTCTTGGGCTACGCCGGGCGCCCCGGCGCGGGCTTCACCGACCGATTCTTCCGAACCGGCATCCTCGGACACCTCGACAGCGAGGGCCGTCTCGTCCTGTCGCGCGCCGAGGAAGAGGTCCTTCTGAACGGCTGGTAGGCCCGAAATCCGCCCAGACCGGCGTATCTGCATCAGTTTTCTGTATACACAAATGGACTCTTCTTGATACATTTCGTCAAGGGAGGATCATATGGATAAGAAAACCGATCGCACCGTCGACGTGCTCGTCATCGGCTCCGGCGGCGCGGGCCTGACCGCCGCCGCCACCGCGCGCAAGGCCGGGCTCGACGTACTCGTCGCCGAAAAAGAACCCGTCTTCGGTGGCACCACCGCCACCTCGGGCGGGGTGATCTGGGTGCCGATGAACCGCCACGCGGCCCCGTTCGGCAAGACCATCGGCGTCACCGACACGGTCGAGGACGCGCGCACCTATCTCCACATCGAGGCCGGGCAGTATGTCGACGAACCCCGGATCGAGGCCTATCTCGAACAGGGCCCCATGATGGTCGAATTCATGGAGGACAACACCGAGGTCAAATTCCACGCGATGGAGTTTCCCGATTACCACCCGGATCAGGACGGGGCCTCGTCCATCCGGTCCTTGGGCTCGGTCGAATACGACGCGCGCAAGATGGGGCCGCTGATGAAGACGCTCAAGGGCGAACTGCCCCAGACCCTGTTTCTCGGCCTCGCGCTCGGCTCGTCGCTTGAAATGAAGACCTTCATGAAGGCCGGACGCTCGCCCAAGGCGATGGCTTTCGTGGCGAAACGCATGATCCGCCATTTCCGTGACGTGGCCCTCCACGGCTCGACCCAGAGCATCGTGCGCGGCCGCGCCCTGATCGCCCGCCTTGCCCGCACGCTCACCGATGACGGCGTGCCCTTCTGGCTCGAAAGCCCCGCGACATCGCTGATCGAAGAGAACGGTCAGGTCGTCGGCGCACGCCTGAACACCCCCGACGGCGAGGTCGAGGTGCGCGCCCGTCACGGCGTGGTGCTCGCCGGCGGCGGCTATCCCCGCGACCGCGAACGGCGGCGCGAACATCACCCCGGCGTCACCGCGACGATGGACCCGGTCCTGCCCGTCCCGATGGGCAACACCGGCGACGGCTCGCGCATGGCCGAGGCGGTCGGCGCGCGCTTCAACGGCAACCTGTCCTCCGCAGCGGCATGGATGCCGACCTCGAAACTCCCCGACGCGACCGACTTCACCGGCGTCTGGCCCCACCTCGTGGACCGGACCAAGCCCGGCTTCATCATGGTCACCCCGGACGGGCGGCGGTTCGCGAACGAAAGCCAGAACTACCGCGATTTCGTGATGAACATGATCGACGCCTTCGAGGAGCGGGGCACCGACACCGCGTGGCTCATCGCCGATCACCGCGCGGTCAAACGCTGGGGCATGGGCTTTGTCCGCCCCTTCCCGATCCCGCGCGGACGCTACATCCGCAACGGTTATCTCAAACGCGGCAACACGCTCGACGATCTGGCGCGCATCTGCGGCATCGAGGCCGAAGAGCTCAAGGCGACCGTCGCCCGCTTCAACGGGTTCGCCAAAGCCGGGCGCGACGACGACTACCAGCGCGGCGCGACCGATTACGACAAGCACCACGGCGATGACGAACACAAGCCGAACCCGGCCTTGGGCGCGCTCGAAACCGGTCCCTATTACGCCGTGCGCATCTATCCGGGCGAGATCACGTCCTACAAAGGGCTCGCGACCGACAAATACGCCCGCGTTCTGGGCCATGACGACCAGCCGATCGGCGGGCTATACGCGGTCGGCAACGATCAGGCCAACGTCTTTGGCGGCGCCTATCCCGGCGCAGGCGCGACCATCGGGCCGGGCATGGTGTTCGGCTGGATCGCCGCGCGTCACATCGCGGAAAGCGCCGGGCGCAGCCTCCCCGGCATTGCCCCCGACACTAGCGCGGACGCCGCAGCATGACGCAGACGACCCGCACCTGCGACCTCCTCGTCATCGGCACCGGCGGCGCGGCCTTCACCGCCGCGCTCGCCGCCCGCGATCAGGGGCTCGACGTGCTGATGGCCGAAAAGGCCCCCGTCTTCGGCGGCACCACCGCCACCTCGGGCGGCGGGCTCTGGGTGCCGGGCACGCATCACTCCAAATCCATCGAAGCGCAGGCGGGCGAGACCGACGACCGCGCCCGCGCGCAGCGCTACCTCGAAATCGAGAGCGGTCAGCACCTCGACCCGGCCAAGATCGACGCCTTTCTCGACGACGGCCCGCGCATGATCGACTTTCTCGAGGGCAAGACGCATGTGCAATTCATGGCCATGCCCTTTCCCGACTACCATTCCGAGCAGGAGGGCGCCTCGTCGGTGCGCTCGCTTTTCACCCTGCCCTACGACCTGCGCAACCTCGGCCCGCTCGCGGACAAGCTGAAGCGCGAACTGCCGCAGACATCCTTCATGGGGATGACCATGCGCTCGGGTGCAGAGGTCAAGATGTTCTACAGCGCCACCCGGTCATGGACCGCGTTCAAACACGTGGCGAAACGCATGACCGGCCATGCGGTGCAGATGCTGCGCTACGGCCAGTCGCAACAGCTCACCACCGGCCGCGCCCTGATCGCGCGGTTGGCCCAAAGCGCGCATGAGGCGGGTGTCGAGATCCTGCTGTCGTCCCCCGCCACCGCGCTCATCCGCGAGGGCGACGTGGTGACGGGTGCGATGCTCGACACGCCCGACGGCCCGGTCCGCGTCAAAGCCAAGGCGGTGATCCTCGCCGCGGGCGGCTATGCCCGCGATGCCAACCGCCGCGCCGCCGAGCATCCCAAGCCGGTGAACGACCAGCCCGTCGTCACGCCGCTTCCCATGTCCAACACAGGCGACGGGGCCACGATGGCCGAGGCGGTGGACGCGCGGTTCCAGTCGAACGCCGCCAATGCTTCGGCGTGGATGCCCGTCTCTAAGCTGCCCGACGTCGACGATTTCACCGGGGTCTGGCCCCACCTCGTCGACCGCTACAAACCGGGCTTTATCATGGTCCTCCCCGACGGTCGCCGCTTCGCCAACGAATCCGCGAGCTACCACGATCTGGGGCGCGAGATGATCGCGGCGATGGAAACACGCGGCGCCGACCACGCCTGGATCATCGGTGACGCCCGCGCCGTGCGCCAATGGGGGATCGGGCACGTCAAACCGTGGCCGATGCCGATGGGCCGTCTGGTGCAGTCGGGCTATGTCCTGATGGCCAAGTCCCTCGATGCGCTGGCTGACAAGGCGGGCATCGACGCGCCCACGCTGGTCGCCGAGGTCGAGACGTTCAACGCCTATGCTCGCAACGGCGAAGATCCGGTCTATCATCGCGGCCGCGCGCCGTACGACCGCTACCACGGCGATGCGACCCAGACCCCGAACCCCAATCTGCGCCCGCTGGGCAAGGGCCCGTTCTACGCGGTCAGGGTCTATGCAGGCGAAATCGGCAATTTCAAAGGCATCGCGACCGACGAAAACGCGCAGGTGCTCGACACCTCCGACCGCCCGATCCCCGGCCTTTATGCGGTGGGCAATGACATGTCGAACGCCTTCGGCGGGGCCTATCCCGGCGGCGGCGGCACCTTGGGACCGGGCATGACCTTTGCCTACCGCGCGGCGCTCCACGCGGCGGGTCAGCGTAAAGCCGGTTAACCCAGCGCCAGTTTGGCCGCATTCGTCCCGGCGATGCGGCCAAAGATCACCGCGTTCCCGACCGACGCCCCGCCACCTGCGTAGCACGGCCCGGCGAACCCGCCCGTCGTCTCGCCCGCCGCGAACAGCCCCGGCATCACCCGGTCGGCCTGATCCAGCACCCGCGCCTCGGCGTCGATCCTGAGCCCGGTTCCGGTCCAGCACACGATCGCGGGCCGGATGCGCACGCCATAGAACGGCCCCGTCTCGATCGGGCGCAGATGGCGCGCGTCCTTGAAAAACGCGCTGTCGCGCCCCGCCCGCGCATCCGCCGAATAGCGCGCGGCGGTGGTGACGAGCGTCTCCGGCCGCACCCCGATCCGCTCGGCCAGTTCCGTCAGCGTGTCGGCCTTCACCACCGGGCCTTTCTCGGCAAATTCCGCCAGTCGGTCGGCGGCCCAATTGGGCGCGGGAAACGCCTTGGCCTCGGCCCGCGCGGCCTCGTCGAACACCGCGAAACACTCGCCCGCCGTCTGGGTCGACAGCACCTCGGACAGCACCGAATACTCGGTCGCCTCGTCGATGAACCGCCGCCCCTCGTGGTTCACATGCACGACCCACGGCGGCAGATAGCTTTCCACGTCATGGGCGAACCCCGGCGTCATCAGCAAAAGCCCGATGTCGGGCCGCGTGACCTCGGCCCCGGCGCGCCGCGCCATTTCCAGCCCGTCGCCCCGGCATTCATCCGCCCCGATGTACCACGCAAGCGCGCCCTGTTTGGCCGCCGAAGGGTAAAGCTCGGCCCAGAGCCGCCGGTTGTTCCCGAACCCGCCCGAGGCGATCACCACGGCGCCCGCCCGGATCGGATCGCCGTCCACGATCACCCCGGTCACGACCCCGTCCTCGATCAGCAGCTCCTGCACCCGCGTGTGGGTGGCAAGATCCACCGAACGGCCCGCAAGCGCACCCTCCAGCACCTCGGCGATCTCGGCCCCGTGCCCCTCGGCCCGGTGCCCGCGCCGGATCTTGTCGACGCCCGAGACATAGAGGTTTTCGAGCGGGAAATTCACGCCCAGCCCCACGAGCCACTCGAACGTGGGCGCCGACAGATCGCAGTAGCGGCGCACCAAAGCCGGGTCCACTTTGTATTGGTTGACCGTCATGTAGTAATGAAACTGCGTGTCCGCGTCGTCCTCGATCCCGGCTTCGCGTTGCAGCGACGTGCCCGCCGCCCAATAGACCCCGCCCGACAGCGCGGTCGAACCTCCGGCCTTGGCCCCGGCCTCGATCAAGAGAACCCTTGCGCCTGCCTCGGTCGCCTCGATGGCTGCCGACAACCCGGCGCCGCCCGCGCCCACGATGATGACGTCGTAATCCCGCTCAGACATGCGCTGGCTCCTTCCGGTCGGCCTTCATCATGTCCGCGGCTTTCTCCGCGATCATGATGATCGGCGCATTCGTGTTTCCATGCGGCAGACGCGGCATGATCGACCCGTCGACCACGCGCAGACCGCCGATCCCATGCACCCGCAGCCGTTCGTCCACCACCGCACCCGTCGCGGCCTCAGGCCCCATCTGGCACGTGCCGACCGGGTGCAGGTTGGCAATCGCCGCCCCCCGCAACCAGTCCTCGATCTCGGCATCCGATCCATGCGCGGCCCCCGGCGCGATCTCATGCTCGACATAACCCGACAGCGCCGGTTGCGCCGCGATATGGCGCACCAGCTTGACCGCCCGCACCATCGTGGCGCGGTCCACCGGATCGCGGAAAAAGTTCATCCTGATCTCGGGCGGCGCCGTCGGATCGGTGGAGTTGAGCCGGATCGTCCCCGTCGCCCTCGGGTCCAGATGCACAGGGCTCATGGTGAAGCCGGGGAAGGGGTGCGCCTTCATCCCCGATTTCGTGCGGCTGCCCACGGTCCACATGTTGGTGTTGATCTGGATGTCCGGGCGATGCTTGTTGGGCGAGGATTTGGCGAAGACGCCTGCGAAAATCCCGTTCGACGCCAGCGGCCCGCGCTTCATCAGCACGTATTGCGCCCCGACGATGACCTGCCGCACGCGGCTGTTGGCCAGTTCGTTGATCGTCACCGGCTTTTTGCAGCGAAACATCAGCGAGCAATAAAAGTGGTCGCGCAGGTTCTCGCCCACACCCGCCAGATCGTGAACCACGGGCACGCCCCGCGCGCTCAGATGATCGGCCGGCCCGATCCCGGATTGCAGCAGAATCTGCGGCGACCCGAAGGAGCCTGCGGACAGCACGACCTCGCCCCGTTCGGTCAGGTCCGCCGTCTCGAACGCCCCGTTTCGCTTGTATTCGACACCGACGGCCCGCCGTCCGTCCGTCAGCACCCGCGTGGTCTGCGCACCGGTCACGACCGTCAGGTTGGCGCGCCCCCGGACCGGGTTCAGATAGGCGCGCGCGGTCGAATGGCGGCGGCGATCCTTGGTGGTGGTCTGGAAATACCCGGCCCCCTCTTGCCACGCCCCGTTGAAATCCGGATTGCGCGGCAGACCCGCCTCGCAGGCGGCATCGACGATGGCGTCCGCCACCTCGTTCCCGCCCGCCTGATCCGAGACCCGCAGCGGCCCGCCCGCGCCATGCAGCTCGTCGGCCCCGCGTTCGTTGTCCTCGGCCTTGATGAAATAGGGCAGCACGTCGTCCCAGCCCCAGCCGGTGTTCCCCATCTGCCGCCAGCCGTCGTAATCCTCACGGTGCCCGCGGATATAGAGCATCCCGTTGATCGCGGACGAGCCGCCCAGAACCTTGCCGCGCGGCTGATACATCCGGCGGTCGTTCAACTCCGGCTCAGGCTCGGTCTCGAACATCCAGTTCACCTTGGGGTTGGTGAACAGCATCGGATAGCCCATCGGCGGCGTGATCCAGAACGCCTTGTCCTCCGGCCCGGCCTCGAGCAGCAGGACCCGCGCCTCGGCCATTTCCGACAGCCGCGCCGCCATCACCGCGCCCCCGGACCCGCCGCCGACGACGATATAGTCGTAAGCGCTCACGCCACGCCCGTAATCGTGTCTATTTCAGCCAGATCGTCAGCCGTCAGCGCCCAGCCGGTCGCGGCCACGTTGGCCTCGATCTGGCTCGGCTTGGTCGCGCCTGCCATGACGCTGGCCACCGTGGGCCGGGTCAAAAGCCACGAGAACGCCAGTTCCACCAGCGTGCGCCCCCGCGCCGCGCAGAACGCTGCAAGCTTCTCGGTCTTGTCCCAGTTCTCATCCGTCAGATAGCGCCCCGCCATGCTGTCGAGCTTGGCGAACCGGCTTCCCTCCGGGATCGCGTCACGCTTGTATTTGCCGGTCAGCAGCCCGCTCGCCAGCGGGAAATACGGCAGGAACCCGATGCCATAGGCGTCGAGCGCCGGGATGAGCGCGGTCTCGTTCTCGCGCTTCAAAAGGCTCAGTTCCGCCTGCGTGCCGATGAACCGGTTGGTGCCAAGCTCCCGTGCGATATACTCGGCCTCGACCATTTCCCACGCCGCGAGGTTGCAGCACCCGATATAGCGCACCTTGCCCGCGCGGATCAGATCGTCCATCGCGCGCAGCGTCTCGTCGATGGGGGTCTCGGGGTCCGACCAGTGGAACTGATAGAAATCGACATAGTCGGTTTTCAGCCGGGATAGACTCTCATCAAAGGCCCTCAGGATGTTCGCGCGGCTCCCGCCCTTGGACCCGTCCGGCATCTTGAGCCCGGCCTTGGTCGCCAGCACGATATCCTTGCGCCGCTCGCCCAGAACCTCGCCCATGATCTCTTCCGACCCACCGCCATTGCCATAGACGTTGGCGGTGTCGAAGAACGTGATCCCGGCGTCGATGGCCGCGTCGATCACCGCGCGGCTCTCGTCCAGCCCGATGGTCCAGCCGAAGTTGTTGCAGCCCAGACCGACGGTCGAAACCTTCAGCCCCGAGCGCCCCAGAGTGCGATGTTCCATGACGTCCTCCTCAGATGTTCACGGCCCGGCCATAGGCGGCCATCACGGCCTCTTTCATCACCTCGGAAATGGTCGGGTGCGGATAGATCGTGTCGATGATCTCGGCTTCGGTGCTCTCAAGCTCCATCGCGGTGGCGAACCCGTGGATCAGCTCGGTCACCTCGGGCCCGGCCAGATGCGCACCGATGAGTTCGCCGGTGTCGGCGTCGAAAATCACCTTGCCCATGCCCTGATCGTCGCCCAGAGCGATGGCCTTGCCATTGGCCAGAAACGGGAACTTGCCGACCTTGAGGCTCCGCCCCGTCTCTTTCGCCTGCGCTTCCGTCAGGCCGATGGAGGCGACCTGCGGGTCGCAATAGGTACAGCCCGGAATACGGTCCTTGTTCATCGGATGCACCGCTTCGCCCGCGATGGCCTCGACGCAGAGCGCGGCCTCATGCTCGGCCTTGTGGGCCAGCATCGGCGCGCCGGTGATGTCCCCGATGGCATAGACACCTTTGACACTTGTGGCCCCTGCGCCCGTGGTCGAGATCAGACCCTTTTCCAGCGTAACGCCGATCTCTTCGAGCCCCAGACCCTCGGTGTTCGCGACGACCCCGGCTGCGGAAATGACCCGCTCAACCTTGAGCGTCTCGCCACCTGCAAGCGTCAGCGTCACCCCGGTCTTGGCCACTTTTGCGCCCTCGATCTTGGTCCCCGTGCGGAACGCGATCCCGCGTTTCTCCAGCGCCTTTTGCATGAACGCCGACACCTCGGCATCCTCGGCCGGCAGGATGCGGTCGACCATCTCGACCACCGTGACCTCGGTCCCCATCGCGGCATAGAAGCTCGCGAATTCGACCCCGATCGCGCCCGACCCGACGATGGCAAGGCTCTTGGGCGCGGCCTCGGGCTTCAGCGCCTCGAAATAGGTCCAGATGCGGTCCCCGTCCGGCTCCAGCCCCGGCAACACGCGCGGACGCGCGCCGGTGGCGATGATGACGTGATCGGCGGTGTAGCTGCCATGCGGCTTCACCCCCTTGGGCGCGGGCGCCTGCGGCTCGCAGGCCGCCTTGTCGGGCGCGCCGACCTCGACCGTGCCGGGGGCGGTCAGCTTGGCCTGCCCCCAGATCACGTCGACCTTGTTCTTGCGCAGAAGCATGCCCACCCCGCCGTTCATCCGCTCGGCAATCCCGCGCGAGCGTTTGACGATGGCCGCGATGTTCGGCGTGACGCTCCCGGACAGGTCCAGCCCGTACTCCGCCGCCTCGTTCATATGCGTCAGCATCTCAGCCGACCGCAAAAGCGCCTTGGTCGGAATACAGCCCCAGTTGGAGCAGATGCCGCCCAGATGCTCGCGCTCCACCACGGCCGCTTTCAGCCCCAGCTGCGCGGCCCGGATCGCGGCGGTGTAGCCACCGGGGCCGCCGCCGATCACGATGATGTCGTAGTCTGCCATGTCTATCGTCCCTTGAACTCTGGTTTGCGCCGCGCGGTGAACGCCGCCACGCCTTCGCGGAAATCGTCACTTTTCGCCGCCGCCACAAACGCCGTGCGCTCGGCGGTCAGTTGCTCGGCCAACGTGGTGTGAGGGGCCGCATCCACCAGACGGCGGAAGCGCCCGAAACTGGCGGTCGGACCCTTGGCGATCTTGGCCGCAAGCGCGCGCGCCGTCTCGTCGACCTCCTCCGCCGGGACCAGCCGCGAGACGAGACCCGCCGCCAGCGCCTCATCCGCCGTCAGCGGCGCGCCGGTCAGCATCATATCCATCACGCGGGCGCGGCCCAGCCGATGGGTCAGGAACCACGAGCCGCCGCAATCGGGCACGCCCGCCACCTGATCGTAAGCCATCACGAATTTCGCACCTTGGTCGGCCACGACCACATCGGCATTGGCGACCAGCGACAGCCCGGCCCCCGCCGCCACACCGCGCACCGCCGCCACCACGGGGGCGTCGTTCTCGCGCAAAGCGAGGATCGCGGGGTTCAGCACCTCGAGCAGCGCATCGACCACCTCGTGACCCTTGTCCGGGTCCGCCGCCATCGCCGAGACGTCACCGCCCGCGACGAACGCCCGGCCCTCGCCCGACAGCACGATCGCGCGCACCTCTGCGTCTGCCGTCACATCGGCCACCGCCGCCGCAAAGGCCCGCGCCAGCGGCAGGTCCAGCGCATTCAGCGCCTCGGGCCGGTTGAACCGCAGCTCGGCCACCGCGCCCGTTTTCGTCACTTTCACAAGGTCCGTCATGACCCCTCCTCACACCCGTTCGATGAGCATCGCCATCCCCTGACCGCCGCCAAGGCACAAGGTCAGCATCGCGAAAGTCCCATCCGTTTCATGCAGATGCTGCGCCGCCGTCATCGCCATGCGCAAGCCGGTGACGGCGGGCGGATGACCCAACGAGATGCCGCCGCCATAAAGATTATGCCGATCGCGTGGGATGCCCAGCTCGGCCTCGGCATGCAGGTTCACGGCAGCAAAGGCCTCGTTCACCTCGAAATAGTCGATGTCCCCGATGGTCAGCCCGGTCTCGGCCAGCACCGCCTGCACGGCGGGCACCGGACCGATCCCCATGATCTCGGGCGGCACGCCCACGGCCTTCCACGCCCGGATGCGGAACGGGTTCTCGGGCGTCGCCGCCCCCGGCGCGCAGACGATCATCGCCGCGCCCCCGTCGGTCACACCGCTCGCATTGCCCGCCGTGACCCGGCCGTCGTCCCGAAACGCCGGACGCAGGCGCGCAAGCTTGGCGACACTCGCATCCGCACGCGGGCTTTCATCTTCGGACAACACCGTCATCGGCGCGATCTGGCGGGCCAGAAACCAGCGCGAGCCGAGCGCGCGGATCTGGCTCAGGGCCGCCCATTCGTCCATCGCCTCGCGCGAATATCCATAGCGCGCCGCCAGCGTTTCGGCGGTGTCGCCCATGTACTCCTGACTGAACGGGCAGCGATAGGCCCAGTCCAGCATGTCCTCGAACGCCTTGCCGCCGCGCGCCGCGTTCCAGCGCAGATCGGATACCGCATAGGGCACGCGCGAAAACGCCTCGGCCCCGGCAACGACCGACACGCGGCTCTGCCCCTCGGCGACCTGCTGCGCGCCCGAGATGATCGCTTGCAGGCCCGAGGCACAGGCACGGGTCACGCAGAGCGCGGGCGCGCGTTCCGGCAGACCGGCCCGCATGCCCACAACGCGGGCGGCGAACAGGCTGTCACGATCGGTGGGAACGGTGGTGGAAAAGACGCAATGATCGACGTCCTCGGCCCCGATGCCCGAGACCTTCAGACTGGCGCGGATCGCATGCGCGGCCTGATCCGCGAGCGGGACGTCGCGCAGGGCGCCGCCGAAATTGCCCAGCGGCGTGCGCCGCCCGGCCCCGACGATCACATCACCGATCTGCACGGGCCGACCATGAGCTTGTATCAGAGTACATCGCGCGTTTTCCTCCCGCCCTTCGTATACGGAATTTCTGCGTTGTGTGTAAAGAAACCATTTTCCGTATTCAGAGATTGCGCCCCATTAATCCCTGTTTTTCAGTTATTTCTCTCACAGCAGACTGACGACTCCCCGTGAAAGCCGGATGATCTCCCCTTGCCAATGGACAGTCAGACGTGTTTTCTGTATACGAGGATTAACGGGCCGGACACGGTCGGAATCAGGGCCGAACACGGCCGGCATCAATGGGAGGAACAGGCATGGATCTTGGCCTGAAAGGTAAAAAGGCAATCGTGACCGGCGGCACCAAGGGCATCTGCCGCGCGCTCTTGGACATTCTGGTCGAAGAGGGCTGCGACATCGCCTTCTGCGCCCGCTCGGAAGATGACGTGAAAGCGACCGTGGCCGAGCTTGAGGGCAAAGGCGTCAAGGTCGTCGGCGGCACCGCCAACGTGAAAGAGGTCGAGGGCTACCAACAGTGGCTCAAGGACGCGGCCGAGCAACTCGGCGGTTGCGACATCTTCGTTCCCGGCGTCTCCGCAGGTGGCGGCATGGAAGGCGAGAAAAGCTGGTACAAAGCGTTTGAGATCGACCTCATGGGCTGCGTGCGCGGCTTCGACGCGCTGTTTCCCTACATGAAAGCTTCGGGCAACGCCTCGGTCGTGTTCATTTCGACCACCGCTGCGGTCGAAACCTTCATCGCGCCGATGCCCTACAACTCGATCAAGGCCTCGCTCATCACCTATGCCAAGCAGATGAGCCAGTTCCACGGCAAGCGCGGCATCCGCTTCAACGTGGTCTCTCCGGGCCCGATCATGATCGAAGGCGGCTCCTGGGCGCAGATCCGCGACTCGGACGAAGCTTTCTTCAACTCGATCCTCGCGCAGCAGCCCGACGGGCGCATGGGCGAAGCCGACGAAGTGGCCAAGTGCATCGCCTTCCTCGCCTCGGATGCGGCAAGCTGGGTCACCGGCACGAACCTGATCGTGGACGGCGGTTTCACCAAACGCGTGCAGTTCTGATCCAAGATGGTCATCCGCTACGACGCGCCACGGAACCTCTTGGTTTCGACCAAGGGGCATCCGTTCGACAAGCCGGCCTTCTTCGGCATGTTCGACGACATGCGCGGGATGACCTGGACCCATGTGGAACAGCCCGCGACCACGGCGCTGATGTCACCCGAGGGCGCGTCGGATTTCGACGCGCTCCTCTTCTACGACGTGCCGGGGCTTCAGTTCAAAACGCCGAGGGCCCCCCTGCTGATCGACCCGTCTGATGCGTTCAAGACCGGCTTTCGCGGCCTTCTGGACGCGGGCAAACCGATGATCTTCCTGCATCACGCGGTGGCGGGCTGGCCGCTCTGGGATGACTATGCCGAAGCCATCGGCACCCGGTTCTTCTATCAGCCCGGCCAGTACAAGGGCCGCGACTATCCTGACAGCGGCTATGTGTTCCCGGTCGAATTCACCATGACGCCCGAGGGCGATCACCCGGTGACCAAAGGGCTCGAAGACGGCTTTACCCTGACCGACGAGCTCTATCTCATGGACATGCTCGAGGATGACATCGTGCCGCTTCTGCGCGCCGACTACGCCTTCGAGCAGGACAATTTCTATTCCGCCGCCAATGCGCTCAACGCCCGGATGTGGACCCGTGATGGCTGGAGCCACCGCCCCGGCACGAACCTGATCGCCTGGGCGAAAAAGGCCGGGAATGCGCCGACCGTAACGATCCTGTGCGGCAACGACGCCGACACATACGGCAATGACAACTTCCGCCTGCTTTTGCGCAACGCAATCGACTGGGTGACGAGCGACGAGGCCGCCGACTGGGCGCGCACCACATGACCGACATGACCCAATCCGTCTCAGCCGCCGGGGCCGAAACCGCCGCGACGATGCTGGCTCGCGCCGCCAAAGCATGGCCCGACACCACCGCGATCATCGTCGATGACGAGCGCCTGACGTGGTCCGAACTTTACGCCGAAGCCCGCCTCTGGGCCCGTGCGCTGCGCGCCGCAGGCGTCGCCCCCGGTGCCCATGTCGGCGTGCTCATGCCCAACTGCATGGACTATGTCCGCCTGTTCTATGCCGCCGGGATGATCGGGGCCGTGACGCTCACGATCAACGCGCGGTTCAGGGACGACGACCTCGCCTATGCCGTCCATCACTCCGACATGGACGTGCTGTTCATCGGCGGCCACGCCCTGCCCCACATGGATTTCCGCGCGATGCTCACCCGCATCTACCCGGACCTCAACATCTGGACCGGCGGAACCCTGGACCTCGAAGAGGCCCCGCGCCTGCGCGCCGTGTTCAACCTCGGCGACCCGCGTGAGACGACATGGCCGACCCGCGACACCTTCCTCGAAGGCGCGGACAAGGTGCCCGACGCCCGCATCGATGCGCTCATTCGCGCCACCTCGCCCGATGACCACGCGCTGATGATGTATTCCTCCGGGACCACCGCGCATCCCAAGGCCTGCATGATCACTCATCGCACCCTGTCGATGATCGGCGCGAGTTTCGCCGAACGGTTCGAGCTGAGCCCCGACGACAGCGTGATGAACCCCCTGCCCTTCTTCCACATGTCCTCGATGCTGCCGATGGCCGCCTGCCGCGCCTCGGGCGCCACGCAGATCTGCACCGCGCATTTCGAACCGGAACGCACGCTGAGGCAGATGGAAGAAGAAAAGGTCAGCTTCGGCTACCTCTCCTTCCCGACGCTCGTGAATCAGGTGATCCAGCACCCGGATTTCGCCAAACGCGACCTCTCGGCCCTGCGCTTTCTCCACACCGTCGGCCCCGCCGACCTGATGGAGAAATACACACGCGCCTTCCCCGCCGCCCAGTACATCAACGCCTACGGCCTGACCGAGGCGACGGGCGTGTGCTGCTACACCGACCCCCGCGACCCGCCCGCCGAGGCCACGCAGGTCTCAGGCCGCGTGTTCGACGGGGTGCTTGCCAAAGCCGTGGACCCGACGACCGGCAAGGACGTCGGCCCGGACGCGCGCGGCGAAATCTGGATCGGCGGCTTCTGCCTGTTCGACGGCTATTACAAAGACCCCGACAAGACCGCCGAAACGCTGGTCGACGATCGCAAATGGCTGCGCACCGGCGACATGGGCTATGTGTCCGAGGACGGCCACATCACCTATGACGGGCGGCTAAAGGACATGCTCAAGATCGGCGGCGAAAACGTCGCCGCGCTCGAGATCGAGACCTACCTCTGCGCCCATCCCGACATCCAGATCGCCCAGGTGATCGGCGTCGAAGACGACCACCTGTTCGAGGTCGCCGCGGCCTATGTCGAACTCGTCCCCGGCGCGACCCTGACCCCCGAAGACGTGGTCGACCACTGCATCGGCCAGATCGCCAGCTACAAGATCCCGCGCTACGTGCGGATCGTGTCGGAATGGCCGATGTCCACGACGAAAATCCAGAAGTTCAAACTGCCGCGCGATTTCAAACGCGAGGAAAAGATCGACCCGAAGTCGCGCACGCAGTCGGCCTAACACAGAAGCCGGACCAGCATTCGGGCGACATGATCCTGACCGCCAAAGAACACGGCGAGCACCCGCACGGTCTCGCCGCGCTCGTCGATGTCGAAATAGTAGACGGCCCGCCCCTTGGTCACGTTGCGGATACCTGCGCCAAGGTCCGGTCGGAGCGTGCCTTGGAACGGCACATCTCCCAGACTGTCCAGCGCATCCTCGATCTCGCGCAGGCGGGCTTCGGCGCGCGCGAAGGCATCGCCCGGCGTTTCGCCGAAGGCCACGGCGGCCTCAAAGAGAAAGTCGAAGATAAGGCTGAGGTCCGCTGCGACGCCGGCGGCGCGCACGACCCTATAGGCCAAGGTCCGCCCGTTTACGCGCGAGCATCGCGTCCGTTTCGGTGCGGCCCTCGTCAAGCGTCACGAATTCACCCTTCTGCCGGTCCGCCAGCAGCAGCCGCAACGCCTCGGTCGTCGCCGTCTGGTCGCGCATAAGCTCCAGCCCATGCTGCACGACGGCACTCATACTGGGAAACCGCCCCTGCGCGACAAGGTCCCGCGCAAAGGCATCCTGTGCATCCGTCAGCGAAATCGACGCTTTCACGCTCATGGCAGGCTCCTGATACTACTCAGTAGTATATGGAGCCAGACCGACCCCGGTCAACCCGCCTCCCGCGCCGCCTTGGCCGCTTTCGCCGCCGCCACGATCTCTTCGTTCGTCGGGTTGCGGCGCAGCGTCACGCCGCCGTTCACCTGAACCACTTCGCCGGTCATGAAACAGGCGTCCGTGCAGAGCCATGTGATCGCCTCGGCGGTATCCTCCAGCGTCCCGACCCGGCCCAGCGGGTATTCCTTGGCGAACGCGCCCACGACCGCCGGGTTCTTCGCCGCGCGTTCCGTCATCGGCGACGCCGTGAACCCCGGTGCCACGCTGTTGGCGCGAATGCCGCGCGCGCCGAACTCGTTGGCGATGGTGCGGATCACGTGATCGATCCCCGCTTTCGTGCCCATATAGGCCGAATGATCGTCCATCATGATCTTGGCCGTGGCCGAAGACACCTGAACCAGCGATCCGCCATCCGCCATCTCGCGCAGCGCGGCCTGAAAGAACTGGAACGGACCGATGAATTGCAGCGCACACATCTTTTCCAGTTCGGCGCGGGTGTTGTCGAGGAACGGAGTCAACAGACCCCAACCCGTGCAATTCACCGCCAGATCGAGCCCGCCGAAGCTGTCGACGCACTTGCCGACCATCGCCGCAAGCTGCGCCTCGTCGGTGATATCGCACAGCGCATAGGCCCCGCCGATCTCTTCGGCCAGCGCCTTGAGCGGCTCTTCGTGACGTCCGGCGACCAGCACCTTGGCCCCTTCCGCCGCAAACTGGCGCGCGGTGACCTGACCCAGGTTGCCCTCGGCCGCCGCCCCCAGAATGATCGCGCGTTTTCCGTTCAGTCGTCCTGTCATATCGTCCTCCTCAAACCTTCGGTGTCGGCCAGCCTTCGCGGACCGGGTCGGTGCCATCCCAATCGACTGCCGCCGCTCGGACCTGATCGAAGATCGACCTGCGTTCCGGCGACAGCTCGGTCACTTCCATGTAGAAATCCGGCTGATCAGGGTGCTGCAGATAGGCCAGCGGGCCATAGGCTGACTGCCCGGACTGAATGACCTCGAACCCCGCCTCGGCAGCGGCGGCAAGCGTCGCGTCACAGGCCGTGGGCCAGACAGAATAATGCTGTGGCAGAAGCCCGAACCCGTTGCGATCGGTGAACTCGGTGTACATCGACGGCGTGTCACCATGCTGCCGGATCACCTCGACCTGCAGCGAACCGGAATTGGCCAGCGCCGCGTCGATGGTCAGGTCACAGGTGGTCCCGCGATAATCGACGCCCTTCAGCGTCACGCCCCGCGCCACGAACCACGGGCCGATCCCCGCGTTGCGCTGCAAAAACGTCAGCGTCCGGTCGATGTCATCGGTGATATAGGCGACCTGACGGATCTCTCCGAAGATACGGCTCATGCATTCCTCCCTGTTTGTATACGTCAATATCACTATCTGCATACCAAGTAGAGCGGATTCTGGTCTCTATTTCGGGAAATGCGGGTCCGAGCCTAGGGGTGACGTAGGGAATTCGCCTTAATCGACTTCCGGTTGCGCAAAGTTCTGGAATCTCCGGTATTCGAAATGCTATCCTTAAAAACACGGATCAAGAGACACACGAAATCTGAAAGGGTTGGCTGTCGATGGCGAAAACCTCGGGCATGACACACGCACAGACGGTACGGCTGGCATTGGAGGACGACATTTTTTCCGGTCGTCTCGCGCCAGGCGCATCCCTCGACGAAGAAGCCCTTGCCCGAAGGTTCTCGGTCTCGCGGACCCCGGTGCGCGAAGCGATGCTTCAGCTCATCCAGTCGGGCCTCGTCGAGAAAAAGCCCCGTCAGGGCGCGATCGTCACCCAGATCGACCTCTCCGACATGATCCGCCTGTTCGAGGTCATGTCGGAACTCGAAGGCATCTGCGCCAAATTCGCGGCCCGTCGCATGACGCCGCAGGAACGCACGGCGCTGCGCAAGCTGCACGAAGCCTCGGTCGAAGCCTATGACAAGGGCGATCAGGACAAGTACTACACCCTCAGCCGCCGCTTCCACCTCATGGTGATCGAAGGCACGCACAACCACGAACTGATCGAGACGACCAACCGTCTCGGCATCAAGCTCGTCCCCTATCGTCGGTTCCAGCTGAACTATCCGGGCCGCTCGGAAAGCAACCTGCGCGATCACGAAGCGATCATGGAGGCGATCTGCGAGGGCGAGTACGATCAGGCGGCCGAGCTGTTCCGCAAGCACACCAATGTGCAGGGTGACGTGCTGGCCGAATACATCGCGCTCGGGGATCGTCAGGCCGCCGCCGTCAACGGCTGACCGCCCGCAACACCCTGACAATCAGGCATTAAAAAACCGCCGGGAGGAGGAGATCCCGGCGGTTTTTCCGTTCGATCGAAAGCGCCTCAGGAAACGAGGCGCATGGGAGATTCGATCAAACCCCTGAGCGTCCTCAGGAACTCTGCGGACAGCGCGCCGTCCACCGCACGGTGATCGGCAGACAAGGTCACCGACATCACGCTCACGAACTTGACGCCGCCGTCGGCCTCACGCGCCTCCCGGCGCGGCCCGCCCACGGCGAGGATCGCCGCCTGCGGCGGGTTGATGATCGCGTCGAACTCGCGCACGCCGAACATGCCCAGATTGGACAGGGTAAAGGTGCCGCCCGTCAGGTCTTCGCTGCCCAGCGTCCGGTCGCGGGCCCGGCCCGCCAGCGCCTTGGCATCGGCCGCGATGTCGCGCAGCCCCCGGCCCCCGACATTGCGCACCACCGGCGTGATCAGCCCGCCCTCGATGGCCACCGCCATCGCGATATCGGCCTGATCGAACGGCGTGATGCCACCATCCGACACATGCACGTTCACGCCCGGATGCTTGGCCAGCGCCAGCGCACAGGCTTTCAGCAGGAAATCGTTGACCGAGATTTTGGCCTCGCCCTCTTCCCCCGCCGCGTTCATGCCCTTGCGCATTTCCATCAGCGCATCGACCTCGATATCGACCGTGGTGTAGAAATGCGGCACCGTCTGCTTGGACTGCACCAGCGCCTTGGCGATCGCCTTGCGCATGCCGCTGAACGGCTGCTCCGCCCCTGCACTCGCCGGACCCGAACCAACCGCGACCGTACCACGCATGACCGGCGCCGGACGGGTCCAGAGCCCCGCCCCAATGGCGGCCTCCTGCGCGTCGTCCAGCGACACGCGGCCTTTGCGGCCCGAGCCGGTCAGACCCTTCAGCCCGATCCCGACCTCATTGGCGAACTTGCGCGCGATGGGGCTGGCCAGAACGCCCTCGTTCTCGGCCCGCACCTCTTCCGGGCTACGCTTCGGCGCGCTACCCGTGGCGCGCGCCACGTCATCTTTCATGACCTTGCCGCCACGACCCGACCCCTCGACCGTGGCCAGATCGACCCCGCCCGACTGGGCCGCACGTTTGGCCAGCGGCGAGGCTTTCACCTCTTTCGCAGGCTCCGCCGCCGGCGCCGGCGCAGCCGCCGCCGGTGCGTCGCCTTCGTCCGACGGATCGAAAGACGCATCGACCGGCTTGTACTCGGCAATGAAGCCCTCGACCGCGGCATCGTCCACCGCCGGGTCCGCCATAACCGCGATCAGCGTGCCCACCGGCACCGTTTCGCCCTCGGCGATCAGGATACGGCGCAGCGTGCCGCCCTTGTCCAGCTCCACCACGTTGACGATCTTGTCGGTCTCGACATCGACCAGTTCGGCGCCCTTCTCGGCGCTGTCACCCTCGGCCAGATGCCATCCGGTGACGGTGCCCTCGGACATTTCCAGACCCCATTTGGGGAGTGTGATCGGCGTAATCTCGGTCATCTTACGCTCCTTCCATCGTGCGACGGATCGCAGCTTCGATAGCATTGGGGCTCGGCACGTACATCCGCTCCAACTCGCGGGCGAAGGGCACGGGGGTATGCGGCGCGGTCACCTTTTCGACCGGCGCGCGCAGGCTCGCGAACCCCTTCGAGGCCGCGATCCCGGCGATCTCCGACGCGATCGAACACATCGGGTTCGACTCGTCCACGACCACCAGACGCCCGGTCATCGACAGGCTTTCCAGCACCGCCTCTTCGTCCAGCGGCGAGGTGGTGCGCAGGTCGATCAGGTCACAACTGATGCCCTCTTCGGCCAGCTTGTCGACCGCCTTCATCGCGAACGGCACCATCCGGGCCAGCGCCACGACCGTCACGTCCGAGCCTTCGCGCACCAGCGCAGCTTCACCGAACGGGGTCAGATACTCGCCATCCGGCACCTCGCCCTTCTTCGAATACAGCGCCTTGTGCTCGAAGAAGACGACCGGATCGTCGTCGCGGATCGCCTGCTTCATCATGCCCTTGGCATCCGCCGGGTTCGACGGGATCACCACCTTCAGCCCCGGCACCGCCGTCAGCATCGGATAGATCGTCTGACTGTGCTGGGCGGCGGCGTTCATCCCGGCCCCCATCGACAGACGCAGCACCACGGGCGTGGTCGCCTTGCCGCCGAACATGTAGCGGAACTTGGCCATCTGGTTGAAAATCTGGTCGAGCGAGACACCCACGAAATCCGCGAACATCAACTCCGCCACAGGGCGCATCCCCGCCAGCGCCGAGCCATTGGCCAGACCCACGATCGCACTTTCCGAGATCGGCGTGTCGATCACCCGGTCGGCCCCGTACTTGGTCTTGAGCCCTTTGGTCACGCCAAAGATACCGCCCGCAGCCTCGATGTTGCCCGAGGTGCCGCCGGACCCACCGGCCACGTCCTCGCCCATCACGATCACGCGCTCATCGCGCTCCATTTCCTCATGCAACGCCTGGTTCAGCGCGTCGCGCATCGTCATTACGGCCATTCCGCGCCTCCCTCAGTAATCGATGTAGACATCGGACATCATGATGTCCGCGCCCGGAGCCGGGCCGTTGCGCGCACTCTCGACGCTCGAGTCGATCAGTTGCAGCACTTCCGCGTCGATTGCGTCGAGCTCTTCTGCCGTGAAGATGCCCGCACCCGTGACCTTTTCGCGGATCTGCTTGAGCGCATCGACCGTCTCGCGAAAGTTCTTCACCTCGTCCTTGGCGCGATAGTTCTGCGGATCGCCCTCGAAGTGCCCGAAATACCGCGTCGCGGTGGCCAGAATCGCGCTCGGACCGTTGCCGTTGCGCGCGTGTTCGATGGCTTTGCCCGCTGCTTCGTATACAGAGAAATAGTCGAATCCGTCGGCTTCCCACAGCGGGATGCCAAACGCTTCGGTCCGCGTCTTGAGATCGCCACCGATGCCGTAGCTCGCCCCGGTGTGCTCGGAATAGCCGTTGTTCTCGAGCACAAAGACCTTGGGCAGCTTCAGAACCACCGCCATGTTCATCGCCTCGAACACGGTGCCTTGGTTCGACGCCCCGTCCCCGGTGAAGCTCACCGAAACCGACCCGTCACCGCGCGCCTTACAGGCGAGAGCAGCCCCGACAGCGATCGGCTGACCGCCCCCGACGATTCCGTTCGCGCCCAGCATCCCTTTGTCGAGATCGGCAATGTGCATAGAGCCACCGCGCCCTTTGCCCAGCCCGTCGGCGCGCCCGTAAATCTCGTGCATCATGCCACGAGGGTCGCAGCCGCGCGCCAGACAATGGCCATGCCCGCGGTGAGTCGAAATGATGTAATCCTCGTCGCGCAGGTTCTCGCACACGCCCACGGCGATGGCTTCCTGCCCCGAGTAAAGGTGCGTGAACCCGGCGATCTCGCCCTTTGGGTTCTCGACGTGCAGGCGCTCTTCGAATTCGCGGATCAACCGCATCTGCCGATAAGCCTGCCGGATCTGGTCCGGGCTTTGCTGCATTGTATCCTCCCTTGGCACCCAACAGTGTCAATTTTTCCGCTTTTTCAGCGATTGCATATATTCATCTCAGATTTTTGTGTATATGAAAAGACCTGTTTTTGTATTCAGAGCGGAGGAGACGGCCAAATGGACTTCCAACTGACCGACGATCAGAAGAGCTTGCAAGAGGCCGCCCGGCGTTTCGCGCAGGAACAACTGCCGGACCTGGCCAAGGAACTCGAAGAGAAATGCGAACCTGTTCCGGCGGAATGGCTCGCGCGCTATGCCGAAATGGGCTTCCTCGGCATCAACGTCGCCGAAAAGTACGGCGGCCTTGGGCTGGGCAACCTCGAAGCCCTGCTGGTGGTGGAAGAGTTCGCCAAGATCAGCTCGGCGGTGGCGTTCCCGGTGTTCGAAAGCTGCGTCGGCCCGGTCCGCGCGATCGAGCATTTCGCGCAGGACAGCCTTAAGGAGCGTGTCATTCCCCGCGTCTGTGCGGGCGAAGCCGTGGTCGCCGTGTCGATGTCCGAACCCGATGCGGGCTCGGCGCTGACCGACCTCAAGACCCGCGCGGTCGTCAAAGGCGACAAGGTGATTCTCAACGGCACCAAACGCTGGTGCTCGGGCGGCGGCCATGCCGACGGCTATGTCGTCTACTGCCGCATGTCCGACGATCCCGGCGCCAAGGGCATCGGCGCGGTCTATGTCGAAAAGGGCACGCCGGGCCTCTCGTTCGGCCCGCAGGAAGAACTCATGGGCTTCCGTGGCGTCCCCTCGTCCGACCTCAACTTCGACGACGTCGAACTGCCGCTCGACAGCGTGATCGTGCCCGCCGGCGGCTTCAAAAAGCTGATGGAGGCCTTCGACCTCGAACGCTGCGGCAACGCGACCATGTCGCTGGGTCAGGCCTCCGGCGCGCTGGACGACGTGCAGGCCTATGTGCAGGACCGCAAGCAATTCGGCCGTCCCATCGTCGAATTCCAAGGCGTCCAGATCAAGCTGGCCGAGATGAAGATCCGCGTCGAAGGCGCGCGCCTTCTGATCCACCGCGCGGCCTGCAACGCACAGGACGGCATGCCCTCGATCATCGAAAGCTCCATCGCCAAGTGCTATGCCAACGAAATCAGCCGTGAGGTGACGGGGACCGCCGTGCAACTCATGGGGGGTTATGGTTACTCCAAGGAATACCCGATGGAACGGCGCCTGCGCGACAGCTGGGGCTGGGGGATTGCAGGCGGCGCCATCGACATCCAGAAAGTGAACATCGCCTCGGCTATGGTCGGGCGGCGGTTCAACCAACGGGCCAACTGAGGAAACAAGATGCTACCAGGTGGAGAAAAAGACTTCCAGGACGCCTGCTCGACCATGCAGGTGCCCAAAACGGGTGTCTTTTTCACCACCATCGGCAGCCAGGAGGTCATGCTGGCCCGCGATGCGCGTGGCGAGATCGTGGCCTTCTCCGGCTTCTGCACCCATTCCTTCGGCAAACTCGAAGGCGGGCCGGTGGAGGGGGACGAAATCACCTGTCCGCATCACGGCGCGCGCTTCGACATACGAACGGGCAAGGCGAAATCCGCCTGCCCGAACCTGCCCAAATTCGCGGTCAAGATCGAAGGCCGCCGCGTGCTGGTAAAGCAGAACCGCTAAAGCCCGCTCAGAAACGCGTCCAGCGTCTCGGCGAACACGTCGTTGCGGTCGCCCACGATCATGTGGCCCGCGCCGGTCACATCGCGGAACTGGGCGTCCGGCGCGATCCTGAGAAATTCCGACACGCTCTCGTCGTTCACCAGATCGCTGTTCGATCCGCGCACCAGCAGGATCGGCACGGTGACGGCGGCCAGCGCCCCTTCGAGCTGACCCAGACTCTCCGGTGCCATCCGCGACGACTTGCGCCCGACGATGAACGCCGGGTCCCAATGCCACCTCAGCCGCCCGTCCTCGCCTTCGCGCAGATAGCGGCGCAGGCTGTCGCGGTTCGACGTGCGGCCCTTGCGGTTGGTGTATCCGGCAATCGCCTCGGCCGCCTCGTCATAGGTGGCAAAGCCGTCTTCCATGTGACGCCCCATGAACCCGATGATCTTGTCCACGCCGCGCTCGTCGATCTTCGGCGTGATGTCGACCAGCACCAGCCCGCGACAGGGCGCATCGGCCCCCTGCCCCGCGACCAGAAGCCCCGCGTTCCCGCCGAGCGACGCACCCACGATCACCGGTTTCTGCGCGAACTGCCGCGCCACATGGTCGAGGTCATCGCCGAAGCGCGGGATGGTATAGTCGCCGCCTTCGTGCCAGTCGCTTTCGCCGTGCCCGCGCAGGTCGAGCGCCACCGCATGCCAGCCCGCATCCCCCAGCCGCTCGGCCACCCGGCTCCACGCATAGCGCGTCTGCCCGCCGCCGTGAGCAAGGATCACGGGCGGCGCATCCGCCGCGCCAAAGGTCTCGCCGACCAGCGTCACGCCGTCGTCCATCGTATAGGTCACGCGCGTCGCGCCCGGTTCACAGGTTTGGGTACTCATATCGCCTCTTTCAATGTCCACCGCAGGCCGCGCCGGATCAGATCGTGAAACACCGGATGGTCCCACGACCCCCGCTCCACGAACGGATAGTCCTCGGCAATCGGCCGCATGTCGTAACGCCCACGGGTATGGCCGAGCGTCAAATACAGAACCGCCCCCTCGCCCCGCGCGCGCAGATACATCACCTGATGCGCGGCCCGGTCCCACCGCGCGGTCTCGAAGAGCGGCGTTTCGCCCTCAAATACGGTCTCCAGCAACACCTCGTTGCCCGGCAGGTGATGCTGCAGATATTGCTCGTCCTCGACAAAGAACGCCGTCAGCCCACGCGTCAGATCGCTCTCGCCCACCGGCTTGACCTTGAACCGCCCCGGCACCGGATGCGCGGCAAACTGGCTCCCCAGCAGGTCCAGAAACCGCTCCGGCAAGGGCGGGCAAACAACGGGCTTGTCGCCGTCCAGCACCATCCGGCTGTTCGTGCCATGCAGCGCGAACCACCGCCCGCCGCCCTCGACAAAGGCCTCGAGCGCGTCCAGCGCCGCCTCACCCGGCACCCTGTCGCAGGTATAGGTGACGATCACATCCGCCGCCGCGATGTCGTCAGCGTCGTAGCCGTCGCGCACCGTCACGCGCATCCGCTCATGCTCGGCCATGAAGCCCAGAAGCGCCAGCCGCGCATGATCCATGTCGTGATACGGACCGCCGGTGATCAGCAGCACCTCCACGCGCGGCGGCAGCCTCATGCCGCCCGCCGATACACCAGATCGGTCGAGGCAAAGCTGAACACCGTGTCGCCGTCCTGATTGACCACCCAGTGGTCCAGCACGGCAATCCCGACGCCCGGTCGGCTTTCAGACGGGCGTTTCGACACGACCCGCGAGTGCGCGGTGAGCGTGTCACCCGCCCTCACCGCCTTGCGCCAGCGCACGTTGTCCCACTGGACCCCGCAGACCCAGTCGATATTCCCGTTCACCTCATGATCCATGATCCGCCACAACGCGGCGGTGTGAATACCGCTCGCCACCAACTCGCCAAAGAGCGACTCCTTCGCCGCCTCGGCATCGTTGTGGAAATACTGCGGATCATAGCGGCCCGCGAAGGCCACCATGTCCTCGGCGGTAACAGTGAGCGGCGAGGATGTCGTCTCCTCCCCGATCTCCAGATCTTCCCACTTACGCGCGGGGTGCGGATCAGTCTTCGCCGACATAGTCCATAAGCACCTTGTGGAAATGGCGGATGCGCAACTCCTGATCGCCCAGCCACAGCCCTTCGTAGGCGGCCGAGTGCATGCCACGCTGCACCCCCGGCAGGTTCGCCGCGTCCTGATCGATGACCAGACCCATCGACCGCTCGCCATGCTTGAAGCGTTCGTTCTTGGGTTTGCGGCGCGGCAGCTCTTCATCTTTCTTGAAGAGTTTGAACATCTGCGCGTCGAAATACATCTTGTCCGGGTCGGTCTCATGCGGACGCTGCCTAAACAGCATGAGGTCATCCGCATGGGTGTTCATCGTGATGTTCGGGAAGATCATGTAGTGATAATCATCCGTCAGCTGCTCATCGTTCAGATCGCTGTAATCCAGCCCCTGCTCGGCGCCATGCTCGCGCTTCCACTTCTGAAGCGCCGGGCGAATTTCGCTGATCCGACCGTCGAAATCCGCCGGGTCCATCCCGGCCTCTTTCATCGCATGTTTGATGAGGTGCGGAATCTCCGTCGTCTCGTTCACCCGGTGACTGATCGTCGCGAAGGGGATGAGGTAACGGTTGTGCTTTTCATAGGTGTCGATCTGCAGGTGCTTGTCTTCGATGAAGTACAAAAGCTCCGGGTGGATGCCTTGGACGTGATAGGACTCGTTGAACGCATCGACGCTGGTTTTCCAGTTGCACTCCCACTCCACCGTCCAGTCGGTGACCTTCACCATCCGGTCGAAATGATAGGGGCCCAGATGCTCCTTCAGCGGATGGATGAAATCGTCGAAGGACTCGCCATCGGGATCGAGGCAGAAAAAGACGAAGCCGTTCCATTCCTCGACCCGCACCTCGGTCAGCCCGCCACAGGGCGGCGCCCCTTGGGGAAAGGTCTCGATGTCCGGGATATTCTCGAACTCGCCCGTCAGCTTGTATTCCCAATGGTGGTAATTGCACTTGAACGTGGTCGCGTTCCCCTGCCCCATCATCAGCCGGTTCCCGCGATGCTGGCAGACGTTGTAAAAGCCCTTCGCGGTGCCGTCGGGCTGGCGCGTCAGCAGGATCTCTTCCTTGCCCAGCGACGTGACGAGGTAATCGCCCGGCTCTTCGATATCCTGCGAGGCACAGCCCCAGTTCCAGACCTTGGTCCAGAGCCGGTCCCATTCCTTTTGCATGAAGTCGCGGCTCGTATACCGCTCCTTCGGGATCATCTCGCTCCCGAAATCCGGGTCCTCGGTCTTTTCGACCGGCGTCTTGGTGAAGTCGCCGGGTTTCACACGTTGGATGGTCATAACTCTCTCCTCACGCGAATTCAGAATTGGACGCCCTTGGTGTACCCACCATCGACGCGCAGCGTGGCGCCGGTGACCCAGCTTGCCGCCGGGCTCGCCAGAAACACGGCCGAGCGTGCGATCTCGTCGACCTCGCCCATACGCCGCGTCGGCTGCTGGCGCAGGACACCGCTATAGGTGCGCGAGCGCGCCACCTTGATCATCTCCCAGTTCGACCCCGGGAACATCGTCGGCCCCGGCTCCAGACAGTTCACCCGGATGCCCTTGGGCGCATATTGCTCGGCCAGCTGCTTGGACCACGTCACCAGAGACGCCTTCATCGCATTATAGGCCATCGGCGCCACGAATGTCTCGGCAGCCGCCATCGAAGAGATCACGAGGATCGAGCCATTGCCGCTTTTCTTGAGGTGCGGATAGGCCTCGTCGACCGAGCGCATGGCGCTCATCACGTCGATTTCGAACGATCTGTACCAGTACCGCTCGTCGTTCGTGCCGCCTCCGGCCGACAAACTGCATACAAGAAGGTCCAGTCCGCCGAACACGTCGCAGGTCTCGCGCATCCAGCCGCGCACGGACTCTCCGTCGCGACCCTGAAGCGCGGTGCCGTGGCTTTTCACCCCGTGCGATTCGATTTCCGCACGAGTCGCGGCAATGCTCTCTTCCCCCCGTGCACAGATGGAAACATCGCATCCTTCCTTTGCCAGAAGCGTGGCAATAGCCTTTCCGATCCCCCGGCTTCCGCCAGTGACCGCCGCCTTCATGCCGTTCAGGCCAAGCTCCATGTCAGCTGTCCTCCCCTTCTCACATGGTCGAGCGTCCTTTTGATGGGCGCAACATGCAATGGCTCACGATTGCTCTTTACATGTATATCACGACCGACCTATTGTATACCCAGAAACTTGTTTCCGCATAACGACGAAACGTCACACCCACGGGAACGAGACGAAGGGAGGAACCGGATGAACGACAGCTCGGCGAACACGGGCCTTGCCACCGATGCCGCAAAGGTGGGCGGCGGAATACTCGCGGGAATGAAGGTCCTCGACCTCAGCCGCGTGGTTGCCGGGCCGCTGGCAGGACAGACGCTCGCCGATCTGGGCGCCGACGTCGTCAAGATCGAGCGCGTGAATGGCGGCGACGACCTGCGCACCCTCGGTCCGCCCTGGGTCACCGCCCCCAAGGACGAGCTCGAACAGAGCACCTATTTCCAGACGGTGAACCGCGGCAAACGGTCCCTCACGCTCGACTTCGCGACCCCGGACGGGGCCGAGATCATGCGCGGTCTCGTGGCCGAGGCCGATATCTTCATCGAGAACTTCCGCACCGGCACCCTCGCCCGCTACGGGCTGGGCTACGAAGACCTCGCCAAGATCAACCCGCGTCTGATCTACTGCTCGATCACCGGCTTCGGCCAGACGGGCCCCTATTCCGACCGCTCGGGCTATGACTACCTCGTGCAGGCGATGGGCGGGCAGATGGCGGTCACCGGCCTTCCCGACGGGATGACCGGCGCAGGCCCGATGCGCGTGGGCGTGCCCATCGCCGACATCACGGCGGGCAACAACGCAGTCATCGGCATCCTCGCGGCCATCATCGACCGCGAAAAGACCGGCAAGGGCCAGCACATCGACATCTCGCTCTTCGACAGCCAGATCGCGCTTTTGCTCAACTCGCTCTCGGCCTGGCTCAACGCCCGCGCCCCCCTGCCCCGCACCGGCAACGATCACCCGACCGCGGTGCCCAACGGCGTGTTTCAGGTGGCCGACGGTCACATCCTGATCGCCACCTTCAACGACCGCGAATTCGCGCGTCTGGCCGAGGTGCTGGGCCATCCCGAATGGGCCACCGACGACAAATACGCCCGCTCGCGCGACCGCCTCGCCAACCGCAAGGACCTGACCCGCGACATGACCGAGGCGCTCTCGTCCCACGGCAAACAGCACTGGATGAGGGTCATCAACGGCGCCAAAGTCTCCTGCGGGCCGATCAACGACATGCCCGACATCGAACAGGACGAACAGCTTGCCGAGCGCAACATGTTCGTCACCCTGACCCACGACGTCATGGGCGACGTGCGTGTCGTGGGCAGCCCGCTCAAATTCTCGGCCACCCCGGTGGTCTACAACGGGCCGCCCCCGCTCGCCGGCGAACATACCGAGGCGCTCTTGCGCGAAAGGTTGACCCTGACCGACGAGCAGATCGAAGATTTGCGGGCACGCAACATCATCTGACGGGGACCCTGATGACCGACACCGGAACCGAGGCTCAGTTTCTCGCCTATCTGTCCGAGGGGCGGTTCATGCTGCAACGCGACCCGATCTCGGGCCGTGCCGTGTTCCCGCCGCGCTTGCGGATGCCGGGCACCGGCACGCCGCTTGGCGACTGGGTCGAGATGTCCGGGCGCGGCACCGTCCATGCCGTCACGATCCAGCAGAAACGCGACGCGGCGGCCCGCGCCATCGTCCTCGTCGATCTCGACGAAGGCGGGCGCATGCTCTCGCAGATGACCGGGGTCGAGGCCGACGCGGTCGCCATCGGCGATGCCGTACAGGCCCGCGTGGTCGCCGATGCCGAGATACCCCATGTCGTGTTCGAACCTGCGAAAGGCGCGGCATGACCGGTTTCCCCCGCGCCCGCACCGCCGTCGTCGGGGCCTCGACCTTCGGGCTGGGCGAATGCCCCGGCTGGTCGTCGATGGAAATGACGGCCCAGGCCGCCTATCTCGCGCTGGATGACGCAGGGATCACGCTGGATCAGGTCGACGGCCTATTCACCGCGCTGCCCGACGATTTTCTCGGCGGCCTCGCGCTGGCCGAGTATCTGGGCATCCAGCCCAAGGTAAACGACAACAACCGCACCGGCGGCTCGTCCTTCCTGTGCCACGCGATCCACGCCGCCCTCGCGCTCGACGCCGGGCTGATCGACGTGGCGCTCATCACCTACGGATCGAACCAGCGCACCGCCTCGGGCGGGCTGGTCTCGGCGCTCCGGTCCTCGGTCTACGAAACGCCCCATCGCCCGATGATGCCGGTGGGTGGCTACGCGCTCGCCGCGAACCGCCACATGCACGACTTCGGCACGACCCGCGAAGACCTCGCGCATGTGGCACTCGCCGCCCGCGCCTGGGCCAACAAGAACCCCGAGGCGTTCCGGCAGGGCGACATGACGCTCGACGACGTGCTCTCCGCGCGCATGATCTCGTCGCCCCTGACCGCCCGCGACTGCTGCCTCGTCACTGATGGTGCTGCCGCCATTGTGATGACCCGCGCCGACCGGGCCGCAAACACCCGCGCGCCGATCCCGCTCTTGGGCGGCGCGCAGACCGTGACGCACAAGGAAATCGCGGCGATGCCCGACCTCACCGTCACCGGCGCCGCGATCACCGGCCCGCAGGCGATGCAGGCCGCCGGGATCACGCCCGACGACGTCGATTGCGTCCAGCTCTCCGACGCATTCACTATAAACACGATGCTGTTTCTCGAAGACCTCGGGTTCTGCCCCACGGGCGCCGGGGGCCGCTTCGTCGCGTCCGGCGCGAGCGCCCCCGGCGGCACGCTGCCCGTCAACACCAACGGCGGCGGCCTGTCCTGCTGCCACCCCGGCATGTACGGGCTCTTCACGATGGTCGAAGCCGTCCGCCAGTTACGCAATGAGGCCGGCGCGCGGCAACTCGACAGCCCCGAGATCGCCGTCAGCCACGGCAACGGCGGCGTGCTGTCCAGTCAGGCGACACTCATATTCGGATCACCCTCCACGGCGTGATCCGCAACTTTCAGGGAGGAAAAACAATGGATCAGGATATTCTCAAACGTCTCGACCGGCTGGAAAGCCGCAACGAGATTCTCGAACTCATCGCCAAGTACTGCAAAGCCTGCGACGACCGCGACGTGCCGCTCCTGCGCTCGATCTTCACCGATGACGCTGTGGTAAAGTCGCAAGACGGGATGATGGACGGTCAGGGCATCGACGGCGTGATGGAGATGTACCGCAAGCGCTTCGAAGTGCTCGACATCTCGGTCCACTGGACCCACGACAACATCATCACAATCGACCCGAACGACCCCGACCGCGCAACCGGCGAATGCTTCTGCCACGCCGAGGCGCATCGCAACGGCGAAACCCTCGTCGGCTCCCTGCGCTACGACGACGAATACCGCCGGACCGACGGTGTGTGGCAATTCTCGCGCCGCACGCTCAAGTTCCTCTATTACGTCCCGGTCGAAGAATACCGCGAGGCGCTCGGCTCCAAGAAACGGATGCGCGCCTATGGCGATCAGCGGGTCTCGGACTACCCCGAGACCTTCGAGTGCTACAACAACTGGGCCAGCCATTACGAAACCGCCTGACCCGGCCCCGATGACGCGCTGATCCAGCCGCGCCATCCCTTGCATTGAGACCAAATGACCAGCGCCCACCCGGCCTCCGGGCGGGCGTCATGGCACATCTGTGCCGCACACATTTTCAGGGAGGATAGAATGAACAAGATGAATGACGACACCCGAGAACACGCCATCGTCGTCGGCGGCGGTCTCAGCGGTCTCGCCATCGCGCTCGGCCTCGCCCAGCGGGGGCGCGCCGTGACGATCCTCGAAGCCGGCGAGAAAATGGGCGGCGCCGCCGCCTATTCCGGCGGTCAGGTCTGGGCCGGTGCGAACCACGTCGCCGAGCGCGAAGGCATCGAGGGCGACACCAAGGAACTGGCCGAGAAATACATCCGCGCCATCGCCCATCGGAACCCCGAGTTTCTCGACGAAGCGGCCATGAAACGCTGGATCGACACCGCCCCCGACGCCATCAAGTATTGGGAGGACGTGGGCGCGATCAAATGGGCCGTCATCCCCGGCCTCGCCGACTATTTCAACGCCTCCGACGGCGCACGCCCGGCGGGCCGTTACCTCACCAACGTCCCCTTCCCCTCAGACGATCTGGGCGAATGGAAAGGCAAGATGCTCGTCAGCCCCTACTTCCCGGTCGGCACCGACTATGCGGAACTCTTTGAAAAGGGCCGCCGCCAATCGGTGATGAAGGATGAAGACGCCGAACCCAAGCAGATGCAGGGCTTTGGCCAGTCCGAACGCCGCGACGCGGAACCTGCGGGCGACGACATGCCCGAAATGCTCACCTTCGGCACCGGCGTGGTCGCCAGCTTCCTCGCCCGCGTGGCGCGCGAACCCGGCATCACGATCAAGCTGAACCACCGCGTGACGGGCCTCAAACATGACGGCAACGGCCGCGTCATCGGCGCCATCGCCACCACCGACGAGGGCGAGGCCGAATTCGACGGCCCCGTGGTCCTCGCCACCTCGACCTTCGACAACGACCCCGATCTGGTGCGCGAATTCGTCGGGCTGGAGCCCGATCAATGGGGCAGCGTCGGCCCCAAGACCCTGCGCGGCGACGGGATCAAACTGGTGCGTCAGGTCGGCGGCGCCACCGTGAACCTGCCCCCCACCGCCCAGACCATGCAGCCGGGGTGGAAGTCGGACTATAACGAGGGCTTCTCCTACGGCCCCGACACCGCCATGCCGCACACGATGATCGTGAACCGCGCGGGCAAGCGCTATTGCGACGACAGCTACTGGCCGGATGTGGCCGACAAGACCATGAGCAACCGGGACGAAAACCTCCCGTTCTTCCTGATCTTCGACGAACAGAGCCACGAGAAATACGGGCTGGGCATGACCCCGCCGGGCGAACCCTATCCCGAGGGCCTCGTCACCACCGCCGACACGCTGGCCGAGCTGGCCGAGGCGCTGGGGATCGACCCGGAGGGGCTCGAGCAGACCGCCGAAACCTTCAACGGCTATGTCGCCGCCGACAATGACGCCGAGTTCGGGCGCGGCACCAAGGAATTCGTCCGCCGCTTCTATGGCGACCCGAACAACAAGCCGAACCCGGTTCTGGGCACGATCGAAAAAGGCCCGTTCCACGGCATGAAACTGCGCTTCGTTGCGGCTTCGGTCGGCAACAGCGGCATCCACGTCGATGGCGAGGGCCGCGTTCTGTCGCAAGAGGGCAACCCGATCCCCGGCCTCCACGCCGTCGGCTCCTGCACGGCGCAGACCGTGTCGGGCACCGGCTATAACAGCGGGATCGCGCTCGGGCGCGGGCTTGCGATGGCCTACCTCGTGTCGCGCGACATCACCGGCGCGAACTGAGCATAACGACCCGTGCCGGACACACCGGCGCGGGTCACATCACGTCGAAGGGCAGCCGGTTGACCTGACTATAGGTGAGATAGGCAAGCCCCTCTCCCCCCAGCCCCGTGACATGGCGCAGCACCGGGCCCTCGGGCGCCAACAGAGCCTGCGCCGCCTCGGCCCCCGCCCCTTCCGGCGACAACTCGACAAAGACGATCCAGTCGACACCGCCCGGCTCGCCGTCCATGACCTGTTCGGCATGACAGGGCGCGACCGGCGCGATGGCCTCCACCGCGCCTTGGACCCCTGCCTCATCCACACCCGTCAACAGCACGACGATCCGACGATGTGCAATCGCCGGGGCGCTTTCGGGATGGGCGACCCAGTTCCCGATCCGCACCCCAAGAAACCGCGCTTCGTCCTCTTTCAACTCGTCGCGCCGGGGCCAGGTCTCGATCGTGTCGTGCAGCCGATCAGGATCGGCGAACATCACCTCGGGGATGCCCAGAAACCGATCCTCGGCCCCGCCGCCCTGCCACAGACAGCGCATGACGTGGTTCTGCACGTAATGGCTGAGACCCGGCAGGTCCTTGGCGATCTCGGCATGCGGTCCCGACCAATGCGCGTGAAACTCCTGCGGGGTCATCCCCGCCCGCGCGCCGATCAATACGACCCGCTTGTTGGCCTTCTGCCCGCTCATGCGACCTCCGCTTCGTTCAGGATCCGACGCGCCGCCGTCAGCACCGCCTCGCAGCGTTCCAAATTCGTCGCGCCGGGGAACCGTCCAGGGTCCGTCGGCACCTCCACATCGATGCGCACATCGCGCGGCAAAGCCTGCAGGAACCCGACCAGATCGAACGCGCCTTCACCGGGAACTTTCCGGTCGCGCACCGCCTCGTGGAGCCACTCCTCGCGCGCCCGCTCCAGCGGTCCGTCACACAGTTGCGCATGACCGATGGGCACCGAACAGGGCTGCGCCATCGACCCTAATCCGCCTTCATTGCGATAAAAGTGCAGCACATCGGCACTGATCGCCACCGGCACGTCGACCCCGCTCAGAAAATCGCAGAGCGCCGGATAGGTGTTGATTTTGCCGAAAGCGTGGAACTCCACATGCGGCGAAATCCCATGCGCGTTGGCAAGCGGCACAAAGGCGGCGAGCGTATCCTGCGCGCGGTTCAGGTCGTCGTCGCCGATCACCACGGTCAGCCGCTTGGCCCCAAGGGTGCCGCCCACCTCCAGCCCGGTCCTGAGCGCATCGGTGATGCCGTCTGGCCCCAGCGCAAAGACCTCCAGACTGTAGATCGCGACCCCGAGATCCTCCGCCTGCGACCTGAGCGCCCGCGCCGCCTCGACGGTGGCGACATAAGGCGCGTTACTGTTGGTGCTGTGCTGGGCAAACAGCGTAACCGTGGGACACCCGAGCTTGGCCGCGATCTCGATCAACTCACCCGGCTGGGCGGTGATCGCCGCAAGCTGGTGCAAAGACAGACGTTCCATCGCTCAGGCGGCGCTGACCGGCAGCACCTGCCGCGCGGCCCAGTCCTCGAGCGAGGTAAGCTCCACCGGAAGCGCCTTGAGCACCGGCCCCATGTCGACAAAGAACGGCTTGTCGTTCGGGTCGTTGTACCACGCGTACTTCTTCGACATTTCGGCGGCGAGCACATCGGCATCCAGCGTCGCGACGCCCCGGAACACCTCGGCCATGATCTCGCCGCAGGTGTCGAGCGGCATGCTCTCGAACCGCAGCGGCATATCCCAGACCTTGCTCAGACGCCGCGCCAGATCGGGGCCGCGAATGGCCTCTTTCCCGCCCACGTCAAAGATGCGGCCCGCCAGCTCCGGGCGCTCCGCCGCCGCCACCATCAGCTTGCCCAGATCGGCATGGCTGATCCAGCAGACGTCCAGCGTCTCGGCATGGGGATAATACAGCAGGTTGTCCTTCTCGATCGACGGCCAGGCCCAGCCCTGCAGCAGGTTGTCGATATAGACCACCGGCTGGATCGTGATGACCGGCGCGCCGCTCCCATGCAGAATCTCGCGCATCTCGAGCCGCGCATCCTGCGCCGCGATCCCCATCCTGTCCGCCGGCACCGGCATCGACGTGTTGAACACCAGCACCTTCAGCGTGTCCGAGGCGGCCGCCGCCTCGGCGATCACCCGCGTCGCCTCGATGAGCGGCTCGGCCGCCTGAAACGAGGTCGAGGGCAGGTTCAGAAGCACCGCCTCGGCCCCCTCCATGCCCCGGCGCAGACTGTCGTGATCGGCATAATCGCCCGCCAGCGGCGTCACACCCTCGGGCAGATCGGCCCGCGTGGGACTGCGCGAGATCGCGGTGACCTCGTGCCCTTGGGCCGCCGCCTCGCGCACCTGCGCGATGCCCTGATCCCCGGTTGCGGAAAACACGGTGATTTTCATGATGATGTCCTTTCTCGTCGCCTCAAAGCAGACGGATCAGTTCAGCAGGTTGGGCAGGAACAGCACGATCCCGGGCATCAGGACGAGCAGCAGGAGCACGACCATATCCGCCCCGATAAACCGCGCGGTCCCCCGGAAAATCTGGCCAAGTGACACCTTGCCCACGACCCCATTCAACACGAACACGTTCAACCCGATCGGTGGCGTGATCATGCCCACCTCCAGGAGCTTGGCGAGGAAGATACCGAACCACAGCTCGTTCACGCCGAGCGTCGCTGCGACAGGCAGAACGATGGGCAGCGTGATGATCATCGCCCCCGTGGGTTCAAGGAACATGCCGAGGATCAGATAGATGATCACGACGCCCGCAAGGAACAGGTAGGTCGAGGTACTCATCGACGCGATCAGGTCCGAGATGTAGCTGTCCACACCCGACAGGGCGACGAAGCGCGCCAGAAGGTTGGCCCCGATCACGATGAACAGAAGCGCCGAGGTGGTGGTGAACGCTTCCGCCACCGACACGGTGAAGTTGCGCCAGGTAAGCTTGCGTTGCGCCGCCGCGATGATGACGCAGAGCGCGGCCCCCACGGCCCCGGCCTCGGTCGGCGTGAACAGCCCCGCGAACAGACCGCCAAAGACGAGGAAGGCGAGCAGAAGCGCGGGCGTGACCTTGCGCAACTCGGTGAACTTCTCGCGCATCGAATGCTTTTCATGCGACCGCGGCGCCACCTCGGGCTTCCAAGTCGCCCAGCCGATGACGAGGATCACATAGGCCAGCGCCGACAACAGCCCGACCCCTGCCCCGCCAAGGAACAGCTTGTTGATCGGAACCTCGGCGATGATGCCATAAAGGATGAGCAGAATACTCGGTGGTATGAGCGCCCCGATGGTGCCCGCCGCCGCGACCGTCCCGGTGGCGAGACGCGGATCGTAGCCGTGCTTGAGCATCTCGGGCACCGCGATCCGACCCATCGCCGCCGCCGTGGCGACCGACGACCCGGTGACGGCAGCAAACCCCGATGCGCCAAAGATACTCGCGACCGCCAGACCGCCCGGCAATCGCGCCAGCCAGACCCTTGCCGCATCGAACAGCCCCGCCGTGATCCCCGAGTGATAGGCGAGATAACCCATCAGCAGGAACATCGGGATCGAACTCAGCTCCCAGCTCGCCGCGAAATCGAACGGGATGACCTTGAGCGCGCCAAAGGCAGGCCGCCAGCCGAACATCGCGTAGATGCCGATGAAGGGCACGGTGAACAGCGCGATCGCAATCGGAACACGCATGGCGATAAGGGCCAGGAGGATACCGATCCCGGCCAGTCCAATCTGTACTTCAGTCATTCTTCTTTGCCTCCGCTCGCGGAAAAGGACGGGAACGGATGACGTTTGTCGTCAAACACGGCGTGACGGGTGATGTAGGCGATGAACTTCAATGCAAAGAGCAGCGTCAGCAGGGCGTAGCTCGCCGGGGCCGCGAACCGCACCGGCCAGGTCAGCACCTTCATGCCGCGTTCCATCGAGAACGACCCGGTGTGGAACTTTTCCACCGCCTCGACCCAAGTGGCATAGGTCAGCAGCGCGCAGACCAGCGCACTCAGCAGGAAAATCCAGCCCGCCAGATGGCGTTGCCCGCCCAATGGCATGAACTGCGTGACCACATCCGCAGCGACATGCTGGTTCAGCCGCTCGACAAAGGCCAGCGGCAGGAACGTCACCATCGGCATGTAATATTTCGCAACCAGCGTCAGCGTCGCCGGGAGCGGTTTGTTGAAGAGCAGTTCCATCACGACGTCGAGCGTGACCTGCACCATCATGACGACAACCGCGAGCGCGGCCAGAATACTCAGGACGAGCGTGATGCCGTCGACGATTTTCAGCAGGGGCTTCATCTTGCCGGTTCGCCTCCTCTCCGGCCCGGTCGGGGGCGGAGCTTGCGTTGGGGTTGAACGAGAGGGGCCGCGAACGGCCCCTCCCGGCGAAAGTCAGGCGGGGGCCCGTGCGACCCCCGCCGGTTTCGTCACTCGATGCCGTAGGTGGCGACGTCGATCTTCGACATGATCTCGTCGATGTAGAGCTGCGTGAACGCCTCTTCTTCCATCTCTTCGATCTGGTTCGTCAGACCCTTCCACTTCTCGATGAGCGCGATGATGGTCTCGATCTTCTCGTCCACGTTCTCCAGACCGTACTGGTCCTTGAACTCGGCGCGCACCACGTCGATGTCCTGCGCGATGAACTCTGCGATCAGCGCCTGATCGCTTTCGCTCACCTCATAGACATTCTTGCCCGCATCGCGGAACGCCTGAATGCCTTCGACATTGCGCTCCTTCACGATCATCCAGCTCACCACCGGCTGCATCGCGGCGGCGTTCAGAACGGCGCGGCGCTGCTCTTCCGACAGGCTGGCCCAGGTGTCGCGGTTCATGATCGCGTTCGCGATACCCGCAAACATGCTGCCCGGCATCATGTCGGTGAAGTGGTCGGCAACCTCGATGTAACGCAGGCCGGTCAGGTTCTCGCCCTGGTTGGCCGAGCAATCCACGTTGCCGGTGCTGAGCGCGTCATAGATCTCGTTGCCCGACAGCGCCACGCGGGTGCCGCCGAAATACTCGATGAACCGGCCCACGTCGGCAGCGCCGGTGCGCACCTTCAGACCTTGGATATCCGCGATGGTCTCGACCGGCTTGTTGCAGACCAGACCGTATTCGACCGCCGCGCCCCCGTTCAGATAGACGCCGTTCAGACCCTTCATCTGGGCCTTACAGTCGTCGCACTCGAGCATGATGTATTCCATCGACGCGCCGATCATCGCCGGCCCCGGCCATTTCGCCTCGGTCCCCGAGGTGGCGAGAAGCGACAGGTTCGCGGGCAGGTTCAGCTCCGAGAACTCAGCCGGGAAATACGGAAACAGCGTAAAGCCGATGTCGGCCAGACCGTCACGCACGCCGCCCGGAATTTCGTTCAGGCTGAGCAGCGACATCGCAAAGACTTTGACGTCGATATCGCTCGTCGCGGCCAGCTCGTCGGCAAAGGCCATCGCGGCGTCGTAGTTGTAGCTGCTCTCCGGCAGGCCGACCGCATGGCGCAGCGTCTGCGCCTGTGCGCCCGTGGTGGCCAGCGCGCCGAGTGCGAGCCCGGCGGCCGCAGCCGTGGTGAAGCGGGACAATCCGCCCTTGGTGGTCTTGAATTCCATTATGTCCTCCCTGGATGTCGGGCCGCTCAGCGGTGCGCAACACATCCACCCGCGTCCCCGTTCTGTCTCAGCGCCTCAAGCCTCCTCCTGGCCCTTCGCAACGATCCCGTCACAAGCCCGGCGCTCGCGTATGCCCGGTTAGCATTACCGAAACTCCGCGTTGTGTACATATAAAATTTATTGATATGCAAAAAATCGGCATGAAATCTGATTTGTACCGGCAGTTCTGGATAGGCTATCCCTTTGGTCACCGCGCAAACTGGTGCCGCCCAGCCCGAATTCTCCCTCAGAATCACGCGGATAGGCGCGATAATAGCGGAAAAGTAACTGAGACTCGCACATCAGCCAATCCCAGACCCGCCCGCGCAAGAGTGTAGACAGAGCTCGGTCTGAAAAATACACATGAGCGGAATTTTTGCACAAGCCCGCTCCCCCTGCCCCCGCTTCCGGGGGGTATCGGCCCCGGGGCGGACCACTGAAAGGGCGCTTGATGACCACCGATTTTCCCCACCTGTTCGAACCATTCCAGATTCGCGACATGAAGCTGCGCAACCGCATCATGGCGCCGCCGCATGGCCGGATCATCGCCGATCCGCAGGTGTCGGAAGCCGAATACGCCAAATACGCCGCCTACTGGCTCGCCCGCGCGCGCGCCGGGCTCGGCTGGATGGACGGGGTCAACGCCTTCATCGACAATGGCATGCTGCCCAAGGGCCTGCGCCTCTCCGGCCTCGGCGCCGTCAAACGCGGCACCATGCGCAAATCGAACTTCCGCGCCGTGTTCTCGCATTTCGCCGATCAGATGCACGCCGAGGGCACCGCCGTCACCGCCCAGATCATCATGCAGGGCGCACAGCCGCACACGGCCTCGGGCGTGCTCGCCAACTACACCAACAACCAGTCCACCCACATCCTGACCTACGACGAGATCCAGCGCGCCATCGAGGAATACGCCTTCACAGCGCGCGAGGCCGAAGCGGCAGGCTTCGACGGCGTCGAGATGCACGCCAACCACGAAGACGTCATGCAGCTCTTCATCTCGCCTTACACCAACCGCCGCACCGATGCCTACGGCGGCGACTTCGAGGCCCGCCTGCGCTTCCCGATGGAAAACCTCGCCGCAATGCGCGCGGCCACCGGCCCCGGCTTCGTCATCGGCATGCGCTTCAACATGGATGAGTTCTTCGACGGCGGCTACGACCTCGACGAGGGCATCCGCATCGCCAAGGCGTTCGAGGCCTCCGGTCACATCGACTACATCCATTGCGTGATCGGCAACAACTGGGGCGCGCCCAGCTATGTGCAGCCCCACGTCTTTCCGACCGCCGCATGGTCCGAAATGGCGGGCAAGTTCCGCGCCGCGCTGTCCATCCCTGTGGTCTACGGCGGCCGCGTCAGCGACCCGGCGGCAGGCGAAGCCGCCCTCGCCGCGGGCCATGCCGACGTCATCTCGGTCGCCCGCGCCTTCTTTGCCGACGCCGAATTCGTGTCCAAGGCCAAAGCCGGAGCGGCCCACACCATCCGCCCCTGCATCGGCTGCAACGACTGCCTGCACGCCGCCGCCCTCGACGGCCTCCCCTTCGGCTGCTCCGTGAACCCCCGCGCCGGGCGCGAGGCCGAGCCGGAACCGGCGCAGACCGACAGCCCCCGCCGCGTCACCGTCATCGGGGGCGGCCCGGCGGGGATGGAGGCCGCGGCGATCGCCGCCGAACGCGGCCACACCGTCACACTCTGGGACCGCGCCCCCGCCTTGGGCGGCCTCCTGCGCGTCGCAGGCGCCGTCCCTGAGAACGCGCAGTACCTCGCCTTCATCGACCATCAGACTGCCCGGCTGAAAGCCGCAGGCGTCACCCTCAACTTGGGCCGGGAGGCGACAGCAGACACCATCCTCGCAGGCACCCCGGACACCGTCCTCCTCGCCACCGGCACCCGCCCGCGCGGCCATGACGCCCCCGGCGCCGACAGCGACTTTGTGGTCGAGGGGCGCGAAGTGATGGCGGGCACCGCCAAGGTCGGCAAGAACGTCGTCGTCATCGCGCGCGAGGACCATATGGAGCCGCTGACGATCACCAGCCACCTGCTCGAACAGGGCTGCACCGTCCGCGTGATCTACCAGACCCCGTCCATCGCCCCGAACGTCGGCAAGTACTCCATCGGCGGCATCCTCGGCAAACTCACCGGCATGGGCGCGCGTTTCACCGTCATGACCCGCGTCGCGGCATTCGCCCCCGACCGGCTCACCCTGCGCGACGTCTATTCCGGCGTGGAAAGCGAGATGACCGATTTCGACACAGTCGTCCTCGCCTGCGGCGGCACCCCCGACGCGGGCCTCTACGACGCGCTCCTGGGCAAGGTCGACGACCTGCGCATCTTCGGCGACGCCTACGTCCCGAACCGGATGCTCCATGCCACGCGGCAAGCCTATGAGAACGCCTGCGCGATCTGACCGGCCTCACCCGCGCGGCCACCCTCCGATCCCGGCATCCGAAAGTGCCTCCCAGTCCGGCAAGTCCCGCAGGCTCTCCAGCCCGAACGCCACCACAAA
Organism: Pseudomonadota bacterium; assembly: GCA_036154315.1. Lineage (GTDB taxonomy): Bacteria > Pseudomonadota > Alphaproteobacteria > Rhodobacterales > Rhodobacteraceae > Maritimibacter. The sequence continues at coordinate 60,846 of JAYZLL010000040.1, forward strand.
TCCTTCGGTGGTCACTAACGTATAGGGCGCCCCCCGCTTGGGCGCCCTCGGCCCCGCCGCGATCAGGCCCCGCGCATGCAGCCGCCCGATTAGCTCCCGCCCGATCTCATTGCCGAAGATTTCCGCCAGCCCCTCGCGTGTAATCGGCTGGTGATAGGCGATGGCCGCCAGCACGGCGAGGTCGAACTCACCCATGTCCATCGCCTGATCGGCCACATCCGCCGCCGCCCGGATCACCGGCCCGTACCCGGCCCGCGTCCGCATCAGCCATCCCCCGGCCACCTGCACCACCTCGAACGCCCGCCCCTCCAGATCGACCGCGAGATCGTCGACGAGCAAATCGATCGACACCCCCTCACCCACCACCCGCGCCAGATCCTCGCGCCCCACTGGGGTGGCCGACGCGAACAACACCGCCTCGACACGCCGCATCCACTCCCGCCACCGCGCCGCCTCGGGCAGATCGGCCAACGCCCGGTCCAGTTCACCCCCAGCCACGCTCAGACCCCGTACAGCCGGAACGTGTCGCGCCCGGTCAGCTCCCGCACCGCCCCGAGATCGACCAGCCGGTCGCACAACCGCCGCGCCGCCCGATCCGGCAGTGGCAGCGCCCCGGGTGCCACCGCATCCAGGCTCAGAAACATCTCGACCGCCGCTTGGGCCCCCTTGGCCCGAAGTTTCGGCGTCACCGCCCGCAGATGAGCCGCCCGCCGCGTAAGCTCACTACTCAGCCGCAACGCATCGCGCACAGCCAGCACAACCGCCCGGTGACAGGCCTCCCGCAGCGCCGCCCCCCGCAGGCGCAGATCACCCGGCTTTATCCCGCACGACACCAGCGGCACCACATGCCCCCACCCCAGTGCCCGCGACAACACTGCATCGCACAGGATCAGCGCCGCCACCTCGCCACGCGGCACTTCGTCCATCACAGTGCCGAGCACCGCGGCTGCCGCCGCGACCGGCGCCCCCTGCCCCGCATCCATCCACCGCGCGATCCCGTCGGCCTCCGGCAAGGCCCGCCGCAACGCCTCTGCCGACACCGGCCGCGCCACCGCCCGGCGCCATGTGAGGTACACCTCGCCCGCCGGTCCCGGCAGATCGCCGGGTCGCATCAGATGCACTGCGTCGCGCAGATCAGCTGCTCGTTCCGGTCGCCCCATGATCGTCAGACACGCCTCGGCCGCGACGAGCGACAATCGGTCCCGTAAGAGGTGCAACGGCAGATCCGCATCCCTAATTGCCAGTGCCAGATGCCCCAGTGCCGCACCGGACATAAAAGCCACATCTTCAGACACTTTGGCATGGATCGACGTGACCCAGCCGGGCAGCCGGTGTAGGGTCTCTCTATCGTCGTCATGGGCGCGGTCTCGGCCAGTCATGAGGACGAGCGTATCTTATCGCGGCGCTTTTCTCCACATTTTTGCACACAAACCGCCTCGCTCTGTATTACTAAATTATGTCTGATAATCTTGTATTATCTGCCATTGTCGTCATAGCCTGCCCACATGACCCGCCACGTCACCCAATCCTCCAGTCTCTGGTGCCTGCGATGAGCCCTGCAATCGCCCAGAACACCCTGCGCGCCTACGCCGCCGACTGGGCCGCCTTCGCGCGCTGGTGCCGGGTGTCCGGGGTCTCCGCCCTGCCCCCGGCCCCCGACCTCGTGGCCCGCTATCTGGCCGAAATCAGATCCGGCACAGACAACCAGCCGCCCCTTTCCGCCGCCTCGGTCGAACGCCGCCTTGCGGGCCTCATCTGGTCTTTCGACCAGCGCGGCGCGCCGCTCGACCGACACCACCCCGCACTCCGTGCTCTTCGCACAGAGCTTCGCGCCAATGATCGAGAGCCCGCCCGCAAGCACCCGATCAGAGCCGAAGACATTCGCGCTATGATCGCCACCTTGCCCTATGATCTGCGCGGCCTGCGTGACCGCGCCATTCTGCTCTTGGGCTTCGCGGGCGGGCTTGGCCCCTCGGACCTCGTCAGCCTCGATTTCGGCGGCGGCTCAGCCCCTGACCGGGGCCGCCTGACCGTCACACCCGAGGGCGCCTGCCTCACTTTCTCGACCCCGCGCGGCTGGTCCCAGTTCGCCGTCGGACGCGGCACGACGAACCACACCTGTCCGGTCCACGCCGTCAGTCAATGGGTCAGCTTCGCGGGCATCGCACGCGGCCCCCTTTTCGTGCGGATCAGCCGCGATGGCACCCGTCCCCTCGACGATCGCCTCAGTGCTCGCCATGTCGCACGCTTCGTCAAACGCACAGCACAAGACGCCGGCCTGCGCCCCGATCTGCCGCCTACGGAACGACAGGCGATCTTCTCAGGTCAAAGCTTGCGTACTGGCCTCGCGGCCTCCCTCGGGCTGGATAACATCACAGCGCTGCGTCGTCACATCTCGCCCCCGGACACCGCCGACCGCCCCGCCGATTTCAGCCTGAACCTCACCCGTGCCGCGGGGCTGTAAATTGAAAAGGGCCCGCGCGCTGCGGGCCCTTTTCGTTAACTTTTGGTTTCGCCGCGAAACCGGTCAGCTGCGCGACAGAAGCGCCTCGACCTCCTGCGCGATGGTCCGCATCAGGACACTATCCACCCGGTCGCCCGACAGCCGCAGCACCCAGTCCGACCCGTCCTGCTCCACGTCGATCCGCACGCCCGCATCCGTCGTCCGGCTTCGCGTCGCCGTCCGCCTCGGGCGCCCACCCCGGCTCGGCTCGACAGGCTTCGGCGCCATCGCTTCGATTGCCGTCATGATGACCGCGAGTTCCTCATCCGGGGTCTCGGGCGCGGCCTCGGCCAGCGCATCGCGCAGGGCCGTCTCGCCGCCTGAGCGCAGGGCCGTGGCCAGCTTCAGCCCGTCCTTTTCGCGCAGGCTTTCGGGGAACACGAGCATGTCGCCCAGTTCCTCAAAGATCAGCGCGAAGGACCGGATCTTCGACCGCTTGGCCTTGGACCCGGCCGCGAACAGCGCATCGACCGCCGCCTCGGTATTGGCAAACGCACCCTCCTGCGCCGCGAGCACCGAAATCCGGCCCCGCTCGAAATGGCTCAGATCGGCGCGCACTTCGTTCTCTTCGACCATCGCGACGAAAGTGCCGCCCATCGCGCCGGGGTCACGCACCACGGCGCGGATCGTGTCGAACCGGTCGCCCTCCCACAGGTCGCGCAGGCCCTGAATGGCCATGAACCGGCGGTAGCCGGACAGCAGACCATACCGCTTGCCATCGCCCGGATCGGGCCGCTCGAATACCTCGATCGGAAGCCGGAGACCGTGGGCCGAGATCGAGCGTTTGAGCTCGTCCAACTCCTCGGCATCCATCGACATCCGGTCTCGGATGATCGCCATCTCGTCGATTTCGTCGAGCGGGATTTCCGCGATCAACCGGCCCGCGCTCTCGACCTCGCGCAGCCGCTCGGCATCGCTGCGGTTGCGCGCGATCTCGGCCCGTTCTTCGGTCGAGCGCAGATCGGCGGCCTGCGCCGTGTCTGCAGCGACCTGCGCGATGGGGGCAGACATCGGGCCCTTCGGCGCGGCGTCGCGGCGAAACTCCTCCTCGAGCCGGGTCAGGTCGTCGGCGCTCGGGGCTTCCAGTTTACGTCTCTTGGCCATCTATCACGCCTCCTCGTTCTCGGCGTTTTCCATCTGCTGGTCACGCCACCACGATCCGAGGATGAGCGACTTCACTTCGGCCCAAGTGCCGTCGAACGTCTCGCGCCCGCGCACATAGGTCTCTCGGTTAAAGTCTCGATAATCCGTCTCGTAAATCCCCGAAACCTGCTCGCCTGCCTGTCCGACCATCGCGGTCAGTTCCTGCCGATAGGCGGTCATGAAGTCGCCGAAATAGGCCTGAATGACGTTGGCCAGATCGGCCTGCTGCGCGGCGTCGAACCGCGTGATGATGGCGCGCACGGCGTCCCATTCGAACCGCATCTCCGGCATCCCGTCGCGCCGCCGGACCCGGTTCTCACCCTCTTCGATGGAGGCGAAGGTGGAGTAGATCATATCAAAGAACCGGCCCGTCGAATCGAACTCGAGGAACGAAGCGCCGAGCGGCACCAGCAGGATGTCGGCTGCGGCCAGCGCGTTGATCGTCAGGTAACCGAGGGCAGGGGGCGTATCGAGCAGGACGATGTCGTACTCGTCCAGCAGGCCGCCGTCCTCGAGCGCGTTCTGCAGCGCATCCCACAGCGCCCAGGACCGGACCTGCATGCGCCAGACGGGAACCTGAAATTCGGCCCAATAGAGGTTCAGCTGCGCCCCGATCAGGTCGATGTTGGGCCAGTGGGTTTTCTGGATGAGGTTTCGCGGCGAAACCTGAATCGCTTCGGTCAGGCTCTCATCGAACGGATAGGGGGGCTGCCCGGCGCGCTCACGGACTTCGTTTTCGGCCTCAAGTGACTTGGCGAAATCGCGGGCGATGAGGGGGAAGGCGGTCATCCATTCGTCTTCGACCTTGCCGCCGAGGATCGAGGTCATGGAGCCCTGGCTATCCAGATCAATAACTAAGACTTTGTAACCGTCCAGTGCGGCACTCATCGCGAGGTGGGCGGCGGTCGAGGTCTTGCCGACGCCGCCTTTGAAATTCGCGACCGCCACGACCTTGGCCGGAAGCCCCTCGGGGCGCCACGATTTGTAGGCCTTGCCAGTGGCGCCTTCGGTCGCGAAGTGATCGCGGATCGCCATGACCTCTTCCAGCGTGAACCACTTGGCGCCAGCTTCACCTTCGCCCTGCGGCAGGTCCGGGTTCGCTTTGAGGACGCGGCGCAGATGGGCGGCAGCGACGGGGATGAGGTAGCGGGTGATTTCCCAGATCGAGAACTTGCGCAGCCGCTTGTTGCCGTCGGGGGCGTAGCCGCGTTTGGCGAGGTCGTCGCGCCCGCGCATGGCGAAAGCGGCGGCTTTTGCGAATCGGGATGTCTCGATAGGCTCGGCCAGACGTTTCGCGGCGAAACCCGGGTCGATGTTGAAGTAGGGGGGGAGATCCTGCTTGCTCGGTGGTTTGTTTGCCATTGGTGCCTCTCAATGTTCGCTATTTCCTGCGATATCGCGGAAACTATCGCACATGCCGAGCGTCATGTGAATCGGTTTGCCAAGCTGATCGAAAAAACCAGAAGAAAAATCAAACGACACGAACGTTATGTTTGGTTTTCTTTACGGGCTTTAGAATCTTTGGAGCAGGAAAAATTATCAATCCCAAAGACTTACGATCCATAGCGGACCTAAATACGGGATGAGCGGGGACCGGTTACGGGGCGAAAGGGACCTGTTTGCAGGATAAAGGACTCCGATTCGCGGGGCAGGGGGGCCGTTCTGGTCAAAAACAAGGGTTTTTAGCGGGATTAGGCTCTGATGCCCACCGGACCCCAAGAGTTGTCCACAGGCTGATCCTGTAGATGGGTTCCTTTGAGCGCAAGCTCGAACCCATAGGTGCCCGGATACGGGACGGCGAGATAGGTGCCAACGGCAGACTTGATCGCGGGTGCCTTATCGCGGACAATAAAGAAAAAGAACGAGCAGGTGACAGTATGGAAGAGATTGCGCGGGACCGGCTGACCGGTTCGCTCCGCAGGGGCGCGGTCAAGAAACACGTGGCGGCGATCCACGTCTCGGGAAAATTGACTCTATTACAGCGGAAGTTGAGCAATGTGCTGCTGCTCAATGCCTATGACACGCTGACCACGAGCCGCCGCCATCAGATCGACGCGCGCACGCTGTGCATGATGATCGGCTACAACTCCAACGACTTCGAGACGCTGAAGGACAGCCTGCGGGGCCTCGCCGAGACCGTGGCCGAATGGGACATGCTGGACGAGCAGGGGCGGCAGGAGTGGGGCGTGTCGTCGCTGTTGTCCTATGCCAAGCTCAAGGGCGGGGTCTGCGAATACGCCTATTCCGATGCGCTGGCCGAAAAGCTGCATGACCCCAAGGTCTTTGCCCTCATCAATCTGAACATTCAGCGACGCTTCACGAGCGGTCACGCGCTGGCGCTTTATGAGAACTGTTACCGCTTCGTCCGTACGGGTAGCACCGGGTGGTGGTCGCTCGACATTTTCCGCCGTCTCATGGGCGTGTCGGACAGTGCCTATTACGAGAGTTACAAGCACCTGAACGCGAAGATCATCAAACCGGCGGTGGCCGAGGTGAACAAGACATCCAACATCCTCGTCACGCCGGAGGTGAAGAAGATGGGGCGGCAGGTCACGGATATCCGGTTCCTGATCGAAGAGAACCCGCAGCTTGCGATCCTCGACATCGACGACGGCGAGGGCATTCGCAATGGGCCGGTCTATCGCCGCCTGCGCGATCTCGGGGTAAGCGATCGGCTCGCCCGCCAATGGATCGGGGAGCATGGCGAGGCCTATGTGCGGCGCAAGGTGGACTATGTCGCCGGGCAGGATGGGGTGCGTGACCCGGTGCGGTATCTGAGTGCGGCGATCAAGGCGGATTACGGTGGAGAAGGGCAGGGGCCCAGTGCGCCTGCCTTGTCCAGCGAGCGCGCCAAGCGGTTGGGTCGGATCAAGGCGCTGGTGGATGCGCGCACGCCGACGCAGCGCGACGCCGACAAGCGGATGTTCCTGTCGCGGCTCGAAGGTGCGGCGCGCGACGATTTCGAGCGGCACGGCTGGATGAGTGCGCTCAACGCCGAGAGGATCGCCGCGTTCTGGGAAGAACTGGTGCCGGGCGCGTTCGAGGAAGAGGTCGAGTGACCCACCGCGCCCGACCGGCCCCGATCAGGTGTCGAGCGGATATTGCCCCGGCGAACAGTCGAAGGCACGGCGGAACTGTCGGTTGAAATAGGACACGTCGTTGAAACCGCACTGATAGGCGATGGTCGACACGAGGGTCTGTGCCCCGCTGCGCTTTCGTTCTTCGAGCAAACGACAGGCTTTTTCGAGCCGCCGCCGCATCAGGTAGTCGGTCGGCGTGAGGCCGATGCAGGCAAACGCGCGTTGCAGGTGGCGGATCGAGATGCCCATCTGTTCGGCGAGGCACCCCGGCGTCAGGGTGCTGTCGGCGAAACAGCGGTCGATCATGGCCGAAGCGCGTTCGAGAATCTGCGCGGTGTTGATGTCGGCGTCGAAATGGCGGCTCTGCTCGGGGTCGGTCTGTTCGTAGAGCGCCGCGCCGAGCACGCCGAAGATCGCCTCTTTCAGAAAGCCTGACTGGGTGTCCGAGGTTTCGGGGCGAAATGCGCTGCCGATGATTGCCGAGAGCGCGATGGCGTGCCGGTCCTGCGCCCGGATGCTGCGGCCCGAAAACGAGATGTCGCCAAAGCGCTGACGCAGCTCGGCGCGGCTGAGATGCAGCGACAGGTGGCGCATGTACTTGCCGAAAAACGTGAATTCGGACGGGAGCGTGCTGTCGATCAGGATCATGTCGCCCGGCGTCATCATGGTCGTGGTGCCCGCCTGCTGCATCAGCGACTGGCCCTCTTCCTGCACGATGAGAAAGACGTATTCGCCGGGATTGCGTTTCACGTCGGCCTCGGTGCGGCGGGTGCGCTGCACGTCCTTGGCGATCATAGCCATGTCGAGCCCGGCGTAGCTGCCCGCGCTGACATGGCCCTGCACCACCGTGCGGTCGTCGGGCGGCACGACTTCGAATGCGCCGCAGACGGATTGCAGCCCGGCCGCGAATTGGTCGAACGGCATAACCTCGGGTTTGAGTTGTGTAAGCACGGTGGTCCTCCCTCCTCCGTCGCGTCTGTCCAAGAGGTGAGTCGCACGGCTCCAAGACAGGTACTGGCTGGGTAATTAACATGTTTGGTGAATTGACGCTATCTGGGAGGAGTCACATGCGTCGTTATCACTTGACGATCGGCGGCGCGCCGGTCGGCACGGACGAGCATTTTCAGGTCATCAGCCCGCGCGACGGGTCGGTCGTCGGCGAAGCGCCTCTGGCGGGCGAAGACGTACTGGATCGGGCGGTCGAGGCGGCGAACGCGGCCTTTGCGACGTGGTCCAAGACGCCGGACGCAGACCGCCGGGCGGCCTGTGAGGCGATTGCGGCCAAGCTGGGCGACCATGCCGAGGAGCTGGCGCAGCTTCTGACCGCCGAGCAGGGCAAGCCGTTGGACGGGCAGGGGTCGCGGTTCGAGCTTGGCGGGGCGCGGGCCTGGGCCGGGTATACCGCGTCGCTGTCGCTGGAGCCCAAGGTGCTGCAGGACGACAATCAGGGGCGGGTGGAGTTGCACCGCAAGCCGATCGGTGTGGTCGGGTCGATCACGCCGTGGAACTGGCCCTTGATGATCGCGATCTGGCATATCGTGCCGGCCGTGCGCACGGGCAACACGGTGGTCATCAAGCCGTCGCCCTATACGCCGCTGTCGACGCTGCGCATGGTCGAGCTGATGAACGAGGTTCTGCCTGCGGGTGTCGTGAACGTCGTGACCTGCGACGACGACCGGGTGAACCTTGGCGCGGTGATGTCGAGCCATCCGGGGATCCGCAAGATGGTGTTCACCGGGTCTACTGCCACCGGGCGCAAGGTTTATGCCAGTGCCGCCGAGACGATGAAGCGGCTGACGCTGGAGTTGGGCGGGAACGATGCGGGCATCGTGTTGCCGGACGTGGACCCCAAGGAGATCGCCGAGGGGCTGTTCTGGGGTGCGTTCATCAACAACGGGCAGACCTGCGCGGCGATGAAGCGGCTCTATGTGCATGACGATGTCTATGACGCGGTCTGCGAGGCGCTGACCGAGTATGCTCGGGGCGTGAAGGTCGGGCTGGGTGACGATGCGGTGCTGGGGCCGGTGGCGAACCAGATGCAGTTCGACAAGGTGGCCGGGCTGGTCGCCGAGGCGCGCGAGAAGGGTCGGGTGCTGTTGGGGGGCGAGCCCGGGGAGGGGCTCTTTTATCCGCCGACGCTGATCGCGGACCTCGACGACGCGGATGGGCTGGTGGCGCAGGAGCAGTTCGGGCCGGCGCTGCCGATCCTGCGTTACTCGGACGTCGAGGACGCCATCGCGCGGGCCAACGACAGCGAGAACGGGCTGGGCGGCTCGGTCTGGTCGAAGGATCTGGAGCGCGCGAAGGAGATCGCGCTCCGGCTCGAATGCGGGTCGGTCTGGATCAACAAGCACGGCGCGATCCAGCCCAATGCGCCCTTCGGGGGCGTCAAGCAATCCGGGTTCGGGGTCGAGTTCGGGGACGAAGGGCTCGCCGAATACACCGACATCCAGACGCTTCTGGTCTGAGCCGGAGCATAGGGAGGACACATGGAACAGTTCGACTATATCGTCGTGGGCGGCGGGTCGTCCGGCTGCGTGATGGCGGCGCGTCTGTCGGAGGACAGCGGCGCGAAGGTGCTCTTGATCGAGAGCGGGCGCAACGACGACAACCGGTTCATCCACATCCCCGCGACTTTCTTCAAGGTGGTCGAGGGCGGCAAGGACATCGTGGCCTATGTGGGCGAGAAGTCCGACAAGGTGAACGGGCGCGAAAGCTACGTGCTGCAGGGCCATGTGATCGGCGGCGGATCGTCGGTCAACGCGATGCTCTATGTGCGCGGGCAGGCCGAGGATTATGAGGGCTGGCAGCAGGCGGGCAACCGTGGCTGGGGCTATTCGGACGTGCTGCCGGTGTTCCGCGATCTGGAAAACAACATGGAAGTGGTGGACGAGTTCCACGGGGACGACGGGCCGCTGCATGTGTCGGAGACCGGGTATCACCATCCGCTGAGCCGCGCCTTCATCCGGGCCGCGCAGCAGACCGGCATTCCCTATAACCCCGACTTCAACGGCAAGGTGCAGGAGGGGGTGGGGTTCTATCAGACCACCACCCATGACGGGCGGCGCTGGTCGGCGGCGATGGCGTTTCTGCGCGATGCCGAGAAGCGGCCCAACCTCAGGATCATGACCCAGACGCGGGTGGCGCGGGTTCTGTTCGAGGGCAACCGGGCCGTCGGCGTCGAGTTGGAGGACGGGCGCAAGATGGGTGCGGCAGGGGAGGTGATCCTGTGTGCCGGTGCCATCGAGACGCCGCGCCTGCTGCAACTGTCGGGCGTGGGCAATGCGACCGAGCTAAAAGGTCACGGGATCGACGTCGTGGCGGATGTGCCGGGGGTGGGCGAGAATTATCACGACCATCTCGAAGTGAACGTGCAGTGCAAGACGCGTGAGCCGATTTCGATTTATCGGCAGGACAAGGGCCTCGCCGCCGTCAAGCACATGGCGCAGTACATGATGTTCAAGACCGGGCTTCTGACCTCGAACGTGGTCGAATCCGGTGGCTTCATCGACGTGTCGAACGCGGGCATTCCCGACATTCAGTATCACGTCCTGCCGATCATGGTGGGCTTCGTGGACCGCGCGCCGACCGAGGCGCATGGGCTGTCGGTGAACCCCTGCGTGCTGCGTCCGCGCTCGCGCGGGTCGGTCAAGCTACGCTCGAAGAACCACAAGGACACGGCACTGTTCGATGCGGGGAGTTTCAACGACCCCGATGACGTCGAGGTCATGCTGCGCGGCACGAAGAAGGCGATCGAGATCTACCGCGCGCCTGCGCTGGCCAAGCTGGTCCATGATTTCACGTTGCCGACGCCTTCGGCAGTCAACGATGACGACGCGCTGCGCGATTTCATCCGTGGCACCGCCAAGACCGTCTACCACCCCTGCGGCACGGCCAAGATGGCCCCCGACGAGGACAAGATGGGTGTGGTCGACAGCGAATTGCGTGTGCGGGGCACGCGCGGCCTGAGGGTCGCCGATGCCTCGATCATGCCCCGCCTCGTATCGGGCAATACCAACGCGCCGGTGATGATGATCGCCGAACGCTGCGCCCGTTTCGTCACCGGCAGGGACAGCCTGCTGAACTGAAGTCCATAGGGAGGAAACCATGGGACGGATACTCACTACGCTCGCCGTGTCGGCGGCGGCGCTTGCCGCACCTCACTTTGCGAGGGCTGAAAGCCACGGCGGCGCGCCGATGTGCGGCGCGAACACCGGCGAGGCCGCCAGCGGTGAGCCGATCAAGGTCGGCGGCATCTTCGGCAACGCGGCGCCGGGCGATTTCTCGTCGGCCACCGACTCTGCCAAGGCCTATTTCGACTGCGTGAACGCCAATGGCGGGATCGGCGGGCGCCCCATCGAATACCTGACCGAGAACGATCAATGGAACCCGGAACTTGCCGCGCAGGCCGCGACCAAGCTGATCGAAGATGAGAACGTCGTTGCGATGGTCGGCAACGGGTCGTTCGTCGAGATGAGCGTGAACGCGCCGCGTTATGCCGAAGCCGGCATGATGGCGATGGCATCGGCCTGTGCCGTGTCGGAATGCTTTGAAAGCTCGAACATCGTGTCGACGAACCAAGGCCCGCTGCCGTCGTCGGTCGGCGCCGCGATGTATGCGGTCGAGGAACTGGGCGCGACCAACGTGGCCTGTATCGGTCTTGCCATTCCTTCGGTGGGCAACTGGTCGTGCGGTGCGGTCGAGGAATACATGGGGTCGAAGGGTCTGTCGGGCTCGTCGGTTCTGTTGAACCCCGCCGCGCCCGACGTGAACTCGGGCCTGCTGGAAGCGATCTCGAACGGGGCGGATTCGATCCTCGTCAACCTGCCTGCCGGTCTGGGCATCGCGTTCCTTGGCGTGGCGCAGGAGCAGGATCTGGGCGAGGCCTATAGCTGGACCTCGTCGACCCCGCTTTACGATCTGTCCGTGCCGGGCGCGCTTGGCGAGTACTGGGACGGCAAGCTCTATGTTTCGGCCGAGCTGACCAAGCTCGACGGTGAGGGCGCGGACAACTTGAACTGGAAAGCGGTCATGGACGGCTACGCCGCCGAGGACGATCCGCGCGACACGTTCAGCCAGTCGGGCTATCTGTCGGCCAAGTTCTTTGTTGAAACCCTGATGGAGATGGACCCGGCGACGCTGGACGACCGCGCGGCGGTGACCGAGGCGATCAAGGGCATCACCGGCAAGACCTCCGACCTGATCTGCGGGACCTACTACGTGGGCGACGCGGACCGTCACATGCCGAACCACGCAGGCATCATGGTCGTCGTGAAGGACGGCGGGTTCGAGCAGGTGCGCGACTGCTTCGAATACGAAGGTCCGTATTTCGAGCCGCTGATCGAAACCGAAAAGGCGCTCGGCCTGCGCTGAGGCGCGTCGAGCCAAGACCCGGCGCGATCCGTTCGCGCCGGGTTTCCCTTGCGAGGAGCGAACCCATGTCCCGTGTTCTGCCCTATGTGGGCTTTCTGGCCCTGATGGTGGTCGCCTATGTCCTGCTCGCGGCGGGCAAACCGATCGCGGTGGCGGGGCTTTTCCTCGTCTCGGGCTTCGCGGTCGGCTCGCTCTATGCGCTCGGGGGCATCGGGTTGGTGGTGCTTTACCGGGCGACGGGGGTTCTGAACCTCGCGCTCGGCGCGATGGGGGCGCTTGGCGTCATGGTCGCGTGGCAGTTGCAGCAGGTGGGCGTGCCGCAGTGGATCACGTGGATCGCGGCGCTGGCTGTGGCGATTGCGCTGTCGCTGTTTTACGGGCGCTACATCGCGCCGCTCCTTGCCTGGCGCGATCCGGTGGTTAAAGCGGTGGCGACGCTGGGGTTCGCGCTGATCGTGCTGGGGGTGACGGCGTTTGCGTGGGAGGATGACGTGCGCAAGTTCGCGCTGCCGACCGATGCGCTGGCGGTGCGGATCCTCGGGTTGCGGGTGACGATCACGCGGATGATCGTGATCGGCGCGGCCTTTGCGCTGGTGGCGGGGATCTGGCTTTACCTCGAACGTACGCGGACGGGGTTGCAGATGCGGGCGCTGGCCAACAACCGCGACATTTCGGCGATGATCGGCGTGCGCATTCTGCGCGTCGAGAGCATCGCGTGGATCATTGCAGGCGCCATCGCCGGGTTCATCGGGCTGATGTTCGGCGATCTGGTGCGGCTGGAGCCGGTGGTCATCACCTTCATGGTCATCCCCTCGGTGGCCGCCGCGATCTGCGGGCGGCTCGACAACCTTGGGCTCGTGCTGATCGGCGGGCTGTCGATGGGGGTGGTGGAGTCGCTTCTGACCCTGTCGCCGCTTCTGAAATCGGTGCGCCCGGTCGCGCCTTATCTGATCGCCGCCGTGGTGCTGTTGCTGATGCAGCGCAACACGCGGCTTCTGTTTGCGAAGGACTGAGAGATGGACCTTCTGAAACCCACGCGCTCGGGCACGGTCGGCATCGTTTTCGCCGTGCTCGGGTTCGTCTTTCTGCCGATCCTCGCGAGCGGGCAGTGGCAGCAGATTCTAACCTCGGCCACCTGTTTTACGCTGGCCGCGTCGGGGGTCGCGTTCATGTATGCGCGGCTCAACATGGTGTCCTTGGGACAGGTCGCGCTGATGGGTGTGGGCGGCTGGGTCATGCTCAGGATGAACCACTGGCTCGACCTGCCGTTCGAGGTGAACCTTGCGGTCGCCGGGGCGGTGACGATGGCCTTCGGCTGGGTGCTGGCGCTGCCCGCGCTGAGGATGCGGGGGCTTTATCTGGCGCTCATCACGCTGATGGCGGCGGGGGGGCTGGAGGTCATCTTTTCGACCTTCCGGTTTCCGAACGGGGGCGAAGGGTTCTGGGGCGTCATGCCCTCGGTCGCGGCACCGTTTCGCAGACCGGTCATTGCTGAAAGCGACGGGGCCTATCTGCGCTATGTGATTGCGGTGACGCTGTTGGGCTTTCTGGTGATCGAGGCGCATCGGCGGATGGCGCCGGGGCGGGCCTGGGCAATGATCCGCAAGAGCGAGGCCGCGGCTTTGGCGTCGGGGGTGAACATCACCTATTACAAGGCCTGGGCGTTCGGGCTGGCCGGGCTGCTTGCGGGCGTGGCCGGAGGGCTGCTTGCCGGAGGGCTGGGGCTGCTGGACGCGGCCACGTTCCGGGCGTCGGAATCCATCATGCTCTTTGCGCTCGCCGTGGTGGGCGGGGCGCGGCTGTGGTTGGGCGTGGTGATCGCCGGGGTGCTTTACCGGGTGCTGCCTGCGCTGTTCAACAACTGGAGCTTGGACGCCGACCTGACGCTGGTGATTTTCGGCGCGGCGCTATTGCACGCGCTCATCACCGCGCCGGACGGGCTGTCGGGCCAGATTTTCGGTCTGTTCGGGAAGGGGCGGCGGTCATGATGGAGTTGCACGACCTGACCGTGAAGTTCGGCGGCGTCACCGCGCTGAATGCCGTCGGCGCACAGTTCACCAAGCCGATCAACGGGATCATCGGCCCCAACGGGGCGGGCAAGACCACGGCGATGAACGTGATCTCGGGCTTTCTGACCTGCACCGGATCGATCCGCCATGACGGCGACGAGATCGGCAAGCTGCCCGCGCATAAGCGCACACGTTGGGGCCTGCGCCGGTCGTTTCAGCGCGAGCAGATCGCGGACGATCTGACCATCGAAGAGAACCTGCGCGTGATCCTCGACGTGCTGCCGATGTCGGCGGCGCAAAAGCGGGCGGACATGGACCGCGCGCTGGAGGCGACCGGGCTGGCCGACAGGGCAGGGGAGCAGGCGGCGGGGCTTGCCACCTTTGATCGGCGGCTCGTGGATATCGCGCGCTGTCTGGTGGGAAAGCCGCGCGTCATCATGTTCGACGAGGCGGGGGGTGGCATGTCACGCGAAGAGACCGAGCGGCTGGGCCATGTGCTGGCGCGCATCCCCGATCTGACCGATGCGATCACGCTGGTGATCGACCATGACGTCGATCTGATCCGGGCGATTTGTTCCGACACGCTGGTTCTGGATTTCGGCAAACGCATCGCTTTCGGCCCGACGGATGAGGTGCTGGACGATCCGCGCGTCAAGGCGGCCTATCTTGGGATCGGAGAGACGGCATGAGCGGGCTGATCGTCGAGGGGCTGACCATTCTGCAGGGTGCGAAACCCGTGGTGTCGGGCGCGTCGCTGCGTGTCACGCCGGGGCAGGTGACGGCGGTGCTGGGCGCGAACGGGGCGGGCAAGTCTGAGCTGTGTCTGGGGATCGGCGGTGCGTTGCCCGTGAGCACCGGCACCGTGCGCGCCGATGGGCAGGACGTGACCGGGCGCACGCCGGACGCGGTGCGCGCGGCGGGTGTCGCCGTGGTGCCGGAGGGGCATCGCATTCTGGATCGGCTGACAGTGGACGAGAACCTGAGGGTCGCGGGTGCGCTGTTGCCTGCCGCCGAGGTCGCGGGTGCGGCGGATAAGGTTTACGACCTGTTTCCAGAGCTTGCCGAGCGTAAGGGCCAGATCGCGGGGACCATGTCGGGCGGGCAGCAACAGTTGCTGGCCATCGGGCATGCGCTGATGTGCCGCCCGAAATATCTGGTGATCGACGAGATGTCGCTGGGCCTTGCGCCGCTGATCGTGCAGCGGCTGGTGGGGGCGATCCGGTCGCTTATGGCCGAGGGCGTGGGGGTGCTTCTGGTCGAGCAGTTCACCGAAATCGCGCTGTCACTGGCGAGTGAAGCGGTCGTGATGCGCGGTGGCGTTGTGCAATATGCCGGGCCAGCCGAGACGCTGAAAGAGACGCCCGAAGTGCTGGACGAGGCCTATTTCGGATAGGCCCCGTCCGGTCGTTCAGCGGACCTTGAGGATCACGGCCATCGCGCTGTCGCCTGCCGCGCAGCCTTGGAACAGGCCGGTGCCGCCGCCGCGGATCTCCAGTTCTTCGATCATCTCGATGAGGGCGCGCAGGCCGGTCGGGCCTTGCGGGTGGCCCCAGACGAGCGACGAGCCGTAGTTGTTCATCTTTGTCCAGTCGAGGTCGAAGGCGCGGGCGAAGGCGATGTCGTTCACCGCAAAGGGGTTGTGCGACTTGAACACGTCGATGTCGGAGATCGACAGCCCCGCGACCTCGAGCGCGCGTTTGGCGGCGCGGATCGGGGCGGCGGGCATGTGGGCGATTTCGTCGCGACCTTGAGCCACGGCGAGCACTTCGACCACCGGGCCGCCCGGCTTGCCGAGCGCGCGGGCGCGGTCTTCGGTCGAGGTCATGACGATGGCGGCGGAGCCGTCGGCCGGGTGGGTCTGACCGGCGAAGGTGACGGAGCCTTCGGGCATGACGGGTTTCAGCGCGGCCATTTTCTCGGACGAAGAAGGATAGATGCCTTCGTCGCCCGCGAGGGTCTTGATCGTCTTTTTGTAGCGCCCGTCGGGCACGGCGAATTCGGCGGCCATATAGCGTTTCTGGAACGCCCGGTCGTCTTTCAGAGCGTCTTCGTACTGGGCCGAGCGGAAGGCCGCGACCTCGTGCTGTTCCTCGGTGGTGATGCCGACCTTGCGCGCGACGTTGTCGGCGGTGTCGACCATCGCGCATTTGGCGAAGGGGTCGCGGTTGAAGCTTTCCATCACGATGTTTTCGCCTTGGCCCGTGCCGCCGGGCGCGTCAGGCGCCGGGTAATAGGCGTGCGGGCCGTTCGAGGTGCGGTCGCCCGAGGCGATGAGCGCGGTTTCGACGCCGGACACCGCCATTTCACCCATCGCGGTGGCGACGAGGCGCGCGCCGGTGGCGCAGGCTTGGTTCACGGTCGGGCCTGCGAGATGCGTGGCGCCGATCATCGCGGTGAACCACGGGGTGCCGTAGAAGCTGCGGTATTGCGGGACGGTCATGCCATAGGCGGCGAAGTCGAACTCTTCGACCGACAGGTTGCGCTCGGCCAGTGCGGATTTGGCGACATGGGCCGCGAATTCGATGGAGTGCAGATGGGCGAAGGACCCCTGCCAGCGGGCGAAGGGGGTGGACCAGTAGGCACCGTAGGGAATGAAGGCGGTCATGGCGTCTCTCTCACTGTGAAGCGGGAGCGCTGGCGCTATGGGTCGTGACGCGGGTGATGCGCGGCACTCGAATCAAGATATCCTCCCACAGAGACCGCCTCCCACGGAACTCTGAGGTAGATGGGTATCAAACATAATTAATTTTTCAAGCGCCGTTTTCGCGGCGGGCGGAAAACGAAAAACCCCCGGCGCGGGGCCGGGGGTTTTCGGGCCCGAAGGCCATCCCATGAGGGGTTGGGATTACATTTTGCCGCCGAAGACCGGGAAGAAGCTGTGGTCGCCGTAGTCCTCGATCTGTTTCACGGATTTGAGGGCGTCCATGTCTTCGTCGGAGATGACGAAATCCACGTCGGCGTTGTTCTTCATGTGATCCGGGTTGGCGGTTTTCGGGAGCGGCAGCATGCCCAGTTGCAGCACATAGCGGATCGCGAGCTGCGGGACGGTGACGCCGTATTTTTCGGCCATCGCCTTGATGTCGTCGCGCTTGATGATCTCGCCGTGACCCACGGGCGAATAGGCTTCGGCCACCATGTCGTTCGACTGGATGAAGTCGATCAGCTCGAACGGGGTGTTCGAGATGTGGGTGAGGATCTGGTCGAGCATCGGCTTGACGGTGGCGTTGTCGATCAGGTTCTGGAGGTCGGCCTGATTGAAGTTCGACACGCCGATGGCTTTGAGTTTGCCAGCCTCATAGGCCTCTTCCAGCGCTTTCCACGCGGCGACGTTGCCTTCGAAGAAGCGGTCGTCGTCGCCGAAGTTCTGCCACGGCTGCGGGCTGTGGATGATCATGAGGTCGATGTAGTCGAGACCCATTTTCTCGAGCGAGCCGTCGATGGCGGCTTTCGCGTCGTCGTAATTCTTGATGCCCGCGTCGAGTTTGGTGGTCACGAAGAGCTCTTCGCGCGGGACCGAGGCGGTGCGGACGCCTTCGCCGACGCCACGCTCGTTCTCATAGGCCTGCGCGGTGTCGATGTGGCGGTAGCCCATGTCGACGGCGGTTTTGACCGCATCGGCGACTTTGTCGTCTTCGATCATCCAGGTGCCGAGGCCGATTTTCGGGACGGCGACGCCGTTGGCGAGGGTGTAGGTGTCTTGCAGGATCATGTCAGGTTCCTTTCGTCGTCGGCCCCCGGTGGGGCCATTTGCGTTCGGGGTCGTGGTCGGCCCGTCTGAGGGGGATATGGACCCGCGCCCCGCCGGTGATAATCGGAGCGGATTTCACGCCACTCATGAGCGGCGTGCATTAATCGGGTCGATTGTCCGGTCAGAAGGCGACGAGCAGCGCGCCCATGATCGCGGTGGCGAGGGTCGCGAAACCGCCGTCGATGAGGGTGAGGCGGAACGGGCGGCCATCGGCGAGGTGGGTCATCCACATCCACGGCGCGATGAAGTACAGGCCCACGCCCATGCCCGCGACGAGACCCAGAGGCACGCCCGAGGTCAGGCCCGACACGTAATAGATATGGCGCAGAAAGCCCGCCGCAACGATCAGGACGAGGGCCGAGAGGATCGCGATGCCGAGGCTTGCGACGCCCACCGGCTTGCCCGTGGCGCTGGCGGCGGTCTTGGCGAGGGGGGCGCGGCGTTCGGCAAAGGCGCGATACCAGATCAGGCCGAAGACCCAGCTTGCGGCGGCGGCGGCGAGGACGTTCCAGACGGTCATGTCAGTTCTCCAGTTCGATGCGCACGGTCACGTCGCCCGCGCCCGTGAGCGCGTCGATGGGGCCGTCGAATTGCCCGAGCCGCACCAGCCCGCGCGAGTCCGAGAAGGGCGCGGTGAAGATCGCGAGGTTCTTCCACGGCGCGTATTGCGTGATGTCGCCGGTCTTGGGCTCGTAGCTGCCCGGCATGCCGGCGCTGTCGAGTTCGCGGCCCAGATCGCCCACCATTTCGACCCCGTGGTAAGGCGAAAGCGTCAGGTCCATCGGCAGCATCGAGGCGAAGTCGCGGGCGGGCGCGGTGTCGTCCAGCGTGGCCGACAGGACGGTGTCGCCGATCACAAAACGGATAGCTGTCATCTGCGGGTCTCCTGCTTGGGGGCCGCCGGACTGGGCCGGGGCGGCGAGGGGGATGTGGGCTGCGACCAGCGCGGTCGCCAGAAGGCGGATCATACCGGATGTCCCTTGTTTTCCGGGTCAATCTAGCCATTCGACGCGAGGGAAACAGCCCCGCCGGATCGCTGGCACACATGAGGGGCACTCATCAATCGGCGGGTCATGCAGGGCGGGATTGATGAGGTGGGTTCATCGCTGCGTCCCGGATTTTGCCGATTATGCGCCTGCGACGCAGAGCTAGGTAAATCAGGCAACTGGCCCTCAGGCCGCCATCCAACAAGGAGACGACCCGAATGAAACGCATGCTGACATTGTCCGCCCTCGCCCTGACCCTCGCCGCACCGATGGCGATGGCGCAGTCGATCGAAGTGACCAAGGCCGAAGACCTTGGCGGCCGCATGGGGCCCGCCGAGACCTTTACCGGCACCGTTTATGTCGAGCCGGTGTTCCCGCCGTACATGGGCGAGGTGAGCGCCGGTCACGTGACGTTCATGCCCGGCGCCCGTTCGGCCTGGCACACGCATCCGGCGGGCCAGATCCTCGTCATCACCGGCGGCACCGGCTGGGTGCAGGAGCGCGGTCAGGACAAGATCGTCGTGCAGGCCGGTGATGTGGTCTGGTTCCCGGCCGACATCGACCACTGGCACGGGGCGACCGACACGACCTCGATGACGCATTATGCGCTGCAACAGGGTGTGGACGGGTCCGCCGTCACCTGGGGCGATCATGTGACCGATGAGGAATATGATGGTTAAGACGGCCATTCTGGTGGGCGCCATGGCTTTGGCCGTGGCGTTCCCCACCGCCGGGCGCAGCGCCGATACGGTGCTGTCGGGGCTGGATTATCCGTGGGATATCGAGACCTCGGGCAGCGCGATCTATGTCACCGAGAAGGCGGGCACACTGGGTGTGCTGGACGGCGAGGATTTCGCGCGGCTGCCGGTCGAGACCACCGCGCCGATCCTCGACGACCGGGGCGGGGGGCTTATGGGCCTCGCGCTACGGCCCGACTTTGCCGAGACGGGACGGGCCGTGGTCTATCACCACACCGGAACGCCCGAGGCCCGCACCAACCGGGTGATCGAGATCGAGCGGCAGGGCGACGCGTGGGTCGAGACCCGCGTTCTGCTCGACGGCATTCCCGGCCATCCGCTGTACAACGGTGGGCGCGTGGCCTTTGGGCCGGACGGGATGCTTTATGTCACCACCGGCTGGACCGAGAACCGGGAGCGGCCGCAGGACCCCGAGAGCCTTGCGGGCAAGATCCTGCGCCTGACGCCGGATGGTGCGGTGCCGGAGGACAACCCGGTCGCGGGCTCGCCGGTCTATTCGCTGGGCCATCGCAACCCGCAGGGGATCGCGTGGGACGGTGACGGGCAGATGTACGCCGCCGAGCATGGGCAGTCGGGCCATGACGAGGTGAACCGGATCGAGGCCGCGGCCAACTATGGCTGGCCCCTCATCCAAGGCGACGAGACCGCCGAGGGGATGCAAAGCCCGCTCGCCCATTCCGGGGGGTCCACATGGGCGCCGTCGGGGTTGGCGTGGGACGGGGATCGGCTGCTTCTGGCCGGGTTGCGCACGCAGGGCATACTCGAGATCGGACCTGATGGGCGGGCGGATGTGGCGTTGTCGGTGGGCGAGCGTATTCGCGATGTGCTGGTCACGGATCAGGGCATCTATGCCATCACCACCAATCGATCGCCGCGACAGGACGGGGCCTCTGACGATCGCTTGATCCGGGTGACACCTTGACGTGCTGGACGTGGACTTTCTGACCGGAGGTCAGTTATATGCGGGAGACCGAAATGATCAATCTGAGTGAGATCGAGGCCCCCCGCATGCTGCGCGAAAACATCAACGACCTGATCGCTCTGGCCGCGGTGGCCGAAGAACGCAGTTTCACGCGGGCCGCGGCACGGCTGAACGTGTCCCAGTCGGCGTTGAGCCACACGATCAAGGGGCTGGAAGAGCGGCTGGGGTTGCGGCTTCTGACCCGGACCACGCGCTCGGTCGCCCCGACGCTGGAGGCCGAGGATCTGCTGGCCACGCTGAACCCTTGTTTCGACAAGATCGAGGCGCGGCTGAGGGCGCTGAACGACTCGCTCGACGAGCCGACCGGGACCGTGCGCATCGCCGCGACGGAATACGCGATCGAGAGCCTTTTGTGGCCCAAGCTGTCGCCGGTGCTGAACCAGTATCCGTCGGTCAATGTCGAGTTGATGATGGACTACGGGTTCACCGATCTGGCCGAGAGCCAGTGCGACGCGGGGGTGCGCTATGGCGATCAGGTGAGCGACGGCATGATCTCGATGCGGATCGGGCCGCAGGAGCGGATGATCTGTGTCGGCGCGCCGCGTTATTTCGACCGCGTGGGGGTGCCTGCGCATCCGAACGAGCTGACCGAGCATGCCTGCATCAATCTGCGCCTGACCAACCACGGCGCGCTCTATGCGTGGGAGTTCGAGGAGGCCGATGGGACCGAGATCAACATCAAGGTCCGTGGGCAGGCCTGTTTCAACACGATCAACCCGGTGATGCAGGCGGCGGTGGATGGTCACGGGCTGGCCTTTATCCCCGAACGGCTGGCGGCCGATCACCTTGGCACCGGCAAGCTGCGCACCTGTCTGGAGGAATTCTGCCCGTATTTCCCCGGCTTCCACCTGTTCTATCCGAGCCGCCAGCGCCCCTCGTCGGCGTTTCAGGTGGTGCTCGACGCGCTGCGTGAGCGCGGCTGAGGATTGATGAGCCAGATTCATCGGTGGGGTGGTCTGATCAGGTATTAAGCCCCCCGTGCGCGCCCCCATTTCTGACGGTATTAACGCAACCGACAGGAGTTTCCCCATGAAGACCTACATCGCCGCGACCGCTCTGGCCCTCGCGGGCACCTCTGCCAGCGCCCAGGATGTCGAAAGCACGTTTCCGTCCTCGATCGGGCAGGTGGCCCCGGCGCTCGAAGCCTATTCGACCGACATCGCCAGCACCGTCTGGGGGGCCGAGGAACTGTCGGTGCGCGACCGCGCGCTCGTCACGCTCGCAGCCCTGATGACCCGCAGCGAAACCGCGGTGATGGGCGAGCATATCGCGCTGGCGCTCGATGCCGGTGTGACCCCTGCCGAGATTTCCGAAGCGATCACGCATCTGGCCTTTTACGCAGGCTGGGGCAGCGCCATTGCGGCGACCGAAGCCGCCGCGCCGGTGTTCGAGGAGCGCGGGATCAGCGCCGCCGATCTGCCGGGTGCGGATGTGGAGCTTCTGCCGCTGAACGAAGAGCAGGAAGCGAGCCGTCAGAACATGGTGCAGAGCCAGCACGGCAACACCAGCCAGAGCACGGTGGATTACACCGAGAGCTATCTGTTCCGGGACCTGTGGCTGCGCCCCGATCTTGCACCGCGTGACCGCAGCCTCGTGACCGTGGCCGCGCTGGTCACCGCCGGTCAGCCGGACCAGATGCCGTTCCACCTTGCCCGCGCGATGGCCAATGGGCTGACGCAGGAAGAAGCTGGCGGTATGCTGGGGCACCTCGCGTTCTATGCCGGCTGGCCCAAGGTCTTTTCGGCGCTGCCGGTGGCGGCGGACGTGTTCGAGCGTATGTCGCAGCAAGCCCAGTAAGCGGAGGCTGTTATGAAGATCGCCATTCTCGGATCGGGGCTCATGGGCTCCAAGCTGGGACGACTTTGGGCCGAGGCGGGTCATGACGTGACCTTTGCCTATGCCCGGAGCGAGGCGAAGCTGGCACGACTGGCGAGGGAGGCTCAGGCCTCCTTCGCTTCCGTCGCCGAGGCGGTCGCGGGCGCGGATGCGATCCTGCTCGCCGTCCACTGGTCGCGCGTCGAGGACGTGCTCGATCAGGCGGGCGACATGGCGGGGCAGGTGGTGCTGAACTGCTGCGTGCCGCTGGACGAGGCCGACGCGGTGATCGTCGTGGGCGGCACAACGTCGGGGGCCGAGGAGCTTGCAAAGATGCGGCCCGAGGCGCGATGGGTGAGCTGTTTCAACACCACCCCGTCCGAGGTCTTTGACGCCGTTTTCGCCCGCAAGGACCGCGCCGATCCGCCGCAAGTCCTGACCTATGGCGACGACGCGGGCGCCAAGGAGATCGCGGGCGAGCTGATCCGCGACATCGGTTTTGATCCGCTCGAAGCAGGCGCGCTCACCAACGCGCGCTTTATCGAGCCTTTCGCGATGGCCACGGTCGAACTGGCCTATCGCCAGCCGGGGGGACCCGCGCTGATCTATCGGTTCGACAAACTTCACGGTTGATAAAGAAGGAGCAACCAAATGAAAATCATGCGCTCGGGCACACTGCCCTCGAACCCCGGCCCCGATGACTGGTTCACCGGCACCGTGCGCATCGACCCTCTGTTCCAGGCTGAAGAGCCGGGACGGTCCGCCGGTGCGCATGTGACCTTTGAGCCCGGAGCCCGCACCGCCTGGCACACGCACCCCGCCGGTCAGACGCTGATCGTCACCTTCGGGCGCGGTCGTGTGCAGCGCGAAGGCGGCCCGGTGGAAGAAATCCGTCAGGGCGACGTCGTGTGGTTCCCCGCTGGTGAAAAGCACTGGCACGGGGCCGCCTCCGACACGGCGATGAGCCACATCGCCATTCAGGAAGCCGTGGACGGGTCCGCCGTCACATGGATGGAGAAAGTCGCCGACGAAGATTACAACGGCTGACGCAGACACCGCCGGGGCAGCCCCCCGGCGGTTTCTTTTTCAAGGTAAGAAAAATGTCCGACACCCAAAGCCGCCTGCCGCTGGCGCTGATCGCGCTGGCCACATCGCTGGCGCTCATCGTGTTCACGCAACCGCTGACGACGCTCGCGGTGATGACGGCGGATCTGTCGCTCACCCCCGGTCAGCAGGCCTGGGTGATGAGCGGGATGCCCTTGGGCGCGGCGAGCGGTCTGCTGACCGCCGGTGCCTTTGGCGACACGCTGGGGCGGCGTCGGACCTTTGTGGCAGGGCTGTGGATCACCGCGGTCGCTTCGATCGTCGCGGCGCTGGCCTGGTCCGGGCCGATGCTGATCGTCATGCGGATCGTGCAGGGGATCGGCTCGGCCGGGATCATGGCGAGCGGCCTTGGCCTTGTCGGTCAGATCTATCGCGGCGAGGCGCAGGCGCGCGCGGCGGCGGTCTGGGCAGCGGCGCTGGGGTCCGGCGTGGCGCTGGGGCCGATCATGGCCTCGCTTCTTTTGCCCGTGGGCGGCTGGCCCGCAATGCATTGGCTCATCGCCGGGCTGTCAGCCGCACTCGCGCTCGGCTCGGCGCGACTGCCCGAAAGCCCGCATACGGGCGAGCGGGTGGACCTGCGCGGGGCCGCCCTTCTGACCGTCGGGATGGCGTGCGTGATGGCCGCGCTGATCGAGGTCCGCGTGGGCGGGGCCGTGCTGGTTGCAGGGCTCGTGCTCGTGGGTGTGCTCTGCCTCGGCGCGTTCCTTATGTGGGAGCGGCGGGTGCGGAACCCGATCCTGCGCATCGACCTGTTTCGCGCGCCCGCCTTTTCCGGTGCGACGCTCGCGGCCTTTGCCTCGGGCGCCGGGGTGCTGGCGCTGATGTCGATGGTGCCGATCGTGCTGGAGCACGGGATGGGCGTCAGCCCGTTTCACGCGGCCCTGATCCTGCTGGCCTGGTCCGGCGTCACGATCTTTTCCGCCCTTGGCGCGCGCTTTCTGCCCGCCGCACTCACCGCCCGGCAGCGGGTGATCCTTGCGATCCTCGGCTGCGCTCTGGGGCAGGGGCTGATGCTGATGGCCGTCACCGGCGCGGGCTGGGCCGTGGTCCTGCCGGGCCTGTTCGTGGCCGGGGTGTCCAACGGCATCCTCAACGCCTCGCTCGGACATGAAGCAGTGCGCACGGTGCCCGAAGATCGCGCGGCGATGGGATCTGCGATGAACAACACGGCGCGCTATCTGGGGTCTGCTTTGGGCATCGCGCTTATCTCGGTCCTGATCGCAGGGCGCGACGGGGCGGCGTTCTTTGCAAGCTGGCATGACGCGGTGCTGGTCTCGACCGGCCTGAGCCTTTTGGGCGTGGCGGTGATGACCGGGGTGGCCGCGCGCCACCGGATCGCGGCGGTCCTGCACCGATCTTGAAATCGAGGTGGCAAAATGCTACTTTTATCTCAGATCAGGAGGTGCCCATGGCCCAATCGGTAAAACTCGGCGAAGACGTGATGGCGCTGGTGCGCCGCGAGGCTGAGCTTCACAGCCGCTCGGTCGCGGGGCAGATCAGCCATTGGATCAAGCTCGGGCGCGCCATCGAAACCTCGGGCGCCTTCGATCATGCGCGCATCAGCGCGGCCCTTGCCGGTGCGCTCGACACCACGGAGCTGACCGAAGAGGAAAACGAGGTCTGGCTCGATGCCTTCACCGATCAGATGACCCGGCCCAGCGAGGCTGAACAGCGGTTCCATGCCGGGCGACAGGCGCTCGGCAAAGGGGTCGGGCTCGATGCGGGCGGGAACCTCGTCTACGCCAAGGGCGACGCCGCTGCATGACCCCCACGATGGTGCTGCTTGCCGGGCCGAACGGCGCGGGCAAGTCGACGCTTTATGAGACGCGGGTGGCACCTGCGTTCAAAGGCCCCTTCATCAATGCCGATGTGATCCAGCGCGACGAACTGCGCGATCCGTCGATGAACGCATCCTACGAGGCCGCCCGGATCGCTGCGGACCGGCGCGCCGATCACCTCGCACAGGGCCTGTCCTTCGCCACGGAAACCGTGTTCTCGCATCCCTCGAAACTCGAGGTGATCGAAGCCGCGCGGGCGCAGGGGTTCAACGTCATCGTCATGCATGTGGGGGTGGACAGCCCCGATCTGTCGGTCGCGCGCGTGGGGCTCAGACGTGACGAGGGCGGGCATGGCGTGCCGGAGGACAAGGTGCGCGAACGCTTTCTGCGCGGCCAGCCGCTGATCCGTGCGGCGGTGAAGCTGGCGGATCGGGGCATGGTCTTCGACAACTCGGCGCTGAACACGCCGCCCGCCCATTGCCTGACCTTCACGAACGGGCGGCTGACCGAAGCCAAACCGCTCCTGCCCGATTGGGTGCGCGCGGTCTATGGCGACGACCTGATCGTCTAGCGCCCGCGTGCCTCTTCACTGTTCCGAAAATACTTCGGGGGTGCGGGGGCAGCGCCCCCGCGGGGGTCGCCGTGGGCGCCCGCCCCCGGCGAAACAACACGACGCCCCCGGGGGAGGAGAGCCGGGGGCGCCATACATCGACTGATCGGTAAATGGGAAGGAAGGCCGATCAGCCGAATTCGTGTTTCGAAAGCGGGAGCGTGCGGATGCGCTCGCCGGTTAGTTGCGCCACCGCGTTCACGATGGCGGGCATGACGGCGGGGAGGCCGGGTTCCCCGACACCGCCCATCGGCGCGCCGCTCTCGATGATCTCGACGTGGACAGCGGGCATCAGGTAGGGCGGCAGGATTTCGTACATGTCGAAATTCCGCGCCGTCGGCTCGCCATTCTCGTAGACCAGTTCTTCGAGCAGGGTGGCGCTCACCGCGTTGGCCACGGCGCCTTGCACCTGTGCCTCGACGATGGCCGGGTTCACGATCTGGCCGGGGTCGATGGCGGTCCAGATGTCGTGGACGCGCACTGCGCCGTTCTCGATCGAGACCTCGGCAATCGCGGCGGCTTCCGACCCGAAGGGCGAGGCCATTGCGATGCCGCGCGCCCGCTGGCTGCCGTCTTCGGCCTCGAACGGGCCGGGTTGCCAGCCGCCCGACAGCGACACGGTCGCTTCGAGAAGCGTGGTCAGGCGCTCGTTGCCCGTGAGCAGCGCGCGGCGCATCTCGTAGGGGTCCTGACCGGAAGCGGCTGCGAGCTCGTCGAGGAAGCTTTCGTACATGAAGTCATGCATCGAGTGGCCGACCGAACGCCAGTAGCCGACCTCGGTCGGGTTCGGGGCGAGCGTGTGGCCGACGCGGCTGTTGGCGATGGCATAGGCCTTGCCCGAAATGCCCTCGGTCGCGGAGGGGTCGCGGCCCGGAGGGGCGCCGTACCAGCGGCCGGTGGGGCCTTCGCCGATGACCTCGACGCTGAGCGCGGTGGGGCCATCGGGGCCGACCGCGCCACGGAAGCGGGCCACACCCAGGGGGCGCACGGCGTCACGCAGGAAATCTTCCTCGCGGGTCCAGATCAGTTTGACCGGGCGGCCCGTGGCCTGTGCCAGCGCAATGGCCTGCGGGAAGTTGTTCGCGCGGTCATAGCGGAAGTGACGGCCGAAGAAGCCGCCGAGCATCTGGGAGTGGATGCGCACGTTCTGCGGCGGCACCCCGGCCAGTTCGGCGGCGGCCATCATGTATTGCTCGGGGGCCTGATTGGACACCCAGAGGTCGAGCGTGCCGTCGTCGTTGAACCGCGCGGTGGTGGTCGGAGGCTCCATCTGGCCGTGGACGATGAAGGGCGCATCGTAAGTGGCTTCGATCACCGTTTCGGCCGCGTCGAGCGTGCCTGCGGCGTCGCCGGTCGCCTCGACTACGGCGCTGTCGCCGGTGGTTTCGGCCAGCATGTCGCGGAAGCCCTGCGACGAGAAGTCGGCGGGCATGGGGTGCGCGACCTCGTCGCCTTCGCCCCATTCGATCTCGGCCATGTCGATGGCGCGGCGCGCCTGCCAAAAGCGGTCGGCGACCACGGCCACGGCCCCGTTCAGGAGGTGGACGGAGTGGACCCCGCGCATTGCCTCCACATCCGCCTGATTGGTCACGGCGGTGGGGGTAAGGCCCAGACGCGGGGCGTGGCGCACGGTGGCGGTCAGCATGTCTTCGACCTGAACGTCGATGCCATACATGGCGCGGCCCGTGGACTTGTCACGCACGTCGAGACGCGGGACGGGCTGGCGGATGTAGCGGAACTCGGACGGGTCCTTGAGCGCCACTTCCACAGGAACGGGCAGGTCCATCGCAGCCTCGGCAAAGTCGCCATAGGGCGCTTGGTTGCCGCTCGCCGCATGGATCAGCGTGCCGGGTTCGGTGGTGATCTCGGAGGCGTCCACGCCCCATTCGGTCGCCGCCGCTTCGATCAGCATGGCACGGGCCGAGGCGCCAAGCTGGCGCATGAGCATGTAGGACGAGCGGGTCGAGGCCGAGCCGCCGGTGATGCGGAAGCCGCCGTTGATCCCGAACGGGCCGCCTGCGGGTGCGCCGACGACCGAAAACATCTCGGGCGCGAGGTCGAGCTCTTCGGCGACGATCTGCGCGGACGATGTGAAGATGCCCTGACCGCCCTCGATGAAGGGGCTTTGCAGCACCACGGTGCCGTCGGGGTTGATCGTGAGAAAGGCTTGCACGGCGGGACCTGTCGGGGCCTCATCCCCGCCCGCGTCCTGCCCGCGCACGGGTTTCAGCGGCAGAGTGGTCGATAGGACCAGTGCGCCGGAGCCTGCAAGGAACCCACGGCGCGAGACGTTCATCGGCGTGGAACGGGTGAGCTTTTCGAGAAAGGTCATGAATCAGGCCTCCGACGCGGAATGCACGGCGGCGCGGATCTTGTTGTAGGTTCCGCAGCGGCACAGGTTGGTCATGGCGTCGTCGATGTCGGCGTCGCTGGGCGAAGGGTTCTGGCTGAGAAGCGCGGTGGCGGCGAGCACCTGACCGGACTGGCAATAGCCGCATTGCGGGACCTGATTTTCGACCCAGGCCTCGACCACACGCTGACCGATTTCGGTCTCTTCCACGGTTTCGATGGTGCGGATATCGGTGCCCACCACATCCTGCGCCTGCGTCACGCAGGAGCGCGTGGCCTGACCATCGACGAGCACGGTGCAGGCGCCACAGGCGGCGACGCCGCAGGCGTATTTCGTGCCGGTGAGGCCGAGTTCTTCGCGGATGACCCAGAGGAGCGGGGTATCGGGTTCGACGTCGACCTCGTGGGTCTGGCCGTTGACGGTGAATTGCATGACGTTTCCCTGTTCAAGCGGTGTTGTTGGGTCCGGGGTCAAATGACCCGCGGTCATATACGTGAGATTGTCCGGGTCGCGGCGGGGAACAAGGTGGGTGGGCCGATAGCTTTCATGAGGCATCCTCATCAATCGCCCGATCCCCTTGGATCGCTGTGTCAGCGCGCCATGTCGCCCCGTGTAAACACGTAATCGTTATGGCTTTGTAGGGCATGGCAGGCCTGACAGGCGGTGTCGATCCGACCGTCGAGCATCGTGCATGTCATCGGCGCTCTCTCATCTTCGTGCGGGGATCAGGCGGCCGGGAGCACTTCGACGGTCGCTGCGCGGGGGCAGTCGGCCACCATCGGGACAAGGTAGCGGCTGCCCGCGTATTTCTCGCGGTAAGCGTCGTCGATCCGGTCGTTCAGGTCGTCGTCGGGGGCTGGGGCGAAGCGCACGTCGCGGGTTGCCCCGGCGATCTGCACCTGTCCGGCGCCCTGTTCGAGCGCGGCCTGATACCAGCTCGACCGCGCGCCCGAGTAGGGCCGGATGAACAGGCGACCGTCCGAGACCACGGACCAGATGAAGGTCGGGGTTCCGGGGGTTTTGCCGTCAGCGCGGAAGGGGGCGACGCGAAAGTCGTCCGCCGGGGCGAAGGTGGCGAGGTCGGTTTGGCTCCAGGTCATTCTGATCTCCCATCGGCGGCAGGAGCGCCGCTTTGTGGATCAGGATGTAAGGAGAGGCTCTGCCCGCATTAGGCGCGCAGAATGGCAGGCGTTCATGAGGGCATTTCATGAAACCTGTTTCGGATCAGAGGCGGACCAGTTGTTTGCCCTGATTGGCGCCGGTCATCATGCGCACGAAGGCTTCGGGCACGCGGTCGAACCCGTCGAGAATGTCCTCGCGGTACTGGATGTGGCCGGCCTGATACCATTGCGCGAGTTTGGCAAACGCCTCGTCGCGGCGGTGCCACCAGTCGAAGACCACGAGCCCCTCGATGCGGGCGCGGGTGACGATCAGGCGGGACGAGGCGCGCAGGCCGATATCCTCATGCGGGGCTTTGTCCACGACGGCGATGCGACCGCAAATGATGACGCGCGCGCGGGTGGCGAGGCGCGACAGGACGGCGTCGTGGATCGGGCCGCCGGTGTTGTCGAAGAACACGTTGACGCCGTTCGGGGCCAGCTCGTCCAGCGCCGCGCCGATGTCGGGGCAGGTCTTGTAGTTGATGCCCGCGTCGAAGCCGATGGCTTTGCAATGGGCGAGCTTGTCGTCGCTGCCCGCGATGCCGATGACGGTGGCCCCCATGAGTTTCGCGATCTGGCCCACGAGTTGACCGACCGCGCCGGAGGCGGCAGAGACGACGAGCACGTCGCCGGGCACTGGGCGGCCGATTTCGGTAAGACCCACGTAGGCGGTGAGGCCGGGCATGCCGAGCCATGACAGCGTCGCCTGTTCCGGCACCCCGACGGGCACGCGGTTGGTGGCGGCGGAACCGGGCAGGTCGGGGGTCAGCACCGCATATTCCTGCCAGCCCATGCCCATGCTTTCGGCCAGATCGCCCACGGCCCAGTCCGGGTGGTTCGAGGCCACGACCTCGCCCACCCCGCCGCCGTGCATGACACCGCCGGGGGCGACGCCTGCCGTATAGTTCGCGGCGGGAGAGATGCGGCCGCGCATGTAGGGGTCGAGCGAGAGCCATTTGACACGGACGAGGATCTGACCCGGCCCCGGCTCTGGCCGGTCGGTTTCGATCATGCGCCACGTCTTTTCCGTGGCCGCGCCTTCGGGATAGGCGTCGAGCACCCACTGCCGGTTCGTCATGGTATCCTCCCTCGTTCCCTCTTCGATAGTGGCGGGGGCGGGAGCCGACAACAGCGGAGAGAAAAATTCATCTTACCGGAATGTGAAAAGACACCGGCGGCGATCCCCCCTAGGGTCCGGGTGCAGACCTGATGTGCGCCAGACGCGGCATCGGGGCCTGTATTTTTCTGGTGCGGGGCGGTGACATGCTGGTAGCCTTTCCCGAACCATGCCGCGCTGCCGCAAGACGGAGCGTTCGGCCAACGTAAGGTACTTTAGAATATGCGGTTTGCCTGGATTAAGTCTGCCCTCATCCAGATCGTCGTCGGGGCCGCTGTGGTCGCGGCATTCCTTGCCATCTGGATCACGCAGGTGCCATCGGCCCGGCCGTGGCTGGATGAGATCGGCGTGACCGCGTTTCTGGGACTGCCGCCGGCGGAAGCGGCGCAAAGCCCCGCCGGGCCTTCGGGTTTCGGCGGCTTCGGTGGGCCAACCAAGGTGGTCACGGCGCCGGTGGGCGAGGATTCCATGAACGACCGGATCACTGCCATCGGGGACGGGCGCGCGCTGCGCTCGGTCGCGGTGCGGGCCGAGGCCAGCGGGCGGATCACCGAGATCGCGTTCCGCTCGGGTGACATGATCGAGGAAGGCACGGTGATGTTCCGGCTCGATGACGAGGCCGAGACCATCGCGCTGGACCGGGCGCAACTGGTGCTGTCGGATGCGCAAGGCGATGCCGACCGGCTGGACCGTCTGCGTCAGGCCGGGTCGGCCACCGCCGTGGCGCTGAGTGAGGCGGAGCTTGCGTTGCGCACGGCAGAGCTGAGCGTGCGTCAGGCCGAGTTCGATCTGGATCAGCGCGTCATTCGCGCGCCCATCGGGGGCTGGGCCGGGCTTTTGGAATACGAGATCGGGGACCGCGTGAGCGCGACCGAGGAACTGGTGGTTCTGTCGGACCGCAGCGAAATTCAGATCGACTTCCGCGTGCCGGAGCGGGTGCTGGGGTCGCTGACCTCGGGCATGCCCGTGACCGCGCGCCCGCTGGCGTTGCCCGGTCTGGTGATCGAGGGCGAGGTGGTGGCCATCGACAACGTGGTCGACCGCAACAGCCGCACCGTGCGGGTGCTGGCGCGGCTCGCCAACGAGGGCGACCGTCTGCGCGAGGGCATGTCGATCGAGGTCGATCTGGCGTTTACCGGCGATCCTTATCCGACCGTCGATCCGATGGCGGTGCAATGGTCGTCGGACGGTTCGTTCGTCTGGACGGTGCGCGAGGGTAAGGCCACGCGCGTGCCGGTCGAAATCCGTCAGCGCAACACTGATGCGGTGCTGGTCGAGGGCGAATTGGAGCCGGGCGAACCTGTCGTCGTCGAAGGGGTGCAGAGCCTGCGACCGGGCGGCGAGGTGCAGGTCGAAGACGACCGCGCGGCGCTGGTCCTGCCTGACGCCACCCCCCGCAAATCCTGATCGGAGATCGGCCCGTGACTGACGAGACCCCGAAGCCTACGACCGACGAAACCGCGCCCGTGGCACCGCAGGATGCGGGCGGGATCGGGCTGTTCGTGCGGCGACCCATTCTGGCCTTTGTGCTGTCGGCGCTGATCCTGATTGCGGGTTTTGCCGGGCTTTCCGGCATCGAAATCCGCGAATTGCCGGATGTGGACAGCCCGGTGGTGACGGTCTCGACCAGTTTCCCCGGTGCCTCGCCCGAGACGGTGGATCAGGAGATCACCTCGCGCGTCGAGGGGGCTGTGGGCCGGGTGTCGGGCATCCGCTCGATCTCGTCCAGTTCGCGCTATGGCAGCAGCCGTGTGACGCTGGAATTCGGTGACAGTGTCGATCTGGACGTGGCGGCGACGGACACGCGCGATGCGATGGCGCGGATCGCGAACCAGTTGCCCGAAGGCGCGGACGATCCGCGCATCGTCAAGGCGGATGCGAACGCGCAGCCGGTGGTGCGGGTGTCGGTCACGTCGAGCACGCGGTCGCCGCAGGAATTGACGCAGCTCGTGTCGGAGCGGGTCGAGGATCGCCTGTTCTCGGTCGCGGGCGTTGCCGACATTCAGGTTTACGGGGATCGCGAGCCGATCTTTCGCGTCGATATCGACCAGCGCAAACTGGCCGCGCGCGGCCTGACGCTCGCCAATCTGCGCACTGCGCTGGCGACCGTCGCCTTTGACGTGCCGGCGGGCGATCTGTCGGGCGACCGGCAGACGATCAACGTGCGGACCACGGCGATGATTTCGACCGCGGAGGCGTTCGAAGCGTTGGAGGTCGCGGAGAACGTTCTGCTCGGTGACGTGGCCGAAGTGTCGCTTGGCCCGGCGCCGAACGAGACGGTGCTGCGCTCGAACGGAGAGACGGGGATCGGGATCGGGGTCATTCGACAGGCGACGTCGAACACGCTGGAAATCTCGGCCAACATCCGGCGCGTGGTCGACGAGCTGTCGCAGACGCTGCCCGAGGACGTGGATATTTTCGTCAGTTCCGACGATGCGATTTTCATCAACGGCTCCATCGAAGAGGTGCTGAAGACGCTCGCGCTGGCCGTGGCCATCGTGATCGCGATCATCTTTATCTTCCTGCGCGATCTGCGCGCGACGCTGATCCCGGCGCTGACCATGCCGGTCGCGCTGATCGGGACGATTGCGGCGCTCTATCTCGTGGGCTTTTCGGTCAACATCCTGACGCTGCTGGCGCTGGTGCTGGCGACGGGGATGGTCGTGGATGACGCCATCGTCGTGCTGGAAAACATCGTGCGCCACCGGACGCGCGGCACGGGGCCGCGGGCGGCGGCGGTGATAGGGACGAAAGAGGTGTTCTTTGCCGTCGTCACCACCACTGCGACGCTGGCGGCCGTGTTCATTCCGCTGTCGTTCCTGCCGGGGCAAGTCGGCGGCTTGTTCCGGGAGTTCGGCTTTACGCTGGCCATCGCGGTCATGCTGTCGTCGGTCGTGGCGCTCACGCTCTGTCCGGTGCTGGCAAGTCGTCTGCTGACCAAGCCGGTGAACGAGAACCCGCGCGGGCCTGTGGTCTGGCTCGGCAATCGTCTGGTCGGGCTCTATCGCGGTATCCTGAACTGGGCCCTGCGCGCGCCGCTCATCGTGGTGCTGTTCGCCGTGCTCTTTGGCGCGACGGCCTGGTTCATGGCGGGCGGTATTCGCAGCGAACTGACCCCGCGCGAGGATCGGTCGATGGTGCTTTTGTCGGTGAGCGCACCGCAGGGCGTGGCGCTGAGTTACACCACGGGCAAGATGGCCGAGATCGAAGAGGGCATTCAGGGGCTGCGCGACAGTGGCGAGCTGACCAGCGTGTTCTCGATCACCGGGATGGGCGGCAACACGTCGCGCGGGTTCATGGTGATGGGGCTTGCCCCGTGGGACGAACGCACCCGCAGTCAGGATCAGATCGCGGGCGACATCAACGCGGCGCTGCGCGATGTGGTGGGCGTGCGGGCCTTTGTCATTCAGCCCAATTCGCTGGGTATTCGCGGGGCGGGCCGGGGGCTGGCCTTTGCGATCACCGGCAACAACTATGACCAGCTTGCGGGCGTGGCCGACGAACTGGTCGCGCGGATGAGCGAGAACCCGGATTTCGGTTCTGTGCGGCTGGAGTTCGAGACCACGATGCCGCAGCTGTTCGTCGAGATCGACCGGCGCCGCGCCTCGGATCTGGGCGTCGACATCACCGGGCTGGGCGAGGCGCTGCGCGCGGTGCTGGACGGGCGTTCGGTGGGCGAACTGTTCCTCGACGATACGTCCTATGACATTCAGATGCTGTCGTCGTCGAACCCGGTGAACGACCCCTCGGATCTGGAGAACATCTTCGTACGGGCGGGCGACGGGCAGATGATCCCCATGTCCACCTTCGTGACGCTGAGCGAACGCGCGGTGGCGCCGGAGTTGAACCGCGAGGGGCAGAACCGGTCGGTCGAAATCTCGGCTGGGTTGACGCCGAACATGTCGCTCGGTGCCGCGATGGCCGAGGTCGAGCGGCTGGGTGACGAGATCCTGTCGGAAGAGAACCGGATCGTGCCGCTGGCCGAGGCCGCGACGCTGGATCAGACCTCGTCGGGCATGTTCCTGACCTTCGGGTTCGCGATTCTCGTCGTGTTCCTCGTCCTGTCGGCGCAGTTCGAAAGCTTCGTCTCGGCAGTGGTCGTCATGTCCACGGTGCCCTTCGGCCTTGCCTGCGCCGCCATCGCGATGGTGCTGACCGGCATGTCGCTGAACGTCTATTCGCAGATCGGTCTCGTGATGCTCATAGGGATCATGGCCAAGAACGGGATTCTGATCGTCGAGTTCGCGAACCAGTTGCGCGACAAGGGGGCGGATGTGCGCGATGCGATCTTCGAAGCCTCGACCATCCGGCTGCGTCCGGTGATGATGACCATGACCTCGACCGTGCTGGGCGGCGTGCCGCTGATCCTGTCGGCGGGCGCAGGGGCCGAGGCGCGAGAGGCGCTTGGCTGGGTCATCGTCGGTGGGCTTGGCCTTGCCACGCTCTCCACGCTGTTCCTGACCCCGGTGGTCTATCTGCTGCTCGCCCGGTTCTCGAAACCCAAGGTCGAGAGCGAACAGCGGCTGGCGCGGGAACTGGCGGCGGCGCGCGCCTGACCTTTTCTGCCAGTTTGCGTTTCTGTAAGAGCGCGGGGTGGCAAGTGAGGAACGCGGATGGAACCGACCGAAGTGTCGTGGGTCGTGGATGGCCTGACCTATGAGGGGCTGGCCTGGGGGCCGGAGGACGGCACGCGGGTGCTGGCGCTGCACGGCTGGATGGATCACGCGGCGTCCTTTGCCGAGCTTGCGCCGCGTCTGACCGGGTGCCGCGTCATTGCGGTGGACCTGAGCGGGCAGGGGCTGAGCGGTCATCGCGCCGCACACGCCACCTATAACATCTGGGATGACCTGCCGCAGATTGCCGAGATGCTCGACATCATGGGGTGGGAGCGGGTCGTGCTGATGGGGCATTCGCGCGGGGCGAACATCGCGTCACTTTTCACGGCGGCCCAGCCGGAGCGGGTGCGGGGGCTGATCGCCATCGACTCGCTCACCGTCGAGCCTGCGGACCCGGCGAGAACCGTGCCGACGCTGCGCGCCTTCATCGAGGAAACGCGGGAGCGTAAGGCGCGCGCGCCGCGACGGTTTGCGTCGCGTGAGGCGTATGTCGAACGACGGAGCGCGCAGGGCAATTCTGCGCTGACGTCCGAGGCGCTGGCCGATCGGGCGTTGGAGGAGGTCGAGGACGGGGTGCAGTTGCGCGGTGATCCACGGCTGTTTGCCAGCTCGGCCATGCGGCTGTCGCAGCAGGACGTGGAAAACGTGCTGGGGGCGATTGCCTGCCCGGTGCTGAACGTCTGGGGCGATGCGGGGCTGTTGCAGAAACGCGCGCCGTTGCGCGAGGTGGTCGCGCGGGCGTCGTCGCTGATCGCGGAGTACGAGACGGTCGAGGTCGCGGGCGACCATCACCTGCATCTCGAGCCTGTTGCGGCGGCCCGGATCGCCGAGGCGGTGCTCGGGTTCATCGCCCGGCTGGACTGACCGGAACATCGGCCCCCACGAAGTGCAGGGGCCGACGAGGTGTTCGGGATTACTTGGCCGCTTCGAGCTGTTCCTTGAACAGGTTCACCACGTCCATGCCGCCCGGAATGCGTTCGGCCAGCCCGGCCTCGGCAGGGCCTGCGATCATGCCGCGCAGCATTTCGATGTCTTCTGCGGAGGCTTCCACGATGGTGTGGCCCTCTTTGCTGCTGACATAGGCTTTGGCTTCGGCTTCCCACTGGTCGACCCATGCCCCGAAGGCGCGCGAGGCTTCGCAGCCGGAGTTGGCTTCGATGGCTTCCTGCGCCTCGGGCGAAAGGCCGTCGAAGGTCGCCTGCTGCATGAACACGACACCGACCGCGCCGCCCAGCGGGATGATGTAGTGGTTGGTCGTGACCTCATCCAGACGGAAGGCCGGGAAGGCGGTGAAGTTCATCACAGTGCCGTCCGCTGCGCCGCGCTGAAGCGCCTCGTACTGCTCCGTGATCTGGAACGACAGGGGCGAGCCGCCGTTCGCCTCGACGATGTTGGCGGCGGCGGGGGACGAGGTGATGATCTTCTTGCCGCCGAGATCGCGCAGGCTGGTCAGCTCGGCGCCGTTGAGGTGCGCCGAGGCTTGCGGGAATTCAATCCAGAGGAGTGGCTTCAGCCCCTCGAAATCCATGTCGAACGCGCCCGCCTCATAAGTGGCGCACATCGCGGCGGAGCCCTGTTCGGCGCTGTCCACGGTGAAGGGCAGGGTCGACACCAGCGTGTTCGGGAACTTGCCCGGATTGAACACGGTCATGCCCCAGGAAATCTGCACCACGTCGTCCATCACGCGGTCGACGAAGTTGGTGTGGTTGGCAATCATCGGGCCGTGGCGCAGCTCGACCTCGACCGCACCGGCTGCGGCCTCGTTGATCCGGTCGGCCCAGACGTTCATGACATTCTGGTTGATCGGGTGCTGCTCGGGGTTGGTGGTGGCGAACAGGAGCGTTTCCTGCGCCTGTGCGCCCGTGGCCATGAGCGCGAGGGTCGCGGTTGCGAGAAGTGTGTGTTTCATGTCTTCCTCCCTGAAGTGTTGCGTGTGTTACGCGGTCGTAGATGTGGCCCGATCCGGGCCGTGTGATGCATCGCCGGCGATCGGCGGTGCGGCGTTCGGTTTGGTCATCGCAGGCCCCGTCACTGCATGGTCGAGGGCAGCCAGAGCGCGATGGCCGGAATGAGCGCGATGAGCGCGATTTTCACCACGTCGGCGGCGACGAAGGGCAGCACCCCGCGCATCACGCGCCCGATCGCGACCTCGCGGTCGAGGCTTTTCAGAACGAAGAGGTTGATGCCGAAGGGCGGGGTGATGAGGCCGACCTCGACCACCACCAGCATCAGGACGCCCCAGTGGTAGATGTCGTAACCGAGCGCGAGGATCAGCGGCGTGACCACGGGGACGGTGATGACCATGACGGCGAAGCTGTCCATCACCGCGCCGAGGATCAGGTAGAAGAACAGAAGTGCCAGCAGGATCGCGAAGGGCGGCGCGTCGAAGCCCGCGATCCAGCGCGTCACCAGTTCGGGGGCCTGCCCCATGTTGATGAAGAACGAAAAGATCAGCGCGCCGAAGATCAGCCCGTAGATCAGCGCCGTGGTGGCGGTGGTTTCGCCCATCACGTTGACGAAGTTCGCCCGGCTCAGTTTGCCGCGCGCGAGGGCGAGGAGGAAGGCCCCCACCGCGCCGACGGCGGCGCTTTCGGTGGCCGTGAAGACGCCGCCGTAAAGCCCGCCGATCACCACGGCGAAGAGGAGCGCGACGGGGGCCGCCTGTTTCAGCGCGGGGAGGAGCGGGGTGGCTTCCTCCACCGTCACGGGGGCGGCGGCCGGGTTCAGCCGGATCACGGTGAAGATCGTGACGAAGTAGAGGGCGAGGGCCAGAAGGGCGGGGAGCATCGCGGCGATGAAGAGCACGGCGATGGATTGTTCGGTCAGGAGCGCGAAGAGGATGATCGCGCCCGAGGGCGGGACCAGTGCGCCGAGCGTGCCACCTGCGGCCACCGCGCCCGCCGCAAGCTCGGGCGAGTAGTTGCGTTTGCGCATTTCCGGCAGCGCGATACGGCCGAAGGTGGCGGCGGTGGCGACGGACGATCCACTCACCGCGCCGAAGCCCGCGCATCCCGCGACGGTGGTGTAGGCAAGCCCGCCGCGCACCCGACCCAGAACCGCGCTTGCCAGTTGGTAGATGTCGTTCGACATGCCCGCCGCCACGGCGAAGCTGCCCATTAGGAGAAAGAGGGGCAGGGTGGCGACCTGCGGGTTGGTCAGGAACTCGACCGCGTCGGAGGCCAGCACGTTGCCCGCCGAGGACGACCCGATGAACAAAGCGGTGCCTGCGAGGCCGATGAGGCCCGAGACCGGGGCGAGCGGGAATTGGGCGAGGACGCCGAGCCACAGGAGGACGAAGGCGAGGATGGCGAAGAGGCCGGGTTGCGACATGGCCGCGCCCGAGAGGCCGGACCAGTCGACGGCGGCCCAGATCAGCCCGCCGCCCACCATGGCGAGGGTCGCGGCGACGAGGATGATACCGCCCCATGTGCTGCGCTCGGTGTTGGGGGTGCGGATCGCGGTGGCGATGTCGCGGACCGTGTGGATGACCTGAAGCGCGGTCGTGGCCCAGAGCATCGCGCCCACCACGAAATAGGTGGGGGCGAGGGGCCATTCGAGGATCAGGGTCTCGCGCCCCTGTGCGTGGAACTTGAGGCCGGTGCCCCAGATCTTGGCCGCGAGGATGCCGAAGAACAGCGCCAGAAGCACCGCGCCGATGGCCGAGAGCCATGCGGTCATGCGCGTGCCCATCCAGCCTGCGGTGAGGTCGACCTTGAGGTTCACGCGGCGGTGCGCACCTGCGGGCAGGGTCGCGGCGACGGCCATTGCAAAGACCTGCGCCATAACCTCGTTCAACGCCACGACGGCGCTGCCCGCGATCCAGCGCATGAGCACGTCGGCGACCACCACGATGGCGCCGATGAGGATGCCGAGGACGGCGAGGGAGGAGAGGAGCGCGCTGCCGCGATCCAGCCAGCGCGTCAGGCCGGACCCGCCCGCCGTGTGCGGGGTGCCGTGCGCCGCCGTGGCTGGCGTGTTGCTGTCGACCATGTGCTCCTCCCCCCGTCGCTTGCCGATCAGATCGGCTGGGCCAGCGCCATGTTGGACTCGCGCATCAATTGGCCGTGCTCCTCCTGCGAGCCGCCCTCGATCTCGATCTCGGCCAAGCGGCCGGAGTTTTCGACCACCATGCGGCAACGCTCGTAGCGGCGATCCTCGAAGGCGGTCAGGGCCTCGTCGCGGGTCGCTTTGTCGGCCAATTCCTCGGCCAGCACATAGCCGTCTTCCATCCCCATGAGCGCGCCGGAGGCGAGGTGGGGCGTGGTGGCGTGGACGGCGTCGCCGATGAGGACGACCCGGCCCCGGTGCCACGGCTTGGGCAGGATCAGGTTTTCGAGCGGGCGATAGTCGATCTGGCTGTGATCGCCGATCTCCTCGGCCACCTTTTGCAGGGTGGGGGAGGGGAATTTCTTCAACAGCGCCTTGAGGTCCGGCACGAAGGTATCGGGCTTGGCGGGCGTCATTTCGGCCCGGTCCTCGGTCAGGAAGAGATAGGAGTGGGTCGCCGAGACGTGGTTGATCCCGGCCTTTAGCTTGGGCCCCATCCACATGCTGACGGTCGGCAGATGTTCGGGCCGCTCGACCACGGCGCGCCAGACCGCCTGTTTGACGTATTTCGCCTTGGGCGCGTCGGGGAACATGCGGTCGCGGGTCTTGGACCAGAAGCCGTCGGCGGCGACGATCAGGTCATAGGTCTCGGTCGAGCCGTCCGAAAAGGTGACGCTGCCACCGTCGATGTCGAGGTCGGTATAGGTGGTGCCGAGCCGGACGTTCACGCCCGCCTCGAGCACCTTGTCCGACAGCATCTTGCCCATCGCCGGGCGCATCGCACCGCCGACGCCGGGCACACCGGGCGCGAGGCCCGGGGTGGGCAGTTCGGCGAAAAGCTGATCCTCAGGCCCACGGATGTGGATGCCTGCATGGGCCGCGCCGATGCGCTTGAAGTCGTCCATCAGACCCAGCTGGTCGAAGAGCCGCATGGTCGAGCCGCCGAGGGAAATCCCCGCGCCTTCGCGCCGCCAGTCTTCGCTGATCTCGATCAGGTCGACGTCCATCCCTTTGCGCTGCATCGAAATGGCCGCGACCATGCCGGAGAACCCGCCGCCGATCACCAGAACCTTGTTCACGTCATTTGCCATTGATCTTCTCTCCCTGAGCCGGGTCGGCGATGTGGACTCCTCCGTCCGCGTCGACCCTGAGGGGCACCTGCGTGAGCGATTGGCCGATACACGGCCCCAGCACGCATTCCCCGGTTTCCTTGTCGAAGGTCGCGCCATGACTGGCGCAGACCAGCATGGTCCCGTCCTTGTTCAGATAGGCGTTGGTGCGCCATGCCATCGGCGTGCCGCCCGGATAGTGCGGGCAGGCGTCCATCCAGCCGATGAGCCGCCCGCCGTGGCGCAGCACGATCACCTTGCGCCGGGGGTTCCCGTCGATGGGGAACCCCTTGGCGTCACCCTCGGTGACGTCGGCCTCGTGACACAGAGGCTTGGCGGCGGCGGTGGCGGTCATCCTTACTCCGGTGTGCCCGGCTCTTCGGTCTCGCCCGCCGGGCCAGCGCCGGGGAACCAGCGCGGCTTGGCTTCGAACAGATACATCTGCGAGGCCTGCGGGCTGATCTGCGCCTCGCGCGGTGCCCAGCTGTCGTCGTGCTTGTCCATGTCGGCGTCGTATTCGACATGGGTGCCGAGGGGGCTGTTGAAGTACCAGAACCAGTTCGAGCCGAACTTGTGACGCCCCGGACCCCAGAAGCTCTGGTAGCCCTTGTTCACCATGCGCGTGCCCGCGACCATCAGCTCGGTTGGCCCGCCCATGTGGAAGGCGAGGTGTTCGAGGCCCTTCATGTACTCCGGCGTGCGGATGAAGAAGAGCGTGTGGTGGTCGTCGTTCGCCTTGGGCCGCAGGAACGGCCCGGCGCCCTTGAGCGTGTCGGTGATGACGAAGCCCAGACGGCCGCAGTAGAACTCGACCGCTTTGTCGATGTCAGGGACGAAGAGTACGTTGTGGCTAAGGGTGCGCGGCTGCGCGGGCATGCCGGCATAGACGCCGAGCGCGTTGTGGCCCCGGTGGTTCGGATCGCCCGGCGCGTTGATCTTTTCGGCGGGCATGTCGAGTTTGCGGCGTTTCGTGACCTGAAACTTGAGCGCGAAATCGAGCGAGTCGGTGGTCTCGAGCGACCCATCGGCGAGGCGCGTGACGCGGCGGTCTTTCTTGAGTTCTGCTTCGATGGCGTCGAGGTCGGCTTCGGTTTCCACGCCGTAGACCTGCTGGCGCAGCATGGTCGCGGTGGGCAGGGGGGCGGGCAGGGACGGGTCGTCCTTGGCGCGCACGATGAGGCCGGTGCCGTCCAGCGCCTCATAAAGGCCGCCGGTCTCGTCGACGTCCACCGGGGTCAGGCCGAAGTCGACGAGGTAGGTCTTGGCCGCGTCGAGATCGTCGACACCGAAGACGAGATAGTCGGGTCCGATGATGTTCATGTAAGTCTCCCTTAAACCGTCGAGCCGCCGAGAGCCTCGGCCACCCAATCGGCGATGTAGTTCCCCGCGTTGGCGGAATTGTCGAAACTGGAGTGCTGCACGCCGCCCGTGGTTTCGTCGAAAATCTTGAGCTCGCGGCGCGGGCTGTTCACCAGATCCTCATAGGTGCGGTGCGCCCATTTCAGCGGGATCTGGCTGTCTTTCTCGCCGTGGGTGACGAGGAAGGGCACGCGGATGCGGTCGAGGATGCCGTCGAGGTGGACGTCCTTGGCGATCTTCATGAACTCGTCGATGGTCTCGCCACCCCAGACCCAGCGGACGTGTTCCCAGTAATGCGGGACCGGGAAGTCGCCCTCTTTTTCGAGGCGTTTCTTTTGCACGTCGCGCCAGTCGTGGTTCGCGCCCCAGACGACGCCGCAGGCAAAGCGCGGCTCGAAGGCGACGGCGCGGGGGCAGTAGTAGCCGCCGAGGCTGACGCCCTCCATCCCGATGCGGTCGGGGTCGACGTCGTCGCGGGCCTGAAGCCAGTCGACCACGCGGGCGGCCCAGTGTTCGCTGTCGAACCGCGCTTTGAGGTCGTGGAGGCGCAGCGCTTCGCCGGTGCCGGGCTGGTCCACGATGAGCGAGGCGATGCCGCGCCGGGCGAGCATTTCGGGCAGGCCGACGAGGTATTTCATTTCCTTGGTGCTATCGAGGCCGTTGACCTGCACCAGCACCTTTTGCCGCGCGACACCCGGCACGGGGCGATAGATCGCGGACAGCGACTTGCCCTCATACGGAATTTCGACGCGGCGGGCGGGGGCGTTCGTCAGTTTCAGCCCCTCGTAGAAGGCGGCGAGGTGGCGCTGATAGACCTCCATCCGGCCGTCGGAGCCGTGGGCCAGCATCCGTTCGGCGGTGATGAGGTAGTTGGCGATGCGCAGAAGCTTGTCGCCTGCCGACACCGTGCGCCCGGCGGCCTTGTCGGCCAAAACCAGCGCGTCGAGCTTGTCGGCCATCTGCACCCAGGTCGCGCGGAAGGCGGCGGTGCCTTCGGCATCGGGGGCCTTGGCGGCCTCGGCAAGCGGGCCGCACATTTCGGCAATCTCGCCCATCTTGGCCCCCATCTCGATCGACAGGTTCACCGACAGGTCCCAGACGTAATTGGTCGGAAAATACCGAAACACGAATCCCTCCCTAAACTTCGTCCGGGTAATCTAGGGGCTCGCGATCGTATCAAAAAATGATATGTCATGATGGTATGTATTTACAGATTTTGTAGGTCGCCATGAGATACCGCGAACTGGACCTGAACCTGTTGATGGCGCTCGACCGTCTGATCCGCCTGCGCAGCGTGAGCCGTGCGGCGGATGAGATGTCTGTGACGCAATCGGCGATGTCGAACATGCTGGCGCGGCTGCGCGAATATTTCGACGATCCGCTTCTGATGCAGGTCGGGCGGCAGATGGAGCCGACGGCGCGGGCGTTGGATCTGGCCGAGCCGATCCGAGACATCCTCGTCAGGATCGAGGCGACCGTGCGGGGGCCGTCGCAATTCGAACCGGCAAGCTCGACCCGCACCTTTTCGATGATGGTGTCGGATTACAGCCTGATGACGGTGATCCCGGTGGTGGTGCAGCGGGTCGCGCGGCTGGCGCCAAGGGTGAAGCTGCATTTCACGCCCCAGGTGATGCAGCCCGCAGTGCAGGTGGAGCAGGGGGGCGCCGATCTGGTGATCGCGCCGGGCATGTATTGCTCGACCGATCATCCCAGCGAGGCCCTGCTGCACGATCCGCTGGTCTGCGTGATGGATGAGGGCAATCCGCTGGCGGGCAAGCTGGACGTCGAGGCGCTGAGGACGGCGGAGCATGTCACGATGCAGCCGCCGGGCGATGCCGAGGCCTATTCGCTGACCGCGCTGGCGCAGGTGGGGATCAACGTGGACACGCCGATCAAATCCTATTCCTTCGCCTCGCTTCCGGCGCTGGTGCGGGGCACGAACCGGATCGCGGTGGTGCAGTCGCAGCTTGCGCGGGCGATGACGCGGGGGGCCGGGTTCGTGGTGGTCGAGCCGCCGGTGGCGCTGAAACCGCTGGAACAGCGGCTTCTCTGGCACAAACTGCGGGGGCCCGATCCGGGCATTCAGTGGTTACGCGGCCAGACGCTGGAGGCGGCGCGGGAACTTCAGGCGCAGGTGGACTGAGGGTTCAGCGGTTGCTGAGACCGGTGAGGAAGATTGCGACCGCCGGGACGATGGTGTCGCGGATTTCATCCGCGCTGCCGCCATCGCGCAGGCCGAGCAGGGTTTCTTCATATAGACCCGCGCGGATCAAGTGGAGGAAGCGTTGTGCCTCGCCCGCGGGGTCGGGGCAGGCGATGTCGCCCGCCGCGCTGAACCGGCTGAGGAGCGTGGCGAGTTGGTCGACAAGGTAGCCGTGGCCCTTTTGATAAAGCGCCTGCGCCGCCGTCGGGTCGCCGCCCGCGTTCACGATCAGCGAGCGGTAGATCAGGAGGCTGGGGCCGTCGAGATAGAAGGTCAGCACCCGGATGCCGTAGTCGGTCATCGCGGCTTCGATGTCGTCATGGGTATCGACCGGGGGCAGGTCGATCAGCGCGCCTTGGGCGGCGTTCATCACGGCGGCCTCGAACAGCCCCGCCTTGTTACCGAAATACTTGGCCACGGTCGCCTTGGACCCGCCCGCCACCGCGATTACGTCGTCGATGCTGGTGCCGCCGTAGCCCTTTTCGAGGAACAGATCGGTCGCCGCGCGCAGGATGTGCGTGCGCGGATCACGGAGTCGTTTAGGCCGATTGACCGGCTTGTGTAACGCCATTACACTTCTCTTCGTCAGCTGTGCCCCGGACGACCGCGGCGCGATGTTTTCCATCCAATAGGACGCATCGCGC
Organism: Pseudomonadota bacterium; assembly: GCA_036154315.1. Classification (GTDB taxonomy): domain Bacteria; phylum Pseudomonadota; class Alphaproteobacteria; order Rhodobacterales; family Rhodobacteraceae; genus Maritimibacter. Next base: position 105,340 of record JAYZLL010000040.1, read on the forward strand.
GGTTTCGCAAATCGCCGGGACAGGGGACGCGACGGTTCACTGGAGGGTGGCCGCTTACATTTGGGGAGGACCATATGACGAATGCGAATTGGCGGCCGGGCCGCCGTGTGGCGATTGCGGGCGCTGGCCCCGGTGGCGTGTCCGCTGCGCTGGAACTGATCAATCAGGGCTATGATGTGCGCATCTTTGAAAAGGCGCCGGAGCCCAAGCCGCTGGGTGGCGCGGTGCTGTTGTCGACGCCGGTTCTGGCGGTGATGCGCCATTATGGCGTGGACGTGGGCGAAAGCTTTGGCTCCAAGACCATCACCGAGTTTCGCAACAACAAGGGCAAGCGCCGGGCGCGGCTGCCATTCAACCCGACGGTCGAAAAGGCCTTTGGGATCGACGGCTGGCACTACGGCGTGCTGCGCTCGACCGCGTTCGGCAAGCTGGTCGATCTGCTGCCCGAGGGCGTGATCGTCGGCAATCACGCGGTGACGGGCTATGACGACGACGGCGACACGATCACCGTCAGGTTCGAGGGCGCCGATCCGGTCGAGGCCGATCTGCTGATCGGGGCCGATGGCATCCGGTCGAAGGTGTCGGAGCAGGCGTTCGGCGACCCGAAGCTGTTTCACATCGGGCTGCGGGTCTGGCTCGCGTGGTGCGAGGATTGGGGCGGGCTGGATCGTTCGGTCGGCGCGCTCAGCCATGCCCGCGACACGCAGGCGAGCTTCTTTCCCATGCTCCACGACGGCAAGCCCGGCTGGGAATGGTGGGTGGTCGAAAAGTCGAGCGAGAACGCGCCCGAGATCAAGGATGTCGAAGGGCATATGCGCGGCATCCTCAGGAATTTCGCGGACCCGCTGCCGCAGTTCCCCGATCACACCGATTTCTCGCGCCAGATTTTCCGGTGGGAAATCTATAACCGCCCGTCGCTGGATCACTGGTGCACGGGGCGCGTGGCCTGTCTGGGCGACGCCGTCCACCCGGTGTCGCCCTATGCGGCCTATGGCATGGGGATGGCGATCGAGGACGGGTATTTCCTTGGTCGTGCGCTGAAGGGTCAGGACCTAACCCGGTCCACGCTGGACGCGGCGTTCGCGAAATACGAGAGCGAGCGGGTGGCTTACGTGAACCATCAGGTCGAGTTCGCGCGCAAGCTGGGGTCGCAGTTCCATCAGGCGCCGCTGCCGGTGGCGCTGATCCGTGACACGGTGTTCAACAACACCGGGGTGCTGGAGAAGCTGATCTCGAAGGACGCGCTGGCGGATGCCGAAAAGATGTCGCTCGATCTGAAAGAGCTGCACGTCAACTGAGGCGCGGGGCAGGGCAGGCAGGGGCCGGATCGGGGAGCACCGATCCGGCCCTTTTCGTTGGTGGTGGGTGCGACCCTAGTCGCGCGTGTCGACCGAGGCGAGGATCAGGCGGGCGGTCGCCGGGAAGCGTTGGTCATACGCCTGCATGGCCATGAGCGGGCGCAGGTCCTCGGGCACCGTGGCGGGATCGCGGTGGGACGAAATGTCGGCATGGGCCGCGCCCTGCATCGCGATCATCAGCGCCTGAGCGATCTCGCCCGCCTGTTCCATCGGGATGTCATAAATTGCGGCAATCTTGGCGGCCGTTCGCGCGCCCAGGGCCCAGAGTTCGTGCTTGGCTTCGAAGAGCGGTTCGTCCGAGACGTTCGCCTCGATCATCGTGGCGAGGCGGGCGAGGAGGGGGACATAGAGCGGCTCGTCTCGGGTGGCGCGGGTCATCACCTCGATCAGAGTGTCGCGCGTCGCCTCGGCTTCGATCCGGTCCGTCACCGTGGCGATGGCCGCGACGAAGAGCGCGAGGAAGACCTCTTCCTTGGTGCGCACGTACAGATAGAGCGTGCCCTTTGAGACGCCCGCGCGCGCGGCAAGCTCGGCCATCGTCACGCCGTCAAAGCCTGACTCGTCGATCAATGCGCGTGCGGCGTCGAGGATCGCGGCGCGGCGCGCCTGCTTTTCCTCGTCCGAGCGTGCCCTTTTCCTGTTTTCTGCCAGAGACATACGAGTTTCATTCACCTTTTTTATCGTCGGCACCTTGATAAGTGACCGATGGTCAGTAAATAACTGACCATAAGTCATATATAGTCTGCTTCACCGGGAAATCAAACGGCGAAGCGCTGACCGCGAGAAGGAACGCGACATGGTCGACTGGACCGAAAAGGATGTCCCGGATCAGACGGGCAAACGAATTCTCATCACGGGTGGCACCTCGGGGCTGGGCAAGGCCGAGGCCGAAGTTCTGGCGGCGAAGGGGGCCGAGGTGATCCTCGGCGTGCGCAACCCGATCCGGGGCGAGGCGGTGGCCGAAGGCATCCGCAAGGCGACGCCCGGTGCCAAGATCGAAATCCGTGAACTGGACCTTGCGAGCCTTGCCTCGATCAAGACCTTTGCCGATGGCTTTCTGGCCACCTATGACCGGCTCGACGTGCTGATCAACAACGCGGGCGTGATGGTGCCGCCGCTCGGGCGCACCGAGGACGGGTTCGAGCTTCAGATGGGCACGAACCATTTCGGCGCCTTCGCCCTGACCGGACGGTTGATGCCGCTTCTCATAGCGACGCCGGACAGCCGGGTGACGGTGACGTCGAGCGTGGCGCACAAGCAGGGCAAGCCGAACCTCGACGATCTGGACTGGACGAGCCGCAAATACAGCGCGTGGCAGGCCTATGGCGACTCGAAGATCGCCAACCTGCTTTTTGCCTTCGAGCTCGACCGACGGCTTGCCGGACGCGGGCCCAAGGTGGTGGCGGCGCATCCGGGCTGGACCGCGACCGACCTGCAACGCCACTCGGGCTTTGCCAATTTCATGAACAATATCGTCGCGATGAAGCTGTCGCAGGGCGTTCTGTCGCCGCTGCGTGCCGCGACCGATCCGAGCGCCCGGTCGGGCGACTTTTTCGGCCCGACGAAGTTCAACGACATGCGCGGGTATCCCGAACATGCCGACGCCATTCCCCTGGCCAATGATCGCGAGCTTGCGGCGCGGCTGTGGGACATCTCGACCGAACGCACTGGTGTAACCTACGACCTTGGAGAGTAACGATGACCCGGTCCAATTCCTTTTTGAGCATGACGCGCCGGCAGATGCTGGCCACCTCCGGCGCGGCCATTGCCGCCACGCAGGTGCTGCGCTCCCCGGCGCTGGCACAGGCCGCCGGGCGGCCGGTGGTGCGCACCGCTGCCGGTGACGTGGCGGGCGAGGCCGTGAATGGTGTGAACCGCTTTCTCGGCATCCGCTATGCCCAGCCGATTTCCGGTGCGAACCGGTTTCTGCCGCCGCAGCCCGTCGCGCCGTGGGACGGCGTATACGAGGCGACGCGCCACGCCGACATCTCGCCGCAGGGCGGGGCCGATCCGACCGGCGCGACCCCGGTGACCCCGGCCTTCGCGAACCCCGATTATGTCGATGCCGGCGACGATTGCCTTGCCCTGTCGGTCTGGACGCCCGAGGGCGCGGACGGGACGCTGCCGGTGATGGTCTGGCTCCACGGTGGTGGCTGGACGACCGGGGCAGGGTCCTGCGCGATCTATGACGGACAGAACCTTGCGAGCCGGGGCGACGTGGTCGTGGTGACGATCAACCACCGACTCGGGGCCTCGGGTCTTACCGATTTCTCGCGGATCGTGGGCGGCGACTATGCCGGGTCGGCGAACCTGTCGGTGCAGGACATGCTGGCGGCGCTGGAATGGGTGAACACGAATATCGCAGGCTTCGGCGGCAATCCCGAGCTTGTCACGATCTTCGGGGAATCCGGTGGCGGTTGGAAGGTCAACACGATGCAGGGCGTGCCCGCGGCCGAGGGGCTGTTCCACCGTGCCATCGTGGAATCCGGCCCGCTCACGCATTTCTACACGACCGACGAGGGCGATGCGGTCGCCAGCGCCATGCTGGACGCCCTCGGTCTGAACCCCGAAACGGCGGCCGAGGGGCTTGCCAATCTCACCCACGAGCAGGTGGTCGAGGCCGAGGCGGTCGTCGCGCAGGGCATGGGCATGTCGGCGCCGGGTTTCCCGATGGGGTTCTGGCCGGTGATCGACGGCAGCCTGATCCAAGGTCACGTGTTCGACGGAACCGCTGCGCCCTCGTCTCTGGGTGTGCCGCTTCTGATCGGGCAGACCGGGACCGAATTCAGCCTGTTCATGCTGGGCGACGAGGCCGCCTATGAGCTGGACGATGCAGGCGTCGATCAGCGCATCGGTGGGATGATGGGGGCCGAGCCCGGGGCGATGGTGCTTGCGACCTACCGCGCGGACTATCCCGATCTGGAGCCGTCCGAGCTGTACTTCCGCATCTTCTCGGACTTCGCGATGGGGGTTCTGTCGCTGGTCATCGCCGATACCCGCGTGGCTTCGGGGGCGGCCCCGACCTATGCCTATCGGTTCGACTGGAACACGCCGATCGAAGGGGACCGGATCTATTCGCCCCACACGATCGAGATCCCGTTTGTCTTCGACAACGCGACGACCGAGGCGGGCGTGGTCATGACCGGGGGCGGGGATGAGGCCGCGGCGCTGGCCGCGACCGTGTCGGAGGCCTGGGTCCAGTTCGCCAAGACCGGGGTGCCGAGCGCGCCGGGTCTGCCGGAGTGGCCGGTCTATACGCCCGAGGGGCGCGAAGCGATGCACCTCGACACCTCGGCAGCGGTCGCACCCTACATGCCGCCGGAGCTGGTCGAGGGGTTCAAAACCTCGCTCTTCGCGCAGGCCGGGCGCGACTGAGACAGGGCTTGAGACAGTGAGAGCCTGCCCCGCCGGACGCGCGTCTGGCGGGGCTTTTTGCATGTCCGGCGACGGAACGTCATCGCCGAAATAGCGCGAAACAGGCGACGTGCCCCCTGACGTTGGGTTCGGAACGTGTCAGAAGACGGCGAGAAATGTGAGAAAGGTGCGGGCATGACCGAGACGTCGCAACTTCGATTTCCCTACGACGAGATGCCGGAGTTCGGTGCCATCGTGGAGATCGCCGAGGGTATTCTGTGGACCCGTCTGCCGCTGCCTTATCGGCTCGATCATGTGAACATCTACTTCATCCGGGACGGTGAAGGCTGGGCGATCATCGACACGGGTATTCGCACGGACGAGGCCATCGCCACGCTCGAGGCGGTGCTGGCCGGGCCGCTCGAAGGGGCGCCGATCACGCGGGTGATCGCGACCCATGCGCACCCCGACCACGTGGGACTCGCGGGTTGGCTGTGCGAGAAATTCGATGCGCCGCTGCTGACGAGTTTCTCGACCTACATGGGGGTCAGGGTCGTGTCGCAGGGGCGGTCGGATGCCGACACGCGCTATTCGTTCAGCTTCTACCGCAGTCATGGGATGAGCGAGGAGCTTGCGAGCCTCGTCGCCATTCGCGGCAACGAATACCTCAAGCATGTCTATCCCATGCCGCTCCAGTTCCTGCGGCTTCTGATGGCGGATGTGCTGGAGATCGGGGGGCGCACGTTCCGGGTGATGACCGGGGACGGCCACGCGCAGGAGCAGGTGATGCTCTATTGCGAAGAGGAAAAGCTGTTCTTTGCCGCTGATCAGGTGATCGAGCGGATCTCGCCCAACATCAGCGTGTTCGAGGGCGATCCGAACGGCGACCCGCTGGGGCATTTCCTGCGCTCGCTGCGTCTGATGCGGCAGGAAATTCCCGACGACGTGCTGGTGCTGTCAGGGCATCGGCGGCCGTTCTACGGGCTGCACGCGCGCTGCACCGAGTTGGAAGAGCACCATGAGGAGCGCTGCGATCTGATCCGCGAGGCCTGCGCCAAGGGGCCGCACAGCACCGCCGATCTGGTGCCGATCCTGTTCACGCGCAAGCTGGACCCGCACCAGATGAGTTTCGCCTTCACCGAAACGCTGGCCCATGTGAACCGGCTGGTGCGGCGCGGCGAGATCGAGAGCCGGACCGACGGCGATCGTGTAATTCACGTCGCCGCCGGGTGAGCCTCAGACGATCCGCACGATCTGCGACATGGTGCCGAACATCGGGGTGCCGTCCGGCCCCGGCACCGACATCTCTACCCGGTCCCCGTCCTTGAGGAAGGGGGTCGTTGACCGCCCGTCGCGGATCTGTTCGATGGCCTTGCGCTCGGCGATGCAGCTCGACCCGACCTCGGCGTAATTCGCGTTGGCGACCGTGCCGGAGCCGAGGATCGTGCCCGCAGGCAGGTGGCGGGAATAGGCGGCGTGGGCGACAAGCTGGTCGAAACCGAAGGCCATTTCCTCGCCATTCGCCGCGCCGAAGCGTGTGCCGTTCAGGTCGATCTGGAGGGGCAGGCAGACGCGATGGTCGCGCCAGCCCTCGCCCAATTCGTCCGGCGTCACGGCGATGGGCGCGACGGCGCAGGCCGGTTTGCACTGGAGCCAGCCAAAGCCGGTGGCCATTTCGATGGGGCCGATGGCGCGCAGGCTCCAGTCGTTGATCTGGACGACGAGGCGGATGGCGTCACCTGCATCCTCGGCCTTGGTGCCCATCGGGACCGGGCCAAGGATCACGCCGTATTCGCCCTCGAAGTCGATGCCGTCGTCGATGCTGGGGAAGGGCGCGAAGCCGTGGGGTGGGAGGAAGCGGTCGGAAATGCCCTGATACATGAGCGGGCGTTCCGGCAGGCCGGTCCGCGGCAGGTCCCACGCCTTTTGCATGAGTTCCATGTGGGTCGCGAAGGCCGACCCGTCGAGCCATTGCCACGCGCGGGGCAGGGGCGAGAGCGCCTTGGCGGGGTCAAACGGCGTGCCGATGTTGTCGTCGCTGTTCAGCGCATCGGAATAGGTTTGCAGCCGGGCAACGCAATCGTCCCAGGTGTCGAGCGCGGCCTGTAGGGTCTGGACCATGTCCGGCGCCATGACGCGTTTGCCGTCGCGCGAAACCACATGGAGGCGGCCGTCGGGGGTGCCGTCGTCGAGCGTGACAAGTTTCATCGGGTCTTCCTTTCCTCAGACGGCCACGCCGTCGCTTTGGGTGACGATCATCCTCAGTCCTTCAGGACCGCGACCGGGCGGCACCAGCCTGCGGAGGCGGCCTTGATCTTGACCGGGAAGCAGATGACCTCGAACCCCGTCGAGGGGAGGTTTTCGAGGTTCGCCAGTTTCTCCATATGCCCATAGGCGCGGACCATGCCCGCGCGGTGGCCTTCCCAGATCAGCGAGGCGTCGCCGGTTTCGGCCACGCGTTTGGCGGTGTGGATGAAGGGGGCATCCCAGCTCCACGCATCCGTGCCGGTGATCTTGACCCCGCGTTCGGTGAGGTAAAGCGTCGCCTCGCGCCCCATGCCGCAGCCGGTGGCGACATATTCGGGCGTGCCATAGGCCGCGCCTGCGGCGGTGTTGACCAGCACGATGTCGTTCTCGGCGAGCGTATGCCCGATGCGGTCGAGTTCGGCCTCGACGTCTTCGGCGGTGGCGACATAGCCGTCACCGAAATGGCGAAAGTCGAGCTTCACGCCCCGCGCCCAGCACCACTCCAGCGGCATTTCGTCGATGGTGATCGCGCGTTGGCCACCGTCCATCGTCGAGTGAAAATGATAGGGCGCGTCCAGATGCGTGCCGTTGTGCGTCGACAGGGTGATCTGTTCGATCGCCCAGCCTTCGCCGCCGGGCAGGTCATCGGGTGTGACGCCCGGAAAGAAGGCGAGCATCTGCTCGGCCGTCTTGTCGTGCGGCAGATAGGTGATCGACGGCGCGGCGCCCGGCGGGTCGGCCCAGTCGGTGTTTTCCAGCGGGCGGGCGAGATCGACGAGTTTCATAAGGTCTCCTGACTAGCGGCCCAGAAGGCCGGTCGTAATGACGGGGAAGAAGATGACGAGGGCGAGGCACACCAGCATCATCGCCGCGAAGGGGGCCGCGCCGAGGAAGATGTCCTTGAGCGCGATGTCCGGGTCGTTGAGCGTGGCCTTAATGACATAGACCGATATGCCAAAGGGTGGGGTGAGCAGCCCGATTTCGACCGCGATCACGGTGATGATGCCGAACCACACGAGGTCGACGCCGAGCGAGGTGATGACGGGCAGCATGAGCGGTACGAGGATCAGCATGATCGACCCGCTGTCGAGGATCATTCCCATCAGGATCACGACGAAACAGTAGAGCAGGATCAGGCTGAGGGTCGTCATGTCGGCGCCCGCGACCATCTGGCCGAAGCCAGCAGGAACGCCCGAGAAGGCGAGCATGCGGGAATACATCTGCGCGGCGATGATGAGGAACGAGATCGAGGCGGTGATCATCCCGGTGTCCACCAGCACGCGCCAGAGCGCGGCCCAGTCGAGCCGCCGTTTGACGAGCCCGATGACGAGCGCGCCTGCCGCGCCGATGCCGCCTGCCTCGACCGGGGTGAAGAACCCGGCATAGATGCCGCCCAGCACGAGCAGGATCAGGAGCGCGATGGGCAGGCCTTTGGAGATGATTTCTCCTGCGCTCATCTCTTCGCTATCCGCGCCCAGATTGCGGCCGACATAGCCGGGGGCTGCGTAGGCCAGAACGACGGTGCCGATACCGAACATGAGCGCCAGCACCAGACCGGGGCCGAGGCCCGCGACGAAGAGGTCGCCGATGGATTGCTCGGTGAGCAGGCCATAGAGGATGAGCAGAAGGCTCGGCGGAATCAGCATGCCCAAGACGGACGAGCCCGCGACCACGCCGACGGAAAAGCGCGTGCCATAGCCGTGGCGGCGCAGTTCCGGGACGGCGATCTTGGTGAAGACGGCCGCCGAGGCGATGGAGATGCCGGTGATCGCGGCAAAAATCGTGTTGGCGGCGATGGTGCCGACGCCCAAGCCCCCCTTGATCCGGCGGAACATGGCATTGGCGACGGCAAAGGCATCGCGGCCCATGCCCGCCTCGGACACCAGAAAGCCCATGAGGACGAACATCGGCACGACGCCGAAGAAATAGCTGGAGATCGCGTCGTTCGCGGCGAGGCCCAGCATCTTGGCGGCCAGAATGGCGCTGCCCTTGATGGCCCAGACGCCGACGAAGGAACACAGAATGAGGGCGATGGGCACGTAGAGCCCACCCAGGACGAGCAGCCCCATTGCGCCGAGGCTGAGGATACCGATGGCAAAGGCGCTCATTCGACCGGTTCCCCTTTCAGGCGGCGGATGATCCGGGCGAGGAACTGGAGCGCGAGCAGCACGCAGCCGATCAGGATCATCAGTTTCACGGGCCAGGTCGGAAAGGTGAAGTTGCCGGTGGAGCCGACGAAATCACCCCGCTCGATCGAGCGCGTGAGGATCGGCCAGTGGGCGTAGATCAGCGTGGCGATCACGGCGAACCCCAGAAGCTCGAACGCGGTCTCGATCCAGCCCGCGAGCCGGGGGGCGCGGGCGTGCAGGGTGTTGATGACCCCGTCCGAACGGGTCAGGCGACCCGCGCGCAGGGCCTGCGGCACCTGCATGAAAACGATGGCGACGATGGAGAGCGACACCATCTCCGGCACGCCCTTGAGAGGCGTGCCGAAGGCTTCGCGCCCGATTACGTCGAAGCTGATGAGCAGCACCAGCCCGGCAATCAGGAGCGTGCCGATCACGTTCGCGCCCTGCGTGGCCCAGTCGAGCACACGCAGGGCGTGGGTGGTCAGCTTCATGCGCTTACTCTTGGTCCCAGTTGCGCAGCGGTTCGGCGCCCGCGTCGCGCATGGCGTTCATGTAGAGTTCGAGGATTTCGGCCCCGTTCTCGTTCTCGGCGGCCCAGACCTGTGCCGCGTTGTCCATGCCCGCAGCCCATGCCGCGCGGTCCTCGGCCGAGGCTTCGGTGATCGTGGCACCGCCCTGTTCCATCTGGGAAAAGGCCATCTGGGTGAAGCCTTCGAGGTCGCCGAGATACCATTCCTTGGCGGCATCCGCGCCTTCGGTAAAGGCGGCCTGAACGTCGGCGTCGAGACCTTCCCACCAGTCCTTGTTGGCGCAGATCGCGCCTGCGAACTGAGCGCCCAAGCCGAACTTGGTGATGTAAGGCGCGACTTCGTGCAGCTTGCCCGGGAAGGCCGCCGAGGCAAAGACGATCACACCGTCATACACGCCGGTCTGGATCTCGTTGTAATAGGTCGTGAGGTTGCCCTGCACGCCCACCGCGCCGGTGCCGGCGAGCCAGTTGATCGCCGGGCCGGGGGCCGCGATCTTGTGGCCGTCGAGGTCCGACAGGCTGTCGACCGGGAAGGTCGTCATCAAAAGGTAATCGTCGATGGCCGAGGGCGCGCCCAGATAAACGACGTTGTTGTCGGTATAGGCCTGCGTCATCCGCTCGTCGGTCTTGTGCAGGCCGTCGATCACGTCGGCCACGAGACGCGGATCGTCCGAGACGAAGGGCGTGTAATAGGTCACGTTCTGCAGCGCGAGTTTCGCGGGGTCGAACAGCGACGAGCAGGCGCCGATTTCAGCCAGCCCCGCCTCGACGGTTTCGAGCTCTTCGCCCACGGCGGCGATGGAGCCGCCGTATTGGCCGGTGGCGGTCACGCTGTGGCCGAGTTTTTCGAGCTCGGTCGAAACGGTCGGGATGAACGCCTCGTCAAACTGGCGCACCCAGCGGAACACGGGCGGGTGCCCTGCGACCATGGTGATGTTGAAATCTTCTGCGATTGCGCCTGTCGGCCCAAAGGCCACGACGGCGCTCAGGGCTGCGGCCCCGAGGTTCACTGTTTTCATGCTGTCCTCCCTGTCCGGCGTGGTTCGTCCGCGCCCGGCCCCGACAGAGTAAGGAAAATTACACTTGTTTAACAAATGGAAATTGACACTGGCACCTATCGAATCCGGAAATACATCAGCCCGTCATATTCAGCGCGCGACTGGAGCGCGCCGCGGCGCTCAGAGCTTGGCGACGTTCTTTTCCATGATCCGTGCGACGCGCAGAAAGGCCTCGAGATCGTCGGTGTCGCAGCCCTCGATCAGCCGCTCTTCCCGCGCGAGCGCCACGGCGAAAAGCTGGTCGTGGATCGCATAGCCCTTGTCGGTGAGCCACCACTTTTTCTTGCGCGGGTCGGCACCCACGACCTCGCCCGTGACGATGCCCTGATCGTGCAGGCTCGCCAGCGCGCGGCTGACCTGCCCTTTGTCGCAGGAGGTGACTTCGCAGACGCGCACCGCATGGATACGCGGTTCGATGGCGAGCATGGCCATGACGCGCCATTCGACCATGCCGATGCCGAAGTCGCGGCGAAAGACCTGCGACGCGCCGCGCGACAGGGCGTTGTCGATCCGGCTGAGAAGGCCGGGGATGAAGGTGTCGAGGCTGACGACCCTGTGGCCCTCGTTCAGCTTGACCGGATCGGACAGGCGGCCCTTTGGGCACAGGGGGGTGTCGCGGTCGGTCTGTCGGTCGCTCAAGGGTCTGCCTTTCGTCGCTGTGGTCCGCAGGTCATAAGTCGAGCGTGATCTCGTCGCAACCGGGGGCGGCGCGACTGCGGCAGGTGATGAGTTCGCCCGCCTGCTGCGCCTTGGAGAGAACGAAATCGCGGTGCTCGACCTCGCCCGAGACCAGCCCGCATTTGCACACGCCGCAGAGCCCGTCGGAGCATTTCACGTCGAGCGCGACGCCCGCCTCGGTCAGCACGTCCGAGATCGACTTGTCGACGGGTACGTCGAGGGTGCGGCCCGTGCGCGCCAGTCTCACGCGGAAGGCGTGGTTCACGTAGTCGGGTTCTTCGGGGACCGAGAAGTATTCGAGGTGGCGCGCCTCGTCCGGGAAGCCCTGACGCTTGGCGGCTTCGATCACGCCGGACATATAGCGGTCGGGACCGCAGGTGTAGACGTGCCAGCCGGGCTGATAGCCTGCGAGGATCGTGTCGAGGTCGGCGCGGTTGCCTTGGTCTGAGATGTGCAGGTGGACCTTGTCGGCCCACGGCACGCATTCGAGATCGGCGAGGTAGCCCGCGTCATCCTTGCGGCTGGCCGAGTAGTGGAATTCGAAATCCGCGCTGAGGGCGTGGAGCCGATGGGCGAAGGCGATCATCGGGGTGATGCCGATGCCGCCGCCCATGAGAAAGGTCTTGGTCGCGCTCTCGTCCAGTTCGAAATGGTTAATCGGCTTGGAGATGAAGACGCGCCGCCCCTCGGTGAAAATCCGGTGCATCATGACCGAGCCGCCGCGCCCCTCATCCTCGCGCAGGACGCCGATCTGGTAGGTGCCGGAGTTCGCGGGGTCGCCGGACATGGAATATTGCCGCAGGTATTCCGGCGTCACGACCACGTCGAGATGCGCGCCAGCGGTCCAGTCGGGCAGGGGGCTGCCGTCCCATGCGGTGAATTCGTATTTGGTGACATCGCCGCTCATCCTTTCGACCTTGGAGACGCGGGCCTTGATCACGGGGGCGTCCTGAAAATCGGGGCGTTTGTGGATCACGCCCTCGTCGCCCCGCGCGCGGCGGTCGCGGTATTCGTCGGCTGTGACGAGGCTTTCATAGGAGCGGATGCCCGCCTCGCGGTCCATGAGGAACGGATAGGGCCACGGCCACGGGGCCAGCGGCGCGGGATAGACCGCGAGGGTCTGATCCTCGTACTTGAGGTCGAGGTCGCGTTGCAGGTCGCGCCGGTTTACCTCATGCGCGGTCGGGCGATAGCCGCCGTCGGATTGCAGTTCGAGATCCCACCACCATTTCTTGGTGTCGTTGAGCCGCCCGTTGCCGACCGCGTCGTCAAGCTTGGCGAGGGGCTTGGCCAGCGCCGGGACGTTGGAGGCAGCCCAGCGGAAGGGTGCCTCGGCAAAGAGGCCTTCGAGGTTCCACGGGCAGGTCTTCATGCAGCGCCCGCACATCGAGCCGCCCTTGGTGGTCATGCGGTAGGTCGCGCATTTCTGGCTGTCGGATTTCCAGATTTCATAGCCGTTGAACATCAGCTTCGGCCCGGCGGTGATTGCGCCGGAGGGACATTCGCGGGCGCATTTGTTGCAGCTCTCGCAGAATTTCTGGAGGCCGAAGTCGATCGGCTTGTCGTGGCTCATCGGCATGTCGGTGGACACCACGCCGGATTTCAGGCGCGGGCCGAGATAGGGGTTCAGGATGACCTCGCCGATGCGGCTGACCTCGCCCAGACCGGACAGGAGCAGGAGCGGCGGTTGCAGCACCTCGCCATCCAGCACCGTATGGGCCTTGGCCTTGTAGCCCAGATTGCGGATGTGCTGCCCGACGACGCCGCCGATCAGCGAGAACCGCAGGTAGGCGCGCATGGACTGGACCACGGAGATCCAGTCGTCGCCGCTGGCCCCCTCCATCGTCTCGTAGCCCTGATCGACGATGACCGAGACGGCCTGATCGTGCTCCGGCACGATTTCATCTCCGAGCGCGTCGTGGCTGTACCACGCCCAGTCCGGGCAACGGCTGAGACCCACGGCATCGGCCCCGAGGAAATAGGTCGCGGCCTTGATGTTGGCGGCGTTGCGCGCCGGGTCGGTGGGGCGCTGGACGTCGGCGCTTTCACCGTCCTGCAACAGGACGAAGGCCCCGAGCGCGCGGCGCTGTGCCCATGACATCGCGGATTTGCGCCCGTAGTGCCCGCCTTTGGCAGCGTCGTAGAGGCTCTTGCCCATCTCGCCGAACTGGGCGCGCGCGAACATATCGGAGCGTTTGGGGACGCGGGCGACGTTGGCCTCGTCGATATAGGTGGTGGGGTCTTCGACACGCTTCAGGCGTTCGAACGGATAGGCCCCGTCGACGTAATCGCGGCTGCGGTAGGGGTCGCGGTTCAGGGCGGATTTCACCGTGCCTGCGCCGAGCCACCATGCAGGCCCCTGGGTCTTAAGCCACGGTTGATCGCCCATCGGGGCAAGCGGGGCATCGTGGGCCATCGCCATGTTCGTGGTGACGGCTGCTAGCCCGAAACGGGGGCCGAGCCACGGGGCGACGATGCCCGCGTCCTCGACCGACAGGAGGCCCGCGGCGACACCCAGCGTGTTCAGATCGACGTCCGACGAGGTCACGGAATGGGCCTTGGCCTCGAACCCCATGAGGCGCAGGTAATTGGCGGTGACCATCGCAAGCTCGGTCGCGCGCAGGGCGGCGCGGTGATCCTGCGCGTCGATGATCCAGTCGCTGCCGGGTTCGCCCGGCTTGGGGTCGCGCCAGTGTTCGATCAGGAAGACGATGCAGTGATCCTGCCCGTCGATGCCCGATGGCGGGGCCTCGATGCTCTCCTTGAGGTCGGCCATGATGAAGTCGATGCCGGTGGCCAGCGTCTTGGTCTGCCGGGTGCGCAGGGCATGGGCGAGCCGGTCGATGTCGAGGTTCTGGCGCGGCGTGGCAAGCCGGGCGGCGGCGGGCACGGGGCCGACCCCCATCATGGAGGCGTCGTTGAAATAGCCCATCGCTTTGACGTGGTTGGCGCGTTCGACGAGGTCGGCGGGCACTTGGGACGGGGCGCGGTTCACGATGCCGTCGCGGATCGCATCCATCATCGCCTGAAACTCACCCATCGCGTTCACGATGCTCTCGGGATGGTCCGGGCGATGGTAGCTCAGCACTGGGTCGCGCGGGACGCGGGCGAGGTCGGGCATGGGCCCGCGCGCCAGCCGTTCGAGCGGGTAGGGGCCGAGATAGGCGGCGCGGTTGCGGGTCGAGAAAAAGCGGGTGCCCATGTCTTGGTCGCCTCGTCAGGGTCCAGCATCCGGGATCGGGCACGCCGATGACGCGCCCCGGTCAGGTCCGAATGTCAGGTGGTCCTCCCACATCACGAGGAGTAGCATGGTGTAGTTGCAAAAACAACTTGCTATGGCAACAGGGGCCGGATCATGTCATCCGGGCTTCGCGGTCGTGGCGCTGGTCCTCGCGCGGCAGCGGTTTCGCCTGCCGCGCGCGCAAATCCGAGTTTCTCACGCAAATTTTTCCGCACCGGTCCCCTGACCCTCGCCTTGGTCGCTTGTCAGCGCGGGGGACAGGCCGTATCTCCTGCCCGACCGCGGTGTTGCGGCCGACCGACAGGAGCCCCGATGACCTTCCGCCAGAGACTCGACGCCGTCCTCGACCGCGCCGCGACAAGGAACTTCATCACCGGCGTGATCTTGTTCAACGCCGTGGTGCTGGGGCTCGAGACCTCGGACGCCGTCATGGCCGCGGCGGGCGGGCTGATCGTGTTGCTGGACCGCATCTGTCTGGCCATCTTCGTGGTCGAACTGAGCGCCAAGATCATCGCACGGGGCGGCCGGTTCTTTCGCTCCGGATGGAATATCTTTGACTTCCTGATCGTCGGCGTGGCGCTCATCCCCTTTGCTCAGGGGCTGTCGGTTCTGCGGGCGATGCGCATTCTCAGGCTGTTCCGGGTCGTGTCGGTCGCACCGACGTTGCGCCGGGTGGTCGAGGGGTTCGTGAGCGCGTTGCCGGGCATGGCCTCGGTCTTTCTGCTCATGGCGCTGATCTTTTACATCGGGGCCGTGATGGCGACGAAACTGTTCGGCGACAGCTTTGCCGAATGGTTCGGGACGATCCCGGATTCCGCCTATACGCTGTTTCAGATCATGACGCTGGAAAGCTGGTCGATGGGCATCGTGCGCCCGGTGATGGAGGTTCATGGCTACGCCTGGGCGTTCTTCGTGCCCTTCATCCTCGTCACCACATTTGCGGTGGTGAACCTGATCGTCGGTCTTATCGTCAACTCGATGCAGGAAGCGCATATGGAAGAGAGCGACGCGGCCACGGCGGATTACCGTGTCGAAGTGCTCAAGCGGCTGGAAGCGATCGAGGCGCGGCTCGGCGCGCAACGGACCGAGGATCGGGCCCGCGAGGGTGGGTCAGAGGCCTAGGGGGCGGGTCTGTAGCCCTCGACCCCGTTTAGGACGAGGTCGGTGAGACCCCGGACAAAAGCTGTCACCTCTGCCTCGGACATCAGGGCGATCTCGCCATTCTCGAGTTCTATTTCATGGGTCGCGCGGGCAAGGCACCCGCCCTTGAACGCATGGACCAGCGTGCGGCCGTCGAACCCCTCGGGCAGTTCGCCGCGCGCTGCCGCCCGGTCGACCATCGCCAGTTCGTTGTCAAAGGCCGTGCGGTACATCTGGGCCGTGATCTCGCGGATTTCCGGGTGGTGGCGGGTGTCGACGGCGAAGTGCAGCATGACCCCGGCACGCGGCGTATTCCACAGGCTCATCAGCAAGGCGCCGTATGCGATCAGGTCGGCCCTGAGGCTGCCCTCGTCCACGGTGCCGAGCGCCTTCAGACGCCGTTCGAACGTGTCGCGCAGCAGATCCTCGCGTTTCGGCCAGCGGCTGTAGATCGACGCTTTGCCGACCCCTGCCGTGCGCGCGACGACGTCGAAGTTGAAGCCGGACCAGCCGGTGTCGGTGTAGAGGTCGAGCGCCGTGTCGAACACGCGGTCCTCGAGGTTGGGGTCACGGGGGCGGCCTCCGCGTCGGGTGCGGCGGCCACTGGCGCCCCCCGTCAGATCCTGCATCGTGTCACGTCTCCTGCTCGCGGGCCCCGCTTCCGCCTGAGGATTTATAGGCAGGTGGCGTAGCGAGCGGCAACCAACTTGCAGGCCGCCGGTGGACAAGCGCCTGCGGCCGGTGGCGGGGAAATTGACAGGGCGCGCGCGGGCTCGCTATGCCTAGACCTACGTACACGTCTACGTAGGGCTACGGAGAACCGAGGCAGGTGGCGACGATGCGCGAACCCACGACACCGGAGCGGGCGGAGCTTTTGGGTTTTCGCGCCTCGCCGGTGGCGCATCTGGTCACACGGTATCGGCGGATCGTCGAAATAAACGGCGCGCTCGAGGACCTGTTCGGGTTTCGGCGCAGCGAGTTGGTCGGGCGTTCGGTGCGCTGCCTCTACCCCTCGATCAGCGATTTCGAGCAGTTGGGCGCGGCCTGCGAGACCCGGATGCGCGAGGCGCGTCTGACCCGGTGGGAGGACGAGCGCTTCATGCAGACCAGCCGGGCCGAGGTCTTTCTGGCCCGCGCGCGCGGCACCACGATGACGCCCGACGATCCTTTCGCGCTGATGATCTGGACCTTCGATCGGGTCGAGGGGCGGCCGATCCGGTCAGTCCGGCTGACCCCGCGCGAACGTGAGATCGCGCCGCTGATCGGGCAGGGGATGACGTCGCGCATGATCGGCGAGCGGCTCGGCATCTCGACCCGGACGGTCGAAACGCACCGGGCGCGGCTGATGAAGAAGTTCGGGGTCCACAACACCGCCGAGCTCGTGTCGCAGATCGTGGTGGCGATGTAGCCCCGCGTGTCTTGCGGCTCTGGCGTGGCCCCCGTATCTCATGGACCAAGCCCCCGTCACTGAAGGAGCCGAGAGCCTTGTCCGAAAAGAGCGCCTGTTGTGCCCCGACCGACCCGGACCGCGTGCCGGAGGCGGACCGGGGGTGGATGGAGGCCGCGCTGGCCATCGCGCCCGGGCCGCAATCGGTGCGTGACGCCCTGCGCGCGCGGCTCATCCCGCTCGACGGTGGGTTCTTTGACATGGGCGCGCGCAAGTCGACGTTTCCGGCGGACCTCGACAGTCCGCGGCGCAAGGTCAAGGTCTCGCCCTTCCTGATCTCGCCCGTCACCGTCTCGAACGCCGATTTCGCGGCCTTTGTCGAGGCGACCGGGTACAAGACCGTGGCCGAGGACGAGGGGTGGAGTTTCGTGTTTCACCTGCTCTTGGCCGATGCCACGCGCTGGCCGCAGCATCCGCCGAACATCCCGTGGTGGCGCCGGGTCGACGGGGCCTATTGGGCCGCGCCCGAAGGGCCGGGGAGCGATTGGCGCGACCGGGCCGATCACCCGGCAGTCCATATCGCGTGGTACGATGCGCTGGCCTACACCCGCTGGGCCGGGCTGCGCCTGCCACGCGAGGCGGAGTGGGAATTCGCGGCGCGCGGAGGGCTGGAGCGGCAGAAGTTTCCGTGGGGCAACGTGATGGCCCCGGACGGGGTCGAGCGGATGAACACGTGGCAGGGCGAATTCCCGGTGCGCAACACCGCCGAAGACGGATGGGTCGGGACCGCGCCCGTCGATGCCTTTGCGCCGAATGCCTTTGGGCTTTTCAACACCACCGGGAACGTCTGGGAATGGGTTGCCGATTTCGCGGGCCCCCGCGCGCCGGAAACGCGCCGCCCACTGGTCGACCCGCGCGGGCCCGAGACGGGCAGCGGGCGGGTTCAGCGGGGCGGGTCCTACCTGTGTCACGTCAGCTATTGCGACCGTTACCACGTCCATTCCCGCACCCGGAACGATGCCGACAGTTCGGCCGGGAACGCGGGCTTCCGCGTGGCTGCGAGCGTCTGATCCGGGGCCCCCGAGCCTATGGTTCGACCGCTGACCCAGAACGCCACGTCTGACGTATCGGGCGCCTGCGCTTTGGATGGTTGGCACTCAGTTATAATATTATTACGGTGCGATCAGAATTGCCGGAGAAAGCGATGACGTTCCTGGGGTTGGCGAACACAACCACAGTGCGGTCGTGCATGAGGGGCGACCCGACACGCCCGGCCTGCGGGGGGTGGGCAGCGGCACGTGCCCCATTGCCCAAACTCCCAAGGCTCTCTCGCCTTTCCCGATTTCATCCAACCGATTGAGGTATCGCAATGACCGATCCACGTTTGCCCGTCACCGTTCTTTCCGGATTTCTGGGGGCTGGCAAAACCACGCTTTTGAACCGTGTTCTGAACAACCGCGAAGGCCGTCGCGTCGCGGTGATCGACCGACTGGAGCGTGCCGAGCACCGAACCCTCGAACGTGAACAGGCGGCGCGCCGACGATAAGCTTCGGCAGATCATCGGTTTCGGTCCCGGATCGGGAGCGGCTTGCCCACCCAAGGACCGCACGCCGCCGGTTTTGTGGGAGCCAGGCTGACAAGCCCTTGCGTTCCAAGGGCATAGCCCTATCAACGTGCGAGGACTGTTCGGGAGGGACCTTGCCCATGCGCATGCGCGACACTTTCATCAAGCCGATGCATCCCGAGGGGCGCCGGTTCGTGGCGATCTTTGCGGTCGTGACCGTGGGTCTTTTCCTTATCTCGGGTTTCCTTGGCTGGATCGGTGTCGGGCTGACTGTCTGGTGCTATTACTTCTTTCGCGATCCTGAGCGGGTCACGCCGTTGCGTCCGGGCGTGATCGTCAGCCCGGCGGATGGGATCGTTTCGCTGATCGAACCGGCCGTCCCGCCCGCTGAACTGGGCATGCCTGACGTGGCCCTGACGCGCGTGAGCGTCTTCATGAGCGTGTTCAACTGCCATGTGAATCGGGTGCCGGTGACGGGCGAGATTGCCGCCATCGCCTATCGCCCCGGCAAGTTCTTCAACGCCTCGCTCGACAAGGCGAGCGTGGACAACGAGCGCAACAGCCTGTGCATCCGCATGACGGACGGGCGCGATCTGGCAGTCGTCCAGATTGCCGGACTGGTGGCGCGGCGCATCGTCTGTTTCGTGCAGGAGGGCGACACCCTGACCACCGGCGCGCGGTTCGGTCTGATCCGCTTCGGATCACGGCTGGACGTCTATATGCCAGAGGGGGTCGAGCCGATGGTCGCGCTGGGGCAGACGATGATTGCGGGTGAATCCGTGATCGCAGAGCTGACGCCACCGACGGAAGGGTAGGGGGCAGGGCCATGCCGGAAACGCCGAACAAAGCGCCGACCGAATTCGCGCTGATCCAGCTGCTTCCGAATATGCTGACCATCCTCGCCATCTGTGCCGGCCTGTCCGCGATCCGCGAGGGGTTTCGGGGCGAGTATGTGACGGCCGTCCAGCTTATCATTGCCGCTGCCGTGCTTGACGGGCTCGACGGTCGGATCGCGCGGCTTTTGGGGAGCGACAGCGCGATCGGGGCCGAACTGGATTCGCTCGCGGATTTCCTGAACTTCGGTGTCGCGCCCGGACTGGTGCTGTATTTCTGGGTGTTGCAGGGCCTGCCGAGCGTCACATGGCTTGCCGTGCTCGCCTATGCGGTGTGCTGCGTGATGCGTCTTGCGCGGTTCAACGTCAGCGACAAGGCCAAGGAGCCGACGGCGGACCCTGCGTATTTCGTGGGCGTTCCGGCCCCGGCGGGTGCGTTTCTCGTCATGCTGCCGATGTTTTTGTCCTTCGCCTTTGCCGATGCGCCGCTTCTGCCCGGCTACGTGATCGCGGTCTATATGATCGGGGTCGGGCTTCTGATGATCAGCCGCATCCCGACGTGGTCGTTCAAGAAAACCAAAATATCGCGCCAGAACGTGAAGTTCTTTCTCGTGGGCTTCGCGGTCTTGTCGGCGGCGCTGCTGATCGAGCCGTGGGTTTCGCTTGTCGTGATTTGCCTTGCCTACATCGGCATGGTCATCTGGGCCTTATTGGATCGCAGGACATCCTGACACAGACCGGGAGCGGTGAATTGGACATCAGTGCCGTAAAGACATCTTACGCCCGATGGGCGCCGGTCTATGACCGGACCTTCGGGGCGATCACCAACACCGGGCGGCGCCGGGCGGTTGCGTTCGTGAACGGCTTTCCGGGGCGGGTGCTGGAGGTGGGCGTGGGCACCGGGCTCGCGCTGCCGCATTACCGGGCCGGCCTCGAAGTGACCGGCATCGACTTCAGCGACGAGATGCTGGCCAAGGCCCGTGCCAAAGTGCGCGACATGGACCTGAAGCAGGTGGTCGAGCTTCGGCAGATGGATGCGCGGGTGCTGGATTTTCCCGACGCGAGTTTCGACACGGTCGTGGCGATGCATGTTCTGTCGGTCGTGCCCGAGCCTGAAAAGGTGATGTCCGAGATCGCCCGTGTGTGCAAACCCGGTGGGCGCGTCGTCATCACCAACCACTTCAAGCGCGACGAGGGCCTGCTGGCGATGGTCGAACGGGTCGCCGCGCCGCTGTCGAACGTGCTGGGCTGGCACTCGGATTTCGAGATCGAGACGGTTTTGCAGGAAGACGACCTGACGGTCGAAGAGAAGCGGCCGCTGCCACCCATTGGCATGATGACCTTTCTCGTCCTGCGTAAGTCAGCCTGACCGGTTCTCGCGGGCTGTTCGGTTGTTCAAGGTCGCACGGAGACGGTAAGGGCAGGAGAGCGTGGGGCGGCTGTCACGCGCCCCGACGCTCCACCCGGTTCAGCTTTGCCGTTTCCATTTCAGCAGATACGCCTCGGCCCGGCTGAGGAGGTATCCGCTGGAGGCCCCGATGAGGCCCAAGAGGATGACGCCCGCGAAAATATCCTGTGAGCGGAAGAACCGGGCACCGGACAGAATCCACGATCCGAGTCCGGCACGGTTCGTCAGCATCTCGCCCACCACGGCAAGGATCAGCGCGATGGTCAGGCCCAGACGCATGTTGGCGAGGATGTCGGGCAGGGCCGAGGGCAGGGCGATCTTGACGATGACCTGCCAGCGGTTCAGCCGCAGGGCATGGCCAACCTCGGCCAGCCGTGGCTCGACCTCGGAGATGCCGTGAACGGTGCCGATCAGCATCGGCCAGATCGCACCGAAGGCGATCACGGACAGGATCATTCCCTCGCTCAGGCCGATCAAGGCGATGGCGACGGGCATCAGGGCCGAGGCGGGCAGGGGGCGGATGAACTCCAGACTCGTCGACAGGTATTCGCGCACCGTGCGCGAGGACGAGATCAGGACGCCGAGCGCCACGCCCAGAAGGGTCGCGAGGAACCAGCCGAAGAACATGCGCCGGACCGTGCCGCCCACGATGGGGTAGAGGTCGCCGGATGCGAAGCCGTCATAGATCGAGGCGAAGGTCTTTTCCGGGCCGGGAAAGTAGATCGGCGAAATCAGCTTGAGGTCTGCGCAGAGCTTCCAGAGGCCGATCAGGACGAGGGTGACGAGGATGTTGCCGAGGATGATGGCGGGCCGTGACGATAGGATCATTTGCTGCGCTCCTTGGCGCTCTGCCGGGTGCGGAACATGAGGCGCTCGAGGTGCATGAGCAGGCTGTTCAGGGCGAGGCCGATCAGGCCGATACAGGCGAGATAGGCGAACATCGCTTCGGGGCGCAGTGACTGCTGGGCCGCGATCATGCCGTAGCCGAGACCATTGGGGTTCGCCGCGATCTCGACCGTGACGGCGACGACCAGCGACAGGCCAGCGGCGAGCCGGACCCCGACAAAGATGCGACGGGCCGCGGCGGGCAGGACGATCTTGAACGTGCTCGCCCAGAAGCCCAGACGCAGAGCGCGCGCGACTTCGAGCAGTTCGACGTTGATCGAGGCGATGCCCGCACGGGTCGAGATCATCATCGGCCAGAAGGCGGCGAATGCGACGATGGATATTTCCATGCGGTAGCCGAAGCCGAACACGAGCATCCCGATTGGGACAAAGGCGATGGACGGGATCGGGCGGAACAGTTCGAGCGACAGGGTCATCACCCGATCCACCGGGCGCACGAGGCCGAGGATGACGCCCACGAGCAAGCCCAGAACGCCACCGATCAACAGACCCCCCATCGCCGCCGACAGGGTGAAGAGCGACAGGGCGAACAACTCGCCCGACAGAAGGGCGGCCCATCCGGCCCGCAAGGCTTCGCTCGGTGCGGCCAGACTGTCGCTTTGCGGGAAGTAGGTCCGCACCCCGAACTCGGCGAGCGCGATGAAGAGCACCGGGACGAAGAGGGCCTTCCAGAGGGCTGTGACGGCTCTGGTCATTTCTCTGCGGCCTCGATGAACTCGAACACCCCGCGACGCAGATGCAGGAATTCGGGGTCTTCCGGCGTGTCGAGCTGGTTGCGCGGTTTTGGCAGGCGCACGTCGAAGGTCTGGCCGATGCGGCCGGGATGGGCGTTCAGGCCGATGACACGGTCGCCGAGATAGATCGCCTCTTCGAGATCGTGGGTGATGAAGAAAACCGTCATGCCGGTTTTTGCGACCAGCGACAGCAGCTCGTCCTGCAACCGTTGCCGGGTCATCGCGTCGAGCGCGCCGAAGGGCTCGTCCATCAGCAGAAGCTTGGGCTCCTGCGCCAGACACCGGGCAATCTGGAGCCGTTGCTGCATCCCGCCCGACAGTTCGGAGGGGAATTTCTCGCGGCTGGACAAAAGACCCATGACATCCAAAAGCCGGTCGATCAGGGGCGCGTGTTCGGATTTCGGAACGCCGCGCGCCTCGAGCGCGAGAGCGACGTTTCCGGCAGCGGTGCGCCACGGGAGCAGCGCCTTGCTGTAATCCTGAAACACGATCGCCACGTCCTGACGCGGGCCGTCCACGGCGCGCCCGTCGATCATCACCTTGCCCGCGCTCGCCTTGGCGAAACCGCCCAACATACGCAGGAGTGTGGTCTTGCCGCAGCCGGAGGGGCCGACCACGCAGATGAACTCGCCCGTGTCGATCCGCAGGTCAATCTCGCTCAGGACGAGGTGGGAGCCGAAGCTGAGCGAGGCCTTTTCGACCTCGACCAGCGCGGGGCCGGATTTGGGGTCCTGCGCGGCCGGAGTGGGGGCGGTGGCTCGACTATCCATTCGCATCCACCAGAACGAAGGCGATCAGGCAGGCTTTGTCGGAGCGGTTCGACCACGCATGGTTCGTCGCGCGTTGCACCAGAACGTCGCCCGGCTTCATCAGCGTCTCGGCGTCGTCCAGCACGGCCCAGATTTCGCCCTGCATGACGATGGCATAGTCCACCGACTGGGTTTTGTGCATCAGGGGATGCGGCTTGTCTTCGGTCGCTGCGATGGCATCGGCGCCGGACGAACCCATCGAACCGAACGCGGCCCCGGCATCGACCTGACCGAGCCAGTCAGCGTCAGGCGGAAACTCCACGACCCGGAACACGGTGCCGTTGGTGGGCGGGGCGAGTTGCACCGGCACCTTGCTGGGATCGGCCAGATCCGGTTGGGCAGGCGCCGAGGTGGTTGCCCAAAGCTCGGTCACCGCATGGGTCGGGATCCCGTGGATCGCCATGACATGGGGGCTTGCCCCATCTTCTTCGATGCGCGAGCGCCCGTCTGACCCTTCGACGGTGACGATGCGCCGGATCGGGCGCACCTGCGGTGCTGTTTGAGTGTCGTTCATCCGTTTGTCCCTTTCTTCATGTCTGCCGCAAAGCGATCAGAACATCACGATCCCGCCGTCGACGTTCAGATCCTGACCGGTGATGTGACGCGCGGCGTCGGAGGCCAGAAAGGCGATCGACCCGCAGATTTCCTCTTCGGTCGGAATTTCGCCCATCGGGGCCCATGCGACGAATTCCTTGCGGATTTCCTCTTCGGTCTTGTTCTGGGCCTTGGCGGCGCGACCGATCACTTCCTGCACCCGTTCGCCTTCGACCGGACCGGGGCTGACGACATTGCAGCGGACCTGATGCGGCGCAAGCTCCAGCGCCACGGTGCGGCTGAGACCGACGAGCGCCATTTTCGAGGTTGCATAGACCGCCCGGTTCACCGCCGGGCGTTTGCCGGTGAAGGAGCTGATGTTGATGATCGCGCCACTGCGACGGGCGATCATCGAGGGCGCTGCGTTGCGAATGCACGCCAGCGCGCCGTAGACGTTCACGCGCATGACCTCGTCCATCTCGTGGCTTTCGACTTCCCACGACGGTTTCTGCGCTCCGGAGATACCGGCGCTGTTCACGAGGATGTCGATCTGCCCCTTGTCGCCGAGCGCGCGGTCGATCAGCGTTTTGCAGTCGGCATCGCTGGCCACGTCGGCGCGCACGGCCGTGACGGACAGGCCATCGGCGTGGAGGGCGGTTTCGGCTTCGCGCAGCATCTCTTCGCGGCGGGCGGCGAAAAAGACATGCGCGCCCTGTTCGGCGAGCATGCGGGTCATGCACAGGCCGATGCCCCGGCTCGCGCCGGTCACGACGGCGACTTTGTTCTGAAATTGGCTCATGTGGCTTCTCCTATGAAGGCGGCTCGCAGGAATGACGGCCCACCGGAGGCGGGGCGCGGGCGGGCCGGGTGTCAGGTCTGTCGGTTCAGTCGCAGGCCGCCTGCGGCGCCGTCCGTGCGAAGACTTCGCTCAGGCGCGATCCGGTCGGGTACGCTGCGGCAAAGGCGGGCAGGGCGACGATGTCCTGCCACCAGCGGGCGAGGTTGGGCAGGCCGTCGAACACCTCGGTCCGCCCAAGGTCGTGCAGGCGGTCGACGGTCGGGACGAGCGCGAAATCGGCAATGCTCATCGCGTCGCCTGCGACAAAGCGGTGACGGCCGGTCGCGGTGTCGATCCGGGTCATCGTCTGCCGCAGCCGTTCCATCGAGGCATCTACGGTTTTCTGGTCAAAGCCGGTCTGACCCATCTGTTCGTAGAAGTGCTTGCGCAGGGGCCGCCGCTCGATCTCGTCGCGAAAGGCGTCTTCGGGCATGTCTTCGTAGGCGCGCAGGATCAGATCGTTGAAGGACGGAAAGCGGATCGCGGCGGTCGGCACCTCTTCGATGTAGCGCATCCAGGCCCGGACCTGTGCTTTGCCGACGGCATCCTCGGGCATCAGCGGCGTCTCGGGAAAGACCTCGTCGAGATATTCCATGATGACGGACGAGTCCGTGATCGCCGCGCCGTCATGCACGAGGCTGGGGACCACGCCATTCGGATTGATCGCGAGATAGGCGGGCGAAAGTTGTTCGCCCGAGATCAGGTTCACCAGCCGACTTTCGTAGTCGAGACCTTTGTGATGAAGGCAGAGGCGGACCTTCTGCGAACAGGTCGATACCAGCGAATGGTACAAGCTCAACATGACTTTCCTCCCTCCGGGCCGCGCGCTGTCCTCGTGTCGCGGCGCCAATTTCCGATCGCATATCCGAGTTCGCGATTTCGTTTGACGTACTCATCAGTACGCTATTAGAAATGGGGTGTCAATCGGCGTTGCGGATCAATTCCGACCCTCAACGCGACAGGTCTTAGGGAGGATATCATGAACAAATACAAAGCCTTAATTTCCAGCGCGGCGCTTGCTCTGTTGCCGACTCATGCCGTGTTCGCGGCGGACGACGACATGGTGTTCAAGGTCGGTTTCACGCCCGCGAGCGCGTTTCTGCCGCTGTATGCCGCCGACGCGCAGGGCTTTTTCGAGAAGCGCGGATTGAGCGTCGAGCTGCAGCTCACCCCGGTCGGATCGACGATCCCGGCAGCCCTGCTGTCGGAGAGCCTGACGGTCGGCACGTTGACCCCGTCGATCTTTCTTCTGGGCAACGCGGGTGGTCTGGATCTCGACATCATCGCGGCGGCGAGCTTTCTGTCGAGCGCAAAGACCACGGCCGGTGCGGCCTCGTCCGCCGACACGCCGCTGAGTGCGCCGGAGGATTTCGTCGGCAAGCGCGTGGCGGCGCCGGGCCTGAACAGCATCCAGCACGTCCTGTTCCAGAAATGGCTCGGCGAAGCGGGCGTCGACCCGCGCGACGTGTCTTTCGTCGAAGCCCCGTTCCCGCAGATGGGCGACATGCTGAAGGGCGGCACTGTCGACGCAGCCCTGATGGTCGAGCCGTTCCTGTCACGCGCGCAGGCAAGCGGCGTCGCGGCCGCGCCGGTGGTGTTCGCTCCCGAAGAGCGCACGCTCGAGGCGTTCTATGCGATCAGCGCGCGCGTGGCCGAGGCGCATCCCGACTCGGTCGCTTTGTTCCGTGAGGCCATCGTCGAGGGCACGGAATGGGTCGCGGCCAACGAAGACGCGGCGCGCACCCTTCAGACCACCTATCTCAAACTTCCCGAAGAGGTCGCCGCGACCGTGCCGCTGCCGGAGTTCGGGGCAGAAATCGCCGCGAGCGATCTGGACTGGTGGATCGCATCGATGCAGGCGCAGGGCATTCTGGAAGAGGGCTTCACCTCGGACGGAATGATCGTGGAATGATCCGGGTCTGACCCGAGTGCCGTGTACGAGTGATGGCCGCCCCTGAGACCGGGCGGCCATTTTCGTGGGTCAGGCGAGGCCGTTGAGGAAGGTATCGACAGCGAGCGAGATGCGCGCGTCGGTTTCCTCGGTGCCCGGTCGGGACATGCCGGAGGTCAGCATCTGGGTCAGGTAGCCCGCGTTGATCATGCCCAGAAAGATGGTGGCGAGATCGGCCGCTGGGCGGCGTTCGGACAGGTTCCCCATCTCTTGCTGCGCCGCGATGAACCGGGCGGCGATGCGGAAGGACACGCGCGGACCTGCGTTGTTGAACACCGCGCCGATCTCGGGAAACTGGAGCCGCTCGGCGATGATGAGCCGGTGCAGCATGATCGAGCGCTGGTCGAGGCTGACGTTCAGATAGCGGCGCGCCAGTTCCGTCAGCCCGGTTTCCAGCGTGAATTCGGCCGGGTCGAGCCCTTCGAGCGGCTGGAGCAGTTCAGAGCAGGAGTATTCGACGACCGCGATGAACAGCCCCTGCTTGTTCTCGAAGTTGTTGTAGATGAAAGCCTTCGACCCGCCGACTTTTTCGATCAGGTGGTCAAGGTGCATGTCTTCGTAGCCATTCGCGAGAAACATCTCGGACGCGGCTTTGAGCATGTTCTGTTTCTTCTTCGCCACGACGCGTGGGGATGGTGGCATTTGGCCCTCATGTTGGTTTGTGCTTGTGCCGCATCATCGTGAAAAACACGGGCATGGCAACGGGCGGACCGTGCGGGACCGCCCGTTGCCGGAGTTCGGCGTCACGACGCGGCGGCGTTTCCGGCCTTGGGACCGGCTTCGAGCAGGTCGAGCGCCACGTCGACGATCATGTCCTCCTGTCCACCGACCATGCCGCGCCGTCCGACCTCGGCAAGGATCATGCGCGCGTCGAGACCGTACAGGTGAGCGGCCCGTTCGGCGTGACGCAGGAACGAGGAATAGACCCCCGCATAGCCGAGCGTCAGGGTTTCTCGGTCGACACGGACCGGCCTGTCCTGCAGCGGGCGGATCAGGTCTTCGGCGGCATCCTGAAGCTTGTGGAGGTCGCAGCCGTGATCCCACCCATAAAGGTCGGCAACGGCGACGAAGGCTTCGAGCGGGGTGTTCCCGGCACCAGCACCCATCCCTGCGAGCGAGGCATCGACGCGCAGGGCGCCATGTTCGACCGCGACCACCGAATTGGCCACGGACAGCGAGAGATTTTCGTGCATATGCGCACCGCGCTGCGTGTCGGGAGAGAGGACCGCGGCATAGGCATCGAACCGCTCTGCGACGTCGCGCAAGGTCAGGCGGCCGCCGCTGTCGGTGCAGTAGACACAGTCGGCCCCGTAGCTTTCCATAAGCCGCGCCTGTTCGGCGAGGTCGGCGGGCGCGGTCATGTGGCTCATCATCAGGAACCCGGACACGTCCATGCCCATGTCTTTGGCCGCCGCGATGTGCTGCGCGGAGACGTCGGCTTCAGTACAATGGGTGGCGATCCGCACCGACGTGACGCCCTTGTCATGGGCGCGGCGCAGGTCTTCGATCGTGCCGATGCCGGGGATGAGCAGCGTCGTGAGGCGCGCGGATTTGAGGACGGAAGCTGCGGCCTCGATCCACGCCTCGTCGGTGCATTTTCCGAACCCGTAGTTGAAGGTCGATCCGGTCAGGCCGTCGCCATGCGCGACTTCGATGGCGTCCACCCCCGCTTCGTCCAGCGCCTGCGCAATCTCGCGGATATGGCCGAGGTCGTACTGGTGACGCATGGCGTGCATGCCGTCACGCAGGGTGACGTCCTGAATGTAGAGCTTTGTCATGGTGTCAGGCGGCCTCTGTTACCCATTTGCGTTGGATGGCGATGCGCTCGGCCGTCTTGAGGGCGGCCGATGTCATGATGTCGAGATTGCCCGCATAGGCGGGGAGGTAATGCGCCGCCCCTTCGACTTCGAGAAAGACCGTCACTTTGGTCCCGGTGAAATCGCCGCCCATCTCGGGGATATGGAGGGGTGCGTTGGAGCCGATGCTCTCGAACTGGACTTTCTGCTTCAAGCGGTAGCCGGGCACATAGGTCTGAACTTCGGCCACCATCGCCTCGATCGACGCGCGGATGTCGTCGGGGGCGGCGGTGTCGCACAGGCAATAGACGGTGTCGCGCATGATCATCGGCGGTTCGGCGGGGTTCAGAATGATGATCGCCTTGCCACGGGTCGCGCCGCCGACGGTTTCGATGGCCGCGCGGGTGGTTTCGGTGAATTCGTCGATGTTCGCGCGGGTGCCGGGGCCTGCCGATTTCGAGCTGATCGACGCGACGATCTCGCCGTAGTGAACTTTGGCCACGCGGTTGATCGCGGCCACGATGGGGATCGTCGCCTGACCGCCGCAGGTGACCATGTTCACGTTCGGCGCGGTAAGGTTCGCGTCGAGGTTCACGGGCGGCACCGTATAGGGCCCGATTGCGGCGGGCGTCAGATCGATGACCTGCTTGCCGTCCGCGACGAGCCGTTCGGAGTGGCGTTTGTGCGCGCCGGCCGAGGTCGCGTCGAACACGATGCGAATGTCACCGTAGCAGGGCAGGGCGACCAGACCGTCGAGCCCTTCGTGGGTCGTCGCGACCCCGAGACGCTCGGCACGGGCGAGGCCGTCGGACGCCGGGTCGATGCCGACCATAGCGCCCATCTCGAGCACGTCGGACATCCGCATGATCTTTATCATCAGGTCGGTTCCGATGTTGCCGGAGCCGATGATGGCGCATTTGATTTTCGTCATGTCGATCACTCCTCGAAGCGGACGGACAGGGGCGCGAAGCCCTGAATTTCGACGGTGAACGACTGGTTCGGCGCGACCGGAACCATCGGGCTGAGCGCGCCCGATAGGATCACGTCGCCCGCCGCGAGGGTGTCCCCGAACCCGGCGAGGGTGCGCGCGAGCCACAGCGCTGCGTTGAGCGGATTGCCCATACAGGCGGCGGCGACGCCAAAGGCTTTGGGGATGCCGTCGACCGAAGTGACGGACCCGGCCAGTCTGAGGTCGACGCGGTCGAGCGTGCGCGGTGACGCCCCAAGGACGTAGCCGCCGCCCGAGGCATTGTCCGCCACGGTGTCGATCAGGCCGATCTTCCAATCCTCGATGACCGAGTCCACGATTTCGATGGCCGGAACCGCATAGTCGATGGCGCTCATCAGGTCGGTCAGTGACAGGGTCGGGTCGTCGAGATCGCGTTTCAGGACAAAGGCAATCTCGGCTTCGGCCTTGGGCTGCATGAAGTGCGACAGCGATACCGTGCTGCCGTCGTCATATGCCTGATCCGCCCAGATCCGCCCCAGATCGGGCGCATCGACGCCGAGTTGCGCCTGCACCGCGTCCGAGGTGAGCCCGACCTTGAACCCGCGCGCCCGCCGCCCGCCGTTGATCCAGCGCGCGGTATTCAGGGTCTGCACCTGATAGGCCTCTTCCAAGGTCGTAAGCCCGTGCCGCTCGGCGATAGGCGCGATCTGTCGCAACGCTTCGCGCCCCTCGAAAATCTCGTTTGCGGCGGCCTGAATAGCGCTCGTCGTCATGTCCGGCGTCCTCCCCTCAATGTCGCCGAGGGCGGCAGGCCCTGTCGGCGGTCCGTTTCGATCGCATGTTTAAATAGCGTACTGACAAGTACGCAAAAGACTGTCAAGCTGTTTGCAGGCCCCGGACGGTCGCCGCCGCCGATTTTGCCCTGCGCGCAATCGCTCGTTGACTCCCATGACGAATACAGTACTCATGAGTACGCTATAGGCAGAGCGACTGGACCGCTCTGGTCCCGATGGAGGACGGGACATCCGACACGCGCCGGGGCGCCCGTGTCGCACCGGACAGACCTCCGCACAGACACGCGCGTTGCGCGAAACGGCGAAAAGGAAAAACGCATGGCAACGGTCGTTGGGACGATCAGTCTCTCGCACTCACCCCTTTGGAATCTCAAACCCGATCCGGGTGCGAACGAGCCGGGAGGCAGCTTCGTATCCGATGTCGACAAGGCGCGTGATCTGGTGGCGCGGCTGAAGCCCGACGTCATCGTCCTGTTCGGGCCGGACCATGCGCGCGGCGTGTTCTACGACATGCTTCCGGCCTTTGCGGTCGGGGTCGAACGGTTGACGGGGATCGGTGACTACTTCACGCCGAAGGGCGAATTGCCGGTGGCGCAGGGCCTTGCGCGGGCGATTTTCGACGGCGTCACCGCACGCGGGTTCGACCCGGCGCTGTCGCTCGACATGCAGGTGGACCACGGGCTGACGCAGGTCTATGCGCGGCTGGCCCCGGCGCTCGACATTCCCATCGTGCCGATCATCATCAACGCGGGCTGCCCGCCGATGCCGACCTTTGCGCGCAGCTTCGATTTCGGGCGCGCGGTGGGTGATGCGATCGCGCAGTATCCGGGGGCGGAACGGGTGCTGACCGTCGGCTCTGGCGGCATGTCGCATTGGCCTGCCTCGACCAATGCGTTCGACGAGACGATTGCGCCCGAGTGGCGCGAGTTTCTGATCAACGGGCGCCCGCGTGTGCCGGAGATGGAAGAGGGTCGGGTCGCCAAGGCCATGGCTCTGGCCGAAGGCGGTGCCACGGGGCATGTCGCCGAGGATTGGGATCGCGCGTTGTTGCAGCGGATCATGGCGGACCCGACCGCGCTGCGCCATCTCGATTCCGAAGACGTCGCCGAACGCGCCGGACCCGGTGCCTGCGAATTGCGCACATGGGCTGCGGCGGTCGCGGCCTGGGGTCAGCCGGTCGGATGGGAAGCTTACGAACCTGTGCCGGAATGGATCACGGGCATGGGCATCGTCGCGAGCGAAGCCCCCGAGCTGGAGGAGGTGTGAGCATGATCGGAACGCAGGACTACCGCACCGCCGCTTATTTCGGGCTTCAGGACAAGTGGATCGAAACCGCGCCCGGTGAGATCACGCATCTGCACGATGAAGGGGAGGGGACCCCGGTTCTGTTCCTTCACGGATCGGGCACGGGCGTTTCGGCCGCCGCCAACTGGTGGCTGACGCTGCCGGCCATCGCGGGCCGGATGCGCGGGATCGCACCGGATCTGATCGGCTTCGGCGCGACGCTCGAGGCCGAGGGCACGGCCTATGGCATTCGCGAATGGGGCGCGCATACCTTGCGCATTCTGGACACGCTCGGGATCGAAAAGGCCTGGATCGTCGGCAACTCACTGGGCGGGTGGATCGCGCTTCAACTTGCCATCGAACATCCCGACAGGCTTTTGGGCGTGGTGTCGATGGGGACGGGTGGCAGCGCGCCGACCGCTGCGATCAAGGCGCATGCGACGCCGGATGTCAGCTTTGCGGGGATGCGCACGGCGTTCGAAAAGTTCGTGACGGACACGTCGCTCGTCGACGACGACATGATCGCGGCGCGGCAGGAAGTGGCGGTGTACGAAACCGAATCCGGGCGACTGGACAAGGTCATCGCGGCCCGCGAACGCGATCGTTCCGCACTGCCGCTGGACGATGAGCTTCTGGCGAAAGTCGACTTGCCGGTTCTGCTGGTTCACGGGCGCGAGGATGTGGTCATACCTCCCGCAAGAACGTGGCATCTGGTCAACAAGATCCCGAACGCGGATGCGGTCATCCTTCGCGGCTGCGGCCACTGGTCCCAGATCGAACGGGCCGGGGCTTTCGTGAAAGCGATGACCGACTTTATCGACGGAACCTGGCGCTAAAGACGACAACGGAGATGGCCCGATGGGCCATCTCTTCACGCCCGCGACCTGTCTTTAGGGTGCCTTGGGCCGTATTTTCCGCCGGTGTTCAGACTTGTACGCTGATGTGTGGGCGCGCGTCAGAGTCGACGTATAACTAGACTTATGTAAACAATAGGCCGGGCTGACCTTGTCTCGACACACCATCTCGTTCGCTAGAATACCATAAGCTACAAGTCGTTATTGTAATGCGCACATAGGTGTCTATTTTATCCTTGTCATTGTGACAGTTGGCGGTGAGGCGCCAGCGCGGTTAAACGAATTCAGGGAGGATGGAAATGATCACCGATAAGGATCTTGAGTATCATTACAGCACGGACGACGACTACACTTGGTCTGAGACCTACTACCTTCCCATATCGCTTCCGGCCGAAAAGATCTTTGGTCACGTCTACATCTGTGCGCGGCCTATCCTTGGCTCGATGCAGGCAGACGTGAGGTTTCAGGGGTCGGTCAGCGCGACGGAGTTCGAGCTTCTGTATTGCGACTCGGAGTTTCACCTTCCCGCCCCTGAACGCTTCTCGGACATCCAGACGCCGAATGGGCTCAGCGTCGCTGCGGTCAAGCCGCCGCGCGATTATCGGATTGACTATGTGGGCTACGACGATACCGAAATTCATCTGGACATGATCGGCATCATGGATCCTTGGGATATCCACGATCCCGAGCTGAACCCATTGGCCGGCGGCTCTGCTCAGGAGCAGATCGAACGGACCAGCATGGGGAGCGGCTACAAGGGGCACTTTGACATGCACTGCCGCACAACCGGTACGGTCAAGATACTGGGCGAGACGTTCGAGGTAGATTGCGTCGACCGAATGAACCACAGCTGGGGTCCCCGCCCAGAGCGTGGCATTCCGCCGACGAACTCGGTCTGGGCACAGTTCGGCGAGGCGCTTTGCTTTCGCTTCCATCTGCATCTCGATCCCACGAAACCGTCTGGCGAGGACCAGCGGCTTGCGCACGGGTATCTGCTGGATCAGGGCGAAGTCTTCGCGATCGTGGACGCCAATTTCACTACGTCCCGCCACGGGATCGTGCCCTATGCACTCGACGCCGAAGTTACCGACACGCGCGGCAAGACCTTTCGTCTTCGCGGGCGTCCCCTGTGTGGCAGCCCGTGGCGCGCCTACGCGACGGCGATCTGCTGGCATGGGATGATCGAATGGGAGATGGACGGCGAAACGGGCTATGGATCGTTTCAGGAAAACCATGCGCTGCCGGTCGAGAACAAACTGCGCGGACGCCGTTGGAACGATCCAATTCCGGCGATCTCGGCCTGACATAAAGGGAAAAAATGAAGAACCCCGGTGCCTTAGATGGCACCGGGGTCATATATCCGCCGCTGATGCGGAAATCAGTATCCAGCGCCAGTCGTGGCGGTAATCGAGTCGAGGAAGGCCTCTGGGTCCTCAAGCCCGTTCTCTTTCGCGAGGGCGATCCAGTTGTCCCAGATCGGGCGCAAAGTCTCTTTCATCGCCGCGAACTCTTCCGGCGTTGCCTCGTTGAAGGTGATGCCTTCGGCCTCCAGTTGCTCGGTTGCGCTGTCGAGCGTGCGCTGCAGCACTTCCCCGTTCAGGCGTGCCAAAGTGATCCCAGACACCTCTGTGATCGCGGCCTGATCTTCGGGTGAGATCTGGTCCCATTTGGCCCTGTTCATCCCCACGACGAGGACGTTGTTGGTGAGTCCGCCTTCGATCAGGTTGACCGCTTTGAACACCTCGTTCAGCTTGAATGGCGGGATGGTGTCCACGGGCATCGTGGCGCCATCGACCACGCCGCCGGAGGCGAGTTCATAAAGCTCGCTCATCGGCTTGGGGACGGGTGCCGCGCCGAGCAGGTTCATCATTTCGGAGGCTGAGGACGACGACGTGCGGATGCGTTCGCCTCGGAACATGTCAGGCGCTGTCATCCGTTTTTCACGGGTCACGATGTGAGCTGAGTTGCTCGAGAACACCGAGATGACATGGATGTCCGCAAGTTCGTCGGTGTTCGCCACATAGTCCTGATACGTGTTCCAGTTCGCTTCGGACCGCGCGATCGGGTCGTTGCCGAGGAATGGAAGTTCGAAGCCTTCCATCAGGACGAAACGACCTGACGAATACCCCGGAACCCAGAGTGACAGATCGGCAAGACCATCGGCGAGCACGTCGTACTGCCCGGTGACCGTGCCGACGACTTTTGGCAGCATCTCGACCGTCACCCGACCCTCGGTGACCTCTTCGACGTCCGCGATCCAAGGCTTCATCACCTCTTCGACGAGGTAGTATCCGGACGGCAGCCAGTTCGAGTAGCGCAGTGTGACGTCTTGTGCCCAGGCGGCCGAAGCCGGAACGAATGCGCAGGCTGCGATGAGCCCGCACGACTTCAGGAAATTCATTTTGGTTCCTCCCATTAATGATCATTAGCTAGATCATTGATGGAGGCTAGCAAGGCGTGCGGCGCTTCGTCAAGATCATACGCATTATGACAGTGCGCTAACGATCTAATTTGAGTACGGGGGTCACGCCCTGCCTGCGAGGCTTGCCGTGTCAGGCGAGGATATTCTTTCTGAGCTGTTCGACCTCGGCGTCGGTCAGGCCGAGGTGGTCGCGGATATAGGACTCTGTGGTCCCGAATTCGGTGTGCAGGGCATCGAACATGCCGCTCAGATTGGCCTCGGTCGAGATGTTCAGCACCTCGACGATCTCTGGGCGAAGCCCGGTGACATGCAGCGACGCCATGCGACGATCGAGGCGTGCGGTGAGTTCGCCAGCGGCCGTGTTGCTTTCGAGGTAGTCCGATAGAATGTCAGCGTAGGACACGCCGAGGAAGTCGAGGAGAATGGCCACGACGATCCCGGTGCGATCCTTGCCCGCTGTGCAGTGAACGACGATCGGCGCGCCATCTGGTGCTGCGGCGGCGCGCAGAAAGCCTGCAAAAATGTCGCGAAACTCGCCGGGCATTTTTCTATATGAACGCCGCATTGCGGCTCGGCAGTCATCGGGTGTGGCGGCTTCGTTCTTGAGAACCTCTGCCAGATCGCCCGCTTTGATATTGTGCGGAGTCGTCAGGATTTCGAAATCGGGATTGCCGATCATGGGCGACGGAGCGACGACCTTTTCGCGTTCGGAGCGCAAGTCG
Organism: Pseudomonadota bacterium; assembly: GCA_036154315.1. Lineage (GTDB taxonomy): Bacteria > Pseudomonadota > Alphaproteobacteria > Rhodobacterales > Rhodobacteraceae > Maritimibacter. Next base: position 140,859 of record JAYZLL010000040.1, read on the forward strand.
AAAATCCGTGTCGCCTGCGCGTCTTTGAGGGCCTGCTGGCCCTCGTCGCCCACAAGGTCGAAAGCCCCGCAGCGAAACAGTTGATTTGCGCGAATGTGGCCATGCGCGGTTGAGAAGGACGGGACGGAACGAAAATTCAATGCCCCGGGGATCTCGATTTTCGGTTGATCGCTCATGTCGTTCTCTCGTTCCTGTGCTGTCTCGGTCCGGGCTTGCGCCGTCGCGGAACGCGACTGGCAGGCTCTCGGATTCGCTACCGCATTATACGCTTTATAACAAAATGCACCCCACCTCCGCCTAATCGAGAGGGTGGTCGAAGCGGGTGGAACGGGATCTGAGCAGGTCGCGTCAGGCCAACGACGTTTGGGTTGGGTCAGGCCGTACCAAATTGCCATGGAGCAAAAAAGTTTAACGATCACAGATAGATAATTCGGTTTCGTCGTGTTTATGCCGTCATCCGGCCGTGTCTGGACAAATAAATGAAAATTACCTTATCGCATTCTCCGATAAGGGAGTCATCGGAGATACGGAGGCTCAGTATGTAGCCAGTATGCCTTATCGTATGCTACCTAACAGTATGCGCTGAGCTGCGGAGGCAGTGCGTTCCAGGCCCCAGAACCGACGAGTCGCATCACTGGTTCGGACCTGAGCACACCGACAATTCCGAGGCAGCGCACCATTGGGAGGAATAGCAATGTCACGTTTTTCGAATGTGGCCACCAGTGCCTTGGTGGCCGGTAGTTTAACTGTGTCCGGTGCCGCGTTGGCCCAAGACGAAACCGTTAGCCTGCAACTGGCCAACGCCTATCCTACGGCTGCAAACCTCGTCGGGCCGGCCGCGGACAGCCTTGCGGCCGACATCGAGCGGCTTTCGGGTGGTACGATCGAGGTCGAAACTTTTGCGCCCGGCGCACTTCTGCCGCCTGCAGAATATTTCGATGCTCTTTCGAGCGGTGCGCTCGACGCTGCGTTCATCGATACGCTGCCCTGGACCGGCAAGGATATCGCCTTTGCCATGTTCACCAACGTGCCCTTCGGGCCGGGCGCGCCGGAATTTCTGGCGTGGATGCGCCACGGAGGCGGCCAAGAGCAGGCGCAGAACCTGTTCCATGCCTACGGGATCGAACCGATCGCCTGCGGTCTGATCGCCCCCGAAGGTGGCGGTTGGTACAAAGAGCCCATCGAAAGCGTCGAAGATTTCGACGGTCTCAAGTTCCGTGTCGGTGGTCTGGGCGGCAACGTGCTGCAACGCCTCGGCGTGGCGGCGCAGAACCTTGGTGGCGGCGAAGTGCTGCAGGCCCTGCAACTCGGGATGCTCGACGGCGCGGAATATTCGATGCCGTCCATCGACAAGTCGCTCGGGTTTCAGTCGGTTGCGAAGTATTACTACTTCCCGGCGTGGCAGTCGCAGTCGACCATCGTGACGCTTCAACTGTCCAAGCCGAAATGGGATTCCATGTCCGAAGCGCAGCAGAACGCCGTGCGCGATGCCTGCGAACTCAACATCATCTCGATGCTTGCCGAGGGCGAGTTCGAGCAAGCCAAGGCGATGCAAGAGCTCCAAGAGGCCGGGGTCGAGTTCCTCGACTACCCGCAGGAGGTGCTCGACGCTCTGCGCGAGTCTTGGGAGATCGTTGCGCAGGAGCAGGCAGAGCGCAGCCCGAAATTCGCTGAAGTCTGGGAAAGCTACTCGGCCTTTCGCGAAGAATACTCCGCTTGGGGTGAGCGCGGTTACCTGAAGTAACAGGCGCTTACGAAACCCCTGCCCCGGACACGTCTGGACTGGGCAGGGGAACACCCCCGTCTTCGGAGAACTGCCATGCAACGCCTCGCCGGCCTGCTGCGCACGGGCAGCGGCCTGATCGTGACCGTACTGCGATACTTCGCCCATAGCCTGTCATGGACAATGCTGGTGCTCGTCGTGGTGGTCTGTACCGACATCATCACCCGCAAGCTGGGCCTGCATGTGCCGTACCTCGATTCCACACGGTTTCAGGAGCTTGCGTGGCACCTTCAGGCGGTGATCTTCTGTGCTTGGATCGGCTACGCTTATACCCAGAACGCGCATATCCGGGTGGACGTCTTCGTCGCCACCCTGAGCCCGCGAAAACGCAGTCTCATCGAAGTGTTCGGCTGCCTGCTGCTCGCCCTGCCCTATCTGCTGATCGTCATGCCCTATGCCTACGAGTTCGTTCGCGTTTCCTACAATCAGGGCGAGGCATCGTCGTCGCCGACCGGGCTGCCGTATCGCTGGATCGTCAAATCCGTCCTCTATGTAGGCTTCTGGGGTGTCTTTCTCGCCAATATCGCCGTGCTGATGCGCAGTCTGGCCGATCTCTGCGATCCGAAGCCCGCGACCCGAGGCGAAGCACATGGTTGAATTTCTGATCTCTTCTCTTCCCGCGCTGATGTTCTTCTGCATGGTGCTGGGCCTGTTCACCGGCTACCCCGTGGCCTTCGTGCTCGGTGCTGTGGGGATATTCTTCGGTCTTATCGGCATCTGGGTCGGTGAGTTCCATATGATCCAGTTCATGAACGTGATGCCGAGGATTTATCGGCAGACCGTCGAGAACCCGGTCTTTGTCGCCATTCCCCTGTTCATCTTCATGGGGGCGGTGCTTCAACACAGCAAGGTCGCGGACGGGCTGCTTCTGTCGCTTGAGCGGGTCTTGTCGCGGACCCGTGGCGGTCTGGCGATCGCCGTTATCCTTGTCGGCACGGTGCTGGCCGCCATGACCGGTATGATCGGGGCATCGGTCGTGGTGATCAGCCTGATTGCCCTGCCCCTGATGATGCAACGCGCCTACAATCCATCGCTGGCGTCGGGCGCGGTGGCCGCGGCCGGGACGCTCGGAATTCTCATTCCGCCGTCGATCATGCTGGTGGTCATGGGGGACATGTTGCAGACCTCGGTGGCCGCTTTGTTCGCTGGGGCCATCCTGCCCGGCCTGCTGCTGGCGATCTGCTATATCCTCTACATCGTCATTCTCGGATGGAGCAAACCCGAGGTCGCCCCTGTCGCCCCGCCGCGGGCGGTGGCCGAGGACGGGTCGCGGACATCGGCGCTGCGCGAGTTTCTGGGCGCGATGCTGCCGCCGATGGCACTGATCTTCGTGGTGCTCGGCTCGATCTATGGCGGCTGGGCGACCCCGACCGAAGCTGCCGGCGTCGGCTGTCTTGGTGCGCTCGTTCTCGCCGCCGCCAAACGCCAGCTTTCGTTCCGACAGCTCAAGGAAATGCTCTACGGCGCCTGTTCGACCGTCGGCATGGTCTATTTCGTCATCTTTGGCGCAACCCTGTTTTCCTATGTCTTCCGGGTGCTTGGCGGCGACGAAATGGTCATCGGGATGCTCGAGGCGATGGGGCTCGACACCGGGATGCATATCCTGATCGCACTGATGGTCGGGGTGTTCTTTCTGGGCTTCTTCTTCGACTGGCTCGAGATCTGCCTGATCGCGCTCCCGATCTTCGGGCCTATTCTGGCAACGGCCGAGTTCGGCCTCGTCGACGGCGCGCAACCCGTTCTGGTCTGGGCCGCCGTGCTCGTGGCGATCAACATGCAGACGTCCTTCATCACCCCGCCGTTCGGCTTTGCGCTCTTTTACATGCGCGGGGTCGCTCCGGCTTCGATCTCGACCGTCTCGATCTACAAGGGTGTCATCCCCTTTGTCGCGATCCAGATCGTCGTCGTCGTGGTGGCGGTGCTGTTCCCGGACCTCATCCTCTTCCTGCCGCGGTACTGGGGCCTTTTGTTCTAGCCGCGCTCACATCCAACTCACGACAAAGGAGAGACCATCGTGATTACCGCCGACGATCTCGAGTATCACTACAGTGACACTGACGATTACACCTGGGCCGAGACCTATTATCTGCCGATTTCCCTGCCGGAGGAGCGTCTTTTCGGTCATGTCTATGTCTGCACGCGCCCGCTGCTTGGCTCGATGTCGACCGATATCCGCTTTCACGGTTCGGTCAGCGGCACGGAGTTCGAACTGCTGCATTGCGCCTGCGACAACCAGCTTCCAGCACCCGAGCGCTTTTCGCATATCCACGGTCCGAACGGGCTGAGCGTGAAGGCGGTGAACCCGCCGCGTGACTACCGGATCGACTACGAGGGCTTCGACGGCACCGAGATTCATGTCGACATCAACGGGATCATGCACCCGTGGGACATCCACGATCCCGATCTCAATCCGCTCGCGGGCAAGACTGACGCCGAAAAGCTGGAACGCACATCGATGGGGTCCGGCTACAAGGGTCACTTTGACATGCATTGCCGGACCAAGGGCACGGTCAAGCTGCGCGGTAAGGAATACAAGGTCGACGTCGTGGACCGCATCAACCACAGCTGGGGGCCGCGTCCAGAACGTAGCGTGCCGCCAATGGGGTCGTTCTGGGCCTGCTTTGGCGAAGAGCTCGGGTTCCGTATGCACATGCACCTCGACCCCTTCGCTCCGACCGGGCAGGATCAGAAAATGGCGCATGGCTATATGCTCGACAATGGCGAAGTCTTTGCGCTGGTCGATGCCGAGGTCCGTACCACGCGGCTTGGCGTCGTGCCGATTTCGGTCGAGGCCCACATCACCGACGAACGGGGCAAGACGTATCGCCTGCGCGGTATTCCGGTCGCAGGGGCGCCGTGGCGCGCCTATTCCAACTCGGTCTGCTGGGTCGGCCTCTTCGAATGGGAATACGAAGGTCAGATCGGCAACGGGTCGTTTCAGGAGAACCGTGCGATCACCGTCGAGAACGAGATCCGCGGGCGGTATTACGAGGACCGCGTGCCTTACATCACGGGCTGATTTCGGTCTCGTACAACAGGGAGGAAACCCGAATGGGTTCGAATTTCAACGCAAGCCAGGCGGGGGCATATGCCCCTCGCCTGTTCTTTCCGGCAGAGGACATCCGCGCGTCGAAGCAATGGCGCGACGACCCTTCGCCGGAGCAGATCGCTGCGCTCAATGCGGCCTATCCGACCGAAGCTGAATACGCCGCGCTGCTTGACCGCAAAATGTCGCGGCGCAATCGGGGGCCGTATGAGTTGCCGTCGCTCGAAGAAATGTCGCGCTGTACGCGTGCATTTCTGAAAGACCAGATCGGCGACGACTTCACGATCGCGGACGAAGGCTGGCTGACCGGCGGCGCCTCGAAGATCCAGTTCGGGTTCACCCTGACCTGGTCGGACGCAGGCCAGCGGCGGACGGAAAAGCTCGTCGTACGAATGGAACCTGCGGAATCGCTGAACGCCACCAGCCGTCGGAGGGAGTTCCAGATCATCGAAGCCATGAAGGGCTCGATTCCGGTGCCGCCGTGCTACTGGATGGACCCCGAAGGCGAATGGTTTCCCGAGCCTGCCATCGTCTATGGTTTCATCTCCGGTGTGACCGCGCCTTCGACTTCGAACGCGCGGATCAGTGGAACGGGCACGACCTTTACGCCGGAACTGCGCGCAAAGCTCGGCCCCCAGTTCGTCGAACATCTGGCAAAAATCCACAGTAACGATCTGGCGGGTGCTGACCTCAGCGCGTTCGATATGCCCGAGATCGGCACGACCCAGTCCGCCGAGTGGCAGCTGAACCGGGTGTTGCGGTTCTGGGAGGAGGATCGGGGGGAGGATTTCCCCATCGTAGAGGTCGCGGCCAACTGGCTTCGCGACAACCTGCCGGAGCTCGACATCGTCAGCGCCCAACACGGCGACTATCGTACCGGCAACTACCTGTTCGATGAGGACAGCGGTCAGATCAACGGCTGGCTCGACTGGGAACGCAGCTACCTTGGCGACCGTCACCGGGATCTGGCCTGGGTCACCACCGAGCTGTTCGGAAACGTGGCCGAGGACGGCAAGACCTTTCTCGTGTCGGGGCTCGTCCCGCTCGAACAGTTCTATGATGATTACCAACGCCTGACCGGGTTCGAAATCGATCCCAAGCGCCTGCGCTACTACCGGATCTTCAACTCGTTCTCACTGGTCTGTTCGTGCCTATCCACCCGCTACCGCGTGATCCGTCTGGGCAAGTCGCATCAGGACGTTCTGCTGTCTCTGATCGAAGGCGCCGCCTATCCGATCGCCGATGAAATGCTGCGCTATCTCGAGGAGGATGTCTGATGGCCGACCAGACTATGGACGGGCTGCGCGCCTGTATCGCATCGCTTGAAATGGTGGTCGCCCCCGCCGTCACCGCGTCTGGCGACAAGCTGGCACAGGAGCAGGTCAAGCTGATCGGCAAGTACCTGAGCTTTCTCGTAGATCGGCTGGACTATACCGATCCCGTGGCCCGGGCCGAACTGTCGACCTATCTCGAGATCGGTCGCACGGTGCAGGCGTCGCTCGCCCGAGAAGGGCGCGGTGATCCGAAGCTGGACGAAAGTCTTGCTGATGGGAAAGCCGTCCTTGAACGGGCGAATGCGTCGCAGGCCGATGTCGAACATCCCCTACGGGCGGTGAAAGCCGATCTGAGCCGCATCGTGCGAGCGATGGGCGAGACGAGTGATCCGATGCGCAAGGAGGTCGAAAAGATCGTGCGCGACGGGTCGTTCAAGGTCGTTCGCTTGCAAAGGGTCTGGATGGAGCCGCAAGGATGGGAACAGCCCGGCATCACCTTCGACATCGACGAAGAACTCAAGGCGTTCTCGTCGTAAGTCCCTGTGCAGGAAGCACAAATCGGGTCGTTCCTGCGCCCAGAGTGTGGGCGTGGGAGCGGCGGTCCGCCGCCTGCCCATTCGTACGAAAGCTTATGATGTGCAGCCGAACCTTTACTTAAGGTCACCGAGATGCCTATTATTTCACTCATGATCAGCCCGACCAGCTCATTGATGGCGTGTGTTGATCGGAGGGAGGGTAACGGGTGTCTGGACACGCAAAGGTATTGCCGGACCTGCGCCATTTACGACATTTCGAGGTCCTGGCGGAGGAGACCAATTTCTCGCGGGCGGCGCGTCGGCTTGGAATTTCGCAATCGACACTCAGCGAACAAATCCTGCGGCTCGAGGACGTTCTCGGGGTGCGGCTCTTCGAACGGACCCGCAGTAAGGTCGAGCTTACATTGGCTGGGGAAGTTCTGGCAGGCAGGCTGGGCAGTTTTATGACCGGGCTCCAGGAGTTGATCGAAGACACTCGTCTGGCGGGCGAGAACGTGCGCACGAAACTGAGCATCGGATGCTCGGCCATGTCGCTCAACACGCCGATGGCAGCGATCCTTCAGGCCTACCGAAAAGCCCGACCGGAGGTTCGGATCACGATGGTCGAGCAATCCTCCAGCGACGTGATCAAGAGCCTGACGGAAAAGCGCCACGACTGCGTGTTCGTCCCGAACCCACCCCGCAACGATGCGATCGCGTCCACTCTGGTTTATGAAGTGCCCATCGTCTGTTGTGTCGCTGCCGATCACGACCTGTCGGGCCAGACGCGGGTGCGGCTGTCGGATCTGAACGGCCTGCCGGTTATCATGCCCAAGGCGGGGAGCCGCTTTGGCGCGTTTCTGATGTCTGCCTTTATGCAGGCCAATGTCGTGACGCACCCCGTTTCCAATCAGTCGAGACCCTCGATCTCGTTGACGATGGTGTCGGCCGGGGCGGGTGTCGGTTTTCTGCCGACGAACATGTCGGGCATGGTGCCCGATGGCGTGGTGACGCGACCGCTGGGCGTGCCGCCATTGGCCATACCATTCCGTATGGCGTGGCTTCGATCGGACCGCTCGCCAGAGATCGATCACCTGATCGCGGCGCTCAAGGCGACGGTCAAGCTTCCCGCAAAAACTGAAGAGCCCTTGCTCGACTGACTGGGTGGTGAGCCCGCATCGTTCAACAGCATCGTGGAGGAGATCAACGATGACAAAAAAACCTGCGTCCAAGTCGACCCGCTGGCCTCCGGCCGTGCTCGCAAACTGGTTCGATCTGGCCCCCGAGGACGAGGCGGCCTTTGATGAATGGCACAACTTCGAGCATGTGCCCGAACGTCTCGGCGTGCCGGGGTTTACCCTTGCACGTCGCTACACGGCCTGGCCCGGGCCCGGCGCGGAGGGTCATGGAAAGCTGATGCTTTATGACGCCACCGAACTGTCGGTCTTTGCCTCGCCTGCCTACGGTGCGCGGCTCGACAACCCGACGCCTTGGACCGCACGGGTGGTGCCACTGATCCGAAATATGACGCGTACCGCCTATACGCTGACCGAGGTCGCGCGGCTGGGTCATGGAAGCTTCATCCAAACAATCCGGCTCGCCCGCGATCCCGACAGCGCCGAAGCGCTCGGTCCATTGGTCGATACGCTGATGCGCCACCCCATGATCTCGGGCGTGGCGGTCGGGCGGCCCGACACGGCCGTGACCCATTACAAGGATGCGACGACCGAAGGTAAGTCGACGGATGGCCGCGCGGAAAGCGTTTACCCGTGGTGCGTTTTCGTGGAGGCGACGGACGACGTGGCGTTCAAGGACGCGCCCGGGATCGTACGCAATGCTCTGCGCGACGATCTACGCGATGCACATGGGTATCGCGCCACGTATCTGATGTCGGTCTCGGACCTGCCCTGACGTGGCTGTTTTTAATGGCCTATACGTTAATCAATAACTTCATTCGAAGGAGTGGGTCATGGACAGGACTGGTTTGACCGTGCCGCGCGGCATTCTTGCCAATTGGTTTGATATGCCCACGACTGACACGCGCGAGTTCGAAGCGTGGCACAATCACACGCATATGCCGGAACGGCTCGCGGTCGAAGGTTTCCTGCGCGCCCGGCGCTACGTGGCGGTCGGCAAGGCGCGGCCGGGTTACAGTAACCTCGTCCTTTATGAAACCGCGACGATCAATGATCTTTTCTCGGATGCCTATGCGCATCATAAGCAAAATCCTTCGCCCACGACGGCAAGGCTGCGCGGGGCGCTGAAGGGTATGAACCGACAGGTGTTTGCGGACCATTTTTCTGCGAGTATGGCTGTCGGAGGCTATCTGGTAACGGTTCTGATCGAGCGGGGTCCCGACTTCGGTTCGAGCCGCCCGGTGGAGAGGGACGCTTTGCTCAAGGTCTTGTCGCGCGATTCGCAGATCGTGTCGGTCACTTGCGGGCAGGAACATCCACCGTCTGAGGGAGGGGCGCGTCCGGCGGTCTGGTTCGTCGAGGCGACGACACTGGCTGCAGCGCAAAGGGCGGCGGAAACGCTTGGGCGCGAAGGCCGCGCAGATTTTTTCCAACTGGCGATTTGCAACGTGGCTGCGCGTTCATGACCCCGGAGCAATGTGCCAATTAAGCCGTCCGCGGGAATAAAGTACAAAGACGTATGGTACGCTAACAAACTTATTGACCCGGCATGGGGTGGTCGCTAACCTCCCTTTAATGATCATCGTAATGATCATTAAAGGGAGGACATCAGAGGCTGCGAGTCGAGAACCGCCAATCCGGCGGGACGATGAACTGCGTCTGATCGAAAGACACGAAAGGCCATCGACACATGCAACTGGACTTCAGGGATGCACCCCCGTCCGATTTCATCGAGGCGATGCGCACCCGCTATGACGTCGAGCCCGATGTGGACAAAGTGCTGACCCGGCGCATGGAACGGCGGTCTGAAACCCATCCTTCTTATCTCAGCATCGGCAGTCTGACCCAACATCTCACGCAGATGCTGGAGGCGACGCTCGATGCCCCGTTCACGATCTCGGGCAGCCGGTGGTTGTCCGGTGGCGCGTCCAAGATGCAGATGCGGTTTTCGCTCGACTGGACCGACCCCGCCACGGGTCGCCGGACAGACGAACTTGTCCTGCGCATGGAGCCGACCGAGTCACTCAATCCCTCCAGCCGTCAACGCGAGTTCGAGCTGCTCAGGGCGATCGGCGCGAGTGTTCCCGTGCCCCAAGTGTTCTGGGTCGATGCGGATGGCACGTGGTTCCCGGAACCCACGCTGATCTATGCGTTCTCGCAGGGGATCACGAAGCCGCCGCAGAAGGCGCGGATGGTCACCGGTATCGGCACATACTACCCTCCGGAATATCGCAAGGCGCTTGGCCCGCAGTTCGTCGAGAACCTCGCCCGTATTCACCGGTTTCCTGTAACTGCAGAGGCTCTGCCCTCTTTTGACGTCCCCGAAGCCAATTCGACGGAAGGCGCGCTCTGGCAGGTCAATCGGGGTCGGCGCATCTGGGAAGAGGACCGTAGCGAGGACATCCCGCTCATGGATGTGGCGGCCAACTGGCTGACCCGCAATGTCCCCGAGGTCGATACGCCGAGCCTTGTTCATGGCGACTATCGCGCGGGCAATTTCCTGTTCGATCCCGACACAAAAGCGTTTACCGCCGTTCTCGACTGGGAGCGCTCCTATGTTGGTGACCGGCACCGCGACCTTGCCTGGACGTCGTCCAGAATCCTCGGGATGATGGACGAGGACGACCGCGAGTTCCTGATCTGCGGGCTGGTTCCACAGGACGAGTTCTTCGAACGGTATCAGGAGGCGTCCGGCTTCTCAGTCGATCCGGACCGTATGAAATGGTATCAGGTCCTCGCCCGCTATCAGCAGGTTCAGACAACGCTCGGCACCGCCTATCGCGTCGTCCGTCTGTCCAAGTCGCACCAGAACATCGTCGTCGCACGGCTTGAATCCGTGGCCTATATGCTCGCCGAAGAGTTGCGGCGCAGCCTCGCGGAGGTGTGCTGATGGCCGATTACACCCAGAACGTCCTGAAGGCCGCCATCCACGCGCTGAGCGAAGTGGTCGCGCCGTCAGTCGACCCCGACGATCCATTGGCTGTCGAACAACTCAACCTCGTGATCGCTTGGCTCGAATTTGAACGCGATCGCTATCCCCGGAGTCACGACCTGCACCGCGCGGGCGTCCGCTGGCAGCGTGGGATTGCCGAAGCCGCGCTTGCTGCGGTCGGACCCACGCACGGCCGAGATCTATCGGATCGGATCGCCCGGGCCGACCGCGTGCTGGCCGAGCCTGAAGCCGGGGAGCCGCAATTGCGCGCGGCGGAGCAGGATCTCGCGGCTGGCGTATCCGACCTGGTCCGGGCCGCCGACGCGTTTGGCCCGGACAGCGCCCGTGCGCTCGAAAGAGCGGTCATCGCCGCCTCGGAAAACTATCTCACCGGACACCGGGTCTGGTTGCAGCCGCTCGGCGTCGAAGCGGGCGCGACCGACCTTCCCCCACTCGACGACGTGCTCCTCGGGGCATGTGAAGACAAGCAGTAAAAGGACAGACCGACAATGATCACCGCGAAGGACCTCGAATACCACACCCCCGAGGACGCAGGTCATACCTGGGCAGAGACCTATTACTTCCCGATCGCCATCCCAGAAGAGCACATCATGGTCACGATCTATGTCGTGGTCCGTCCGGGGCTGGGCGTCATGGTCAACGACATCGCGATCTATGGCACTTTGTCGGACACGCGTGACGATCTGCTCTACTTCGATGTACAGCCCCACCTGCCTGCCCCGGAACGCTGGGCTGACATCTCGTCGCCCTCGGGCCTGAGCATCAAGGCTGTGAACGCGCCTATGGATTACCGGATCGACTATGTCGGTCACAGCGACACCGAAATTCACGTGGACTGGAAAGGGCTGATGGAGCCGTTCGACATCCACGATCCGGCACATAGCCCGAAGGCTGCGAAGTCGCAGAAAGACCAGCACGCCGGGTCGGGGCTGGGCGCTGCATGGGGTGGCCATTTCGATCAGACTGGTCGGGTCACGGGAACCGTCAAGATCCGCGGCCGCGAATACAAGGTCGATTGCGTCGAGCGCATGGACCACAGCTGGGGCCACCGTAATCCGGTGACCATGAACGCGCAGAACTCGATCTCGGCATCGTTCGGCGAAGATCTCGCGTTCCATATCATTTCGATCATGAACGTCGACGAACTTGGCGACCGGGATCAGACCTTCGCGCATGGCTACGTGCTCGACAACGGCGAGGTCTTTGGTCTTGCCGACGCCGAGATCGTGAACACGCGTCTGGGCTCGGTCGTGACCGCCTGCCGGATGGATCTTACCGACACGCGCGGCAAACGCTTTCTGATCCACGGCTTTGCCGACATCGGCGCGCCGTGGAACGCCTATGCCGCAACGGTGACCTACAATAGCATGACCCGTTGGCTTCTCGATGGGCGCGAGGGGTACGGCTGCGCGATGGAGACGGTCGGGATCCCAGCTCTTTCCATGCGCCGGGGGCGCCGCTGGAATGACCCGCAGCCAAAATGGCAGTGCGGGTGATCATGGCGGTCCGCCGTTAGCAGGATCGGCCGCCCCTTTCGCATCATCAGGGAGAATAGGGAGATGAAACGAATGAAACTGTTATCCGCGACGGCCGTCGTGCTCGCCATGTCCTGTGCCAGCGCCACGGCACAGCAAACACTGAAACTGGGTCACGCCTTCGAGTCGAGCGAAGCTCTGCACACCGAGGTCGTGGCGGCGGGCGAGGCCATTGCCGAACGCACCGACGGGCGGTACGAAATTCAGGTCTATCCGTCCAGCCAGCTGGGCAACAACAACGACATGGACAAGGGTCTGACCCTCGGCACTGTCGACATCGTCCTGTCCAACAATGCCTTCGCAGCCACCGCTTATCCGCCAATCGGGATCACTCAACTACCCTATATCTTCAGGGATGCCGACCATCTGCTCGCCTTTACGAAGAGCGATGTCTACCGCGACCTGAACGCGGCCTATGAAGAAGAGACGGGGCACCACATCGTCGCCACGACCTATTTCGGATCGCGTCATGCGATATCCCGCGATCCGATCGAGACCTGCGCCGATCTGGAGAACAAAAAGTATCGCGTGGTCCCGATCCCCGCCTACGCTGCGGTCGCGGATGTCTGCGAGTCCAACGCGACGCCGATTACCTATGCCGAGGTTTACCTCGCGCTTCAGAACGGCACGGTGGATGTCGCAGAGAACCCGCTCACCGCGATGGAGGCGATGAAGTTCTACGAAGTCGCCAAGAACATCCTTTTGACCGGCCACATCATCGACAGCGTCAATACGGTGATCGCCAAGAGCGTGTGGCAGGGCATGAGCGAAGAAGATCGTGCGATCGTCGCGGAAGAATTCGAAGCAGCTGCCGCGCGCACCGCAGACGCCGTCAAGGCGCGTGAACAGGAGCTGACCGCGTTCTTCGAGAGCGAGGGTCTGACGGTTCGGGAAGCAGACCGGGCAGCCTTTGCTGAAGCGGCCCGCGCAAAACTGTCGCTAGACGACTTCGGTTTCCGACAGGAAGACTTCGACGCCATTCAGGCGATCGAGTGATCCGAAAGCCACCGCAGGTGGGGCGCGCCGCCCCGCCTGCAACATGAAGGCATAGCGGCGAAGGCGGTCGGAGCATGAACAAGGCGCTCAAACGCATCCTGTCCACGGGGCCAGAGGACGTTATCGTTTTCGTGGTCTTCTGGCTCATGACGATCTGCGTGATCTTACAGTTCTTCACGCGCTACGTGTTGAACAACAGTCTGGCATGGACCGAGGAACTCGCCTCGTTGTCGCTCGTGGTCATCGTCTATTTCGGGATCGTGGTCTGTGAGCGCAGAAACTCGCAGATCAGGATCGAACTGGTCGGGCAATGGCTGCCAGCGCCGGTCGCCGGTTTTCTGAAGCTGCTGGTCGATCTCATCTGCCTCGCCTTCTACGTTTACCTTGTGACCCTCTTCTATCGCTACACACAGCTTATGGGCGGCGACATGATGACGACCGCGCGGGTCTCTCTTTCGCCCCTTTACTACGCCGTCACCATCGCTTTTGCGGGACTGTCCCTACGGACGGCGATCCGCATCGGGTCCACGATCTTTGACGGGTGGCGCACCCGCCCCACCGACCCGGAATAGGAGCGGATCATGTTGGTTCTGATCGGTACGTTTCTGGTTCTTGCCCTCATCGGACTGCCGATCGCGATCTCGATGCTCGGTGCCTCGGCGCTTTACATCCTGCTCTACGGTGCAGCTTCGGATCTGATCATCGCGCAGAGGCTCATCGCCTCTATCGGCAGTTTTCCACTGCTTGCGGTTCCGTTCTTCATCCTCGCGGGCAACGTGATGAACGCCGCCGGTGTGACCGACAGGATCAACCGGTTCGCGATGTCGCTCGTCGGCTGGATGCGGGGTGGCCCTGCGCATGTGAACATCGTCGCTTCGGTGGTTTTTTCTGGCATGTCCGGCAGTGCTTTGGCGGACGCGGCAGGCATCGGAACGATGCAGATCAAGGCGATGACGGACCGGGGCTATCCGGTCGAAACGGCCGTTGGCGTGACGGCGGCCTCGGCAACGCTTGGCCCGATCCTGCCCCCGTCCCTGCCCATCATCATCTTCGGCATGGTCACCAACGTCTCGGTCGGCGCGCTATTCATCGCTGGGCTCATGCCGGGATTGCTGATGACAGTGCTGATGATGCTCATGGTCTTCGTGCTCGCCTTTCGCAAAGGCTGGCAGCGCGATACTGCGTTCGACCTTCGCAGTCTCGGCGGTTCGATCGTGGAGATTCTGTTGGTCGTCGCTTTCCCGATTGCCATCTACTTACTGGTCTCTGCCGGGTTGAACGCGAATATCGCAATCGGGAGTGCGCTTGCGCTGCTTCTGATCCTCGATGTGATATTTTCGTTCTCGGCGGTTCTGGCGCTCCTGACCCCGGTCTTGCTGATCGGGGGCATGACATTGGGTTGGTTCACCCCGACCGAAGCAGCGGTGGCTGCGGTCGTCTGGTCGCTGTTCCTCGGTCTTGTGCGCTACCGGGCGCTCACGCTGCCGACCCTGACACGTTCGGTGATGAACACGATCGAGACCACGGCCTCGGTCTTGTTCATCGTGGGCGCGGCATCGGTTTTCGCATGGCTTCTGACCGTCAGTCAGGCGACGCAAGTCCTGACCGGCGGTCTGCTGGGGATCACTGAGAACAGGTTCGTCTTTCTCCTTTTGGTCAATCTGATCCTTCTCGTGGTTGGCGCATTCCTCGACACGACGGCTGCGATCACCATTCTAGGGCCAATTCTGATCCCGATGGCCGCAAGCTATGGCATTCATCCCGTTCAGCTTGGGATCGTGTTCACGCTGAACCTCATGATCGGCTTGCTTACGCCGCCGGTCGGGATGATCCTTTTCGTTATGGCAAGGATCACGAATATGCCGGTGGAGCAGGCGATCCGCGCTGTTCTGCCGTGGCTCATTCCTCTGCTCATCGCACTGGCGGTCATCACGTTGATCCCCGCCGTGACCTTGTGGTTGCCCACGCATCTGGGCCTCATCCGCTAGGCCCTGTCGAGGGGTGGATCAAAAGAAAACGGGGGCCTCAGTAGAGGCCCCCGTTTGCGATAGGCAGGTCTTGGCGCCCGTCAGGCGAGAATCCTGAGGTCAGCCAAGGTATCTGCGGCTCCGGCTTCGAACCCGTATTTGGGCGACCAGTTCAGTTCTCGTCGCAGCAGTGAGGAGTCGAGGTCGGCGTAGTCGAAGAGCGGCGTTTCCTTGCCACCCGCTTCGGTCGATGCGGTTTCTTCGAACACGATACGGCTGCCTTGCGGAGCCATGCGGACGGCCAGATCCATCATCTCGCGGATCGTCATGTATTCGCCGGTGCCCAGATTATAGACGGGCCGCGCGAGTTTGCGCTCGGCTAGGAGCGTCGTGAGAAAGATATCGGCGGCATCCTTGACGTACATCGGGTTGATCATCGTATCGGCCTGCCACGGATGGGTGACCAGACCGCGCCCGAATTCCGCCGCGTCCTGCATCGCCTTGACGAGGATGCCGACGGCCCCGTCCAGCCGACCGTAGCCGAAGGTCATGACAGGGCGAAGGCCGACCACGTCGAGCCCGTCACGGAGGGCCTGCTCTGCCAGACCCTCGCACATCTGTTTGGTGTGTCCGTAAAGATCGTAAGGTCGGGTAGCATCGTCCTCGGTGACAGTGTGGCGCCCGAGCGTTTCTTCATAATACCCGCGCGTGCCATAGACGGCAGCGGAGCTCGCGTAGACGACCCGGCGAAAGCCAAGGTCGCGCGCAAGCTGAAAGATGTTCGAGGTCCCGATGCAGTTGATGCGCAGGGCGCGCGCCGGGTTGAGGGTGGACTGGATCGTCAGGATGGCCGCGAGATGCACGACATGCGTGATGCCATGCTTGACGCTGACTCGCAGCAGGTCGGCGAGATCCACGACGTCGCCCCGCTCGACGATGACCTGATCCTTGATATCCAAGATATTGGCGATCTGAGGGTCGGCATCGAAAAGGACCGGGGTCATGCCCCGTGCGAGAGCCGCGCGCGCGACCTGCGCACCGATGAGGCCGGTTCCGCCCGTAACGAGCAATTTGGTCATGAAAGTCTCCACAATCGGGAAAGGGCCGCCGCACGGTCCGCGCGGCGGCCAGGTTCAGGGTCGGTCAGAGACCACCGCCGGCCAGCTCGGCCAGATCGGTCAGAAGCGCGTTCGGGTCGGACATGCCGGCCTCTTGCGCCTTGTCGATCCACGCATCCCAGATCGGCTTCAGTGCGACCTTCATCGCCTCGATCTCGTCCTCGGGCATGCGGTTCAGCGACACGCCCCGGCTGTCGAGTGCGGCGAGCGTGTTGTCGGCCACGTTCTGCAGGACTTCACCGTTGACGCGGGCCAGATGCTCACCCGAGACCTCTTCGATCGCGGCGCGATCCTCTTCCGAGATCTGCTCCCATTTGGCAGGGTTCATGCCGACGACCATCATGGTGTTGTAAAGCCCGCCTTCGACGAGGTTCATCTGTTTGAGAACCTCGTCCAGATTGAAGGCGAGGAAGGTGTCGATGGGCAGTACGGCCCCATCGACAACGCCACCGGCGGCCAGCTCGTAAAGTTCGGTCATGGGCTTGGGCACGGGGACCGAACCCAAGAGGTTCAACACATCGGTCGCCACAGGCGAGGGCGTTCTCAGACGCATACCGTCGAAGCCCGCCGCCGTCGTGACAGGCTCGTCCACCGTCATCAGGTGGCCCGAGTTGCTGGCAAACAGGCTCAGCACCTTGATGTCCTCGAAGGTCGAGGTATCGGCGAGGTACTTTTCGTACATCTGCCACGATGCCACCGAACGTGTGATCGGGTCGTCACCGAGGAACGGTAGTTCGAACCCTTCGAGAAGCGGGAAGCGACCCGGCGAATAGCAGGGGCACCACAGCGACACATCGGCGAGCCCGTCGGCCAGCACATCGTATTGGCCAGCCACGGTGCCAACGACCTTGGGCAGCATTTCGACCGTGACGCGGCCTTCGGTGACCTCTTCGACATCGGCAATCCACGGCTTCATGACGTCTTCGACCAGATGGAAGCCGGGCGGCAGCCAATTTGAATAGCGCAGGACGACGTCCTCGGCATAGGCCGGGGCCGCAAGCGTCGGAAGAGCGAGCCCGAGGGTCGCTGCGAGGTTTCTAGCAGTCAGCATGGTTATCCTCCCTTTCAGCTGGACGGACAGGCTTCCCGTCGCCTCTTTGTCAGGATGGGCCCTGCACAGGCCGAGACGCTGGTTCCGTCCCGGCCATGTTGATGCGGTATCCCGAACTCCGCCCCATCAGAAAGAAGGGGGCCCGGGGGGGCGATCCCGCGCGAAACTCTTCTGAACACAGGTACGAAGAGGTGACGCGGCTATGGTCGATTGGAAAAATGCCGACGATGTGGAACGTCTGGCGCGCGAAGAGTTGTCTGCCTATTCCGATCTGTCGCGCGCGCCCGCCGTTGATCGCGCGATGTTCGCCGACATGGCGCGGCTCGGGCTTTTTGAGAAGTTCTATCCCGCGGCCTATGGCGGTCGAGCTGGCGACCGAGTGAGTGCGGTTGAGCTCTGCGCGATCCGCGAAGGTCTCGCGCGACTCTCGCCTGTCATGTCCACGGCCTTCGCCACCCAGATCGGTGGGTTCTTCGTGGCTGCAAGCCACGCGCACCCGGATATGCGGGCACACTGGATTCCGCGGCTCATGTCAGGCGAGGCGGTTTGCGCCGTCGCCCTGACGGAGCCCGGTTTCGGCTCAGACGTCTCACGGCTGTCGATGTCGGCGCGCCGGACCGATGACGGTTGGGTTCTGAATGGACGCAAGACGTGGATCATGAAGGCGCCGGAGGCCGACATCTACACGGTCTTTGCCCGCACTTCGGGCGACACCGGCTCCAAGGGTATCAGTGCCTTTCTCGTGGAAAAGGACACGCCGGGGTTCAGCGGCACACCTATGGACACGCTCTGGCCCGACCGCGTCGGCGAGTTGACCTTTGAGGATGTGCACGTTCCCACGACCGCACTGGTCGGGCCGGAGGGCGATGCGTTCCGGCTGGGCATGTCGATCTTCGACGCCTTCCGACCTTCGGTCGGCGCCCATGTGGTCGGTCTATCCAAGACAGCGCTCGACGCGGCCCTCGGCTATGCTTCTGAGCGCGCGGCTTTCGGCCAGAAGATCGGCGGATTTCAGGGGGTCTCTCACCTGCTGGCCGAAATGGCGATGCGCCTGAAAGCGGCCAAGCTGCTCGTGCTCGATGCGGCGCTGACCCATGATCGCGGTGACTGGAAACAGCTTCCTGCGATGGCCGCGATGTCAAAGCTTCAGGCGACCCTGACTGCGCAATTCGTGGTGGACAGCGCGCTCCAGATTTTCGGGGCCGAAGGGTTGCGCAAGGGCAATGTGGTCGAACACCTGTACCGGGAGATCCGCGCCGCGCGGATTTACGAAGGAACCGACCAGATCCAGCGCGAGATCGTGTCGCGGGCGTTGCAACGCGGGGCATTCAGCCTTTGATCAGCCCCATCGACCGGGCCCGCGCCACAGCGGCGGTCCGGTTGGCGACGTCCAGTTTGCGGTAGAGGTTCTTGAGGTGCCATTTGATCGTGGTGACTGAGACTTCGGCCTGCTCGGCGATCTGCTGGTTCGATAGACCGAAGCCCACGAACCTGAGGAGTTCGGTCTCTCGCGGCGTCAGGGATTCGAGCACCTGATCGTCGAAATCGTCTTGGACGGCTGCTGTCTGTGCCAGCGTGTGAGGACGGATCGCGGCGAAAAATTTCCGTTCTTCCTCACGGGGAAACAGCGAGTCGGACAGATCCTCGACCGCAAGCAGCCGTGCGATCGAGGCCCGCACGGTTCTGAACGGCTGGACGGCTCCACGCGGTGCTGCGGCGCGGACAGCGCTGAGAAGATGCCTGCGCGCGACCGCATAGTCGTTGATCCGCACGGCGAGTTCCATCGACGCCAGATCGAGTTCGATCAGGCGCCCCATGCGCCCGTCCTCTTTCGCCGAGGCGGTTTCCCGTTCGATCAGCAGTTTTGCACGGCGGGCGTCGCCGCTTGCGGACAGAATGCTGATCGCGGTCGCGGCATAAAGCTCGGCGCTGCGCGGCAGGCTGTCGTCCTCGGTCATCACTTGACCGGTGGCAAGGTCGAGACCGATCCGCCCGACCTCGATCTTGGCCTCTTCGACACGGTCGGAAGCGGTCAGCTTTGCCGCGACGTAGCAGCTGAGCATATTGCTCAGTCGCGGCGGATAGCTGCGCGCGATGTCGCGCAGGCGTTGGACCGTTCGAGCGGTTTCGTCAGGTGTCTGGCACAACTGAAGCGCAGTATCGAAAGCCATGCCGGTCGAACCGACGGTGCCGTGCAGGCTGGCGCTGCGAAGACCGTATTCCACCAGTTCGGCGGCCTCGTCGTGCAGGCCAAGTTCCAATGCGCATTTCGACGCAATGGTCGCCATCGTATCGCACATTTCGGCATCTTCACCGAGCGCCGCGGCGGCCTCGGCCCGGCTGTCCATGATGTCGCGGTACGCGACCGAGACATTCCCGGCGTAAAGTTCGATCGTCCCTCGAACGAGCGAACACCACGCGATCATGTAGGGGCTGCCGACCTCGCGCACGTATCGTTCGGACTCCCGCTGGGCTTTGCGCGCTTCGGCGAAGTCATACGAGGTGAGCAGGCAGATCGCCCGTACGCAGCGCACCCAGCCGATGTCGAACGGGTCCTTGGTGCCGGGCGCGGCGAGCCAGCTGTCGGCGCGCACGAGCGCCTCGTTCAGCCGGTCGGTCAGCAGCGCGATGCAGACCTGAAGGTGGTCTACGCGTTGCCGGAATTCATCGCCCTCGGCGTCTGAGACTTCGGCACTTCGTTTGGCCAGTGCATCGAGGCGGGCGTGATGCAGTTCGGCGTTGGCATAGCGGCGGTGGAAGATAAGTGAATAGACATACCAGAACGTCGTCTCGGACCCAAGCCGCACAACGTCGTCGGCGATCAGCCGGTCAACCCAGGCGACGAAGGTATGCACTTTGCCGAGGTCGCGCACCAGTGCCGGTGCTGCCTGATCGAGCACCTGCGCGACAAGTTCGCTGTCGCCCGCCTTGAACGCGTATTGAACCGCGTCCTGCCAGTCGCCGGTCTTTGCGCACCACTGGGCGGCGCGCCGATAGAGCTTGCTCCGATACTCTTCGCTGAACACTTTGTCGGCCTCGAGCCGCAGGCAGTCGCGAAACAGGCCATGCAGGCGGAACGTGTTTCCCTGACGATCGAGCGGGATGATGAACGCGTTGCGCTGCTTGAGGAACTCGAGCTTGCGGATCGTATTGTCGTCTTCGATGACATGGGCGAGTTGTTCGGCAGAGAAGGCCCGCAGATAGGCCGCGGCCAGAAGAAAGCGCATCACAGGGGGGCGAAAGGCGCTCAGGACTTTTTCGCGCAGAAGCAGGGAAATGTCCTGATCGGCACCCGAGAAGGTGTCGAGGCATTGGATCGGGTCGGTCGCGTCCTCGAGAATGAGGAGCGCCATACGAAGCCCCGCGACCCAGCCTTCGGTTTTGTCCAGAAGCGTACGGATGCCTTCGGTGCCGATGTCGGCGCAGACCTCGGGTCCAAGCAAATGCTGTGTTTCGTCGAAGGACAGTTTCAAATGCTCCATGCCGACGTTGCGGATCAGGTGCTGAAGCTTGGCTTTGCCGATCGAGATCGAGGGCATGAAAGTGCTCGACCAGACCAACCTGATGTTGTCACGGGTCTGGAACATCAGAGCGTCCAGAAACTCGCCCAGGCGGGGATCGGTGCAAGAGTTCAGGTTGTCGATAAAGATGACCGTCGGGTCCTCGAACTGCTCCAGCAGGGCGAGGATGCCACCCGAGGCCAGTCCGAAGGACAAGGCGAAACTGTCGTCGGTCGTGCCCCCGGCCCCGACTTCGGCCTCGAGCGCCATGCGCAACGGATGAAGCAGGCTTTCGATCGCGTCGTCGTGTTCGTCGAGGCGGATCCAGATGCAGGTCTTGTCGGTTTGCTGGAGGCTGGTGAAGTACTGTGCCATCGACACGGTCTTGCCGAATCCGGTGGGCGCCACAAAGCTGATCACCTTGTAGTGTTCGGCCCCCCTTTCGTGCAGATCATGGAACAGACGTGTCCGGACGGGCGCGAAAGGAATCTTTGGTGCGCGGAAAGAAGGTGCCTGAAAACGCCTTAATCCGTGAGGTTGCCGATCCAAGTGCATATTGTCACCTCCCCATGACAAAAGCGCATATTCAGCTAATGTTACTAGCTTGCAGTAAACTAGCGTACGAAATCAACTCTTAATCGGAAGCCCCCCTCCTTTCGGGCGGGGAACCGCCCTCCCCCCCTTGTTAGCGTCGGGTGGCCGCAAGGCGCAGGTCGCAATTCTGAAGGGAGGAGCAGATGCGAGACACCGTTGAAGAGCTTGGGAATCCGCGGGCTCTTGCCGCGTGGTTCGAAAAGCGTGCGTCCCTTTCGGCGTCCAATCCCGCCATCACATATGAGGATGTCACGTGGAGTTACGGTGACCTTGCAGCCCGTGTCAGGGCTGCGTCGTCCGTGTTTCATGCGCAGGGAGTGCGCCGGGGCGACCGGATCGGGACGCTGTGTCAGAACCGGCCTGATGTGATTGTCTGTCTTCTGGCGGCGGCACGTCTGGGCGCGATCTTCGTACCGCTGAATTTCCGTCTGACTGCGCCCGAACTCGACTATGTCATCAACAACGCCGAGCTTCACACACTCGTGGTCGGCCCGGAGTACACGGATCTGATCGAGGGTCTGCGCGACCGCCTGCCTTGCAAGTTCTATGCCCAGTTCGGGACGAGTCATCGGGGCTTTCCCGTCTACGAAACCCTGTTGGATCAGGCGGGCCGCGCGCCGGACCGTGTCGATGTCGCCGACAGCGATGTCGCGGCGCTGCTTTATACCTCGGGCACGACAGGCAAGCCCAAGGGCGCAATGGTCACGCACGGCAACATCTGGTGCAACAACAGCAACTGGACGCTCGCCTTCGGCTTTCGCGAGGACGACGTGATGTTATCGGTCGCGCCGATGTTCCATGCCGGGGGCCTGTTCGCGATCATGCCCTCCGTCCTGCTGACCGGCGGCCACGTGATCGTCCGGGGCGCGTTCGATCCGGACGACTACCTTCAGACCATCGAACGGTACGGCGTGACGATGACCTTCGGCGTACCGACCATGATCCTTGCCCTGACGCAGAGCCCGGTGTTCGAACAGACGGACCTGTCGACCCTGCGCTTTGTCATCGTGGGCGGCGCGCCCTCGCCCGAGTCGCTTCTTAGAATCTGCGGACGTCGTAACATCCCGGTGGCGGCGGCCTATGGCCTGACCGAATCCACGTCGGCCCATACATTTCTCGAAACCCAATACGCGCTTCCGAAGATCAATTCGGTCGGTCGAGCCGTGATGATGGGCGCATTTCGGCTGCAGGACGGAGACGGTAATCTGATCACCGAACCGCATGTCAAAGCCGAGGTGCAGCTCAAGGGCGACAACATTTTTGTCGGCTACTGGCGTCTCAAGGACGCCTCGCAAGAGGCGTTCACGGAAGACGGCTGGTTCCGCACCGGAGATGTCGCCTACATCGACGAAGACGGCTTTCTATTCGTTTGCGACCGCGTGAAGGACATGATCATCAGCGGCGGCGAAAACGTGTATCCCGCCGAAGTCGAAAGCGTCGTTCTGGACCATCCGGCTGTGGCCAACGTCGCGGTCGTGGCCGCCCCCGACGAGAAGTGGGGCGAAACGGTGGTGGCCTGTGTCGTGACCAAACCCGGCGCCAGCCTGACCTATGACGAGCTCGAGGCGCACTGCACGGCGCAACTCGCCCGCTACAAGATTCCGCGCCGCCTGCGGCTCATGGACGACCTGCCGCTCAACGGAGCCGGCAAGATCCAGAAGGCCACGCTGCGCGACCTCGTTAAGCAAGAAATGGAGACGATCTGATGGCTGGCAGCGCCACGAAAATGACCATCGAGAACGGGCTGGCCGAAATCGTTCTGTGTCAGCCCGACCGCGGCAATCCGTTCGACCTCGCCTTCAATGCGGAGATGAGCGACCTGGCCTCGGAGACGAGTGAGAACCCCGCGGTGCGCGCGATCCTGATCCACGCCGAAGGAAAGTACTTCAGTGTGGGTGCCGATATCAAATGGCTAGGCGCCGACCGCGAAGAGATGCCGCGCATGCTGAAAAAGGCGACGGCGACCCTGCATATGGCCATTGCCAGATTCACCCGTGGCAACGCCCCCGTGGTGACGGCTATTCACGGGCTCTGCACCGGTGGTGCCACGGCCCTGACCGCGATGTCCGATTTCGCCATCGCCGGGGAAAGCGCGCGCTTCTACGCCGCTTATAACCGGATCGGTTTCGTCGCCGACGGGGCCGGGACGCATTTCATTCCGAAGCGGGTCGGATCGCGCAAGGCGGCGGAATTCTTCATGCTCAACGAGATGTGGGATGCCGAGACGGCGGCGGCCAACGGGCTCGTCAACCGGGTGGTGCCCGATGCCGATCTGTTGGATGAGGCCCGCGCCCTCGCCCGGCAACTGGCTGCTGGTCCGACCCGCACCTATGGCGAGATGAAGCGGCTTCTCATGACCACGTCGAACCAACCGATGGAAATGCAGCTCGAAGACGAGGCGCAGGCGATCGCGCGCTGTGCCCGAACCGATGACTGCTGGAACGCCATTCAATCGCTGATCCGAAAAGAAGAACCCGAATACACGGGCCGCTGAGGCCGGTGTGAAAGGACACTCATTGAATACCGCCTACGACACGTATGATGAAATTCGGGACACGGCCCGCCGGTTTTCCCGTGAACGGCTGCTTCCGCGCTATATGGATCGGGAGCGCACCGAGACGCTCGTCGACCGCGATCTCCTGCGGGACATGGGGGCACTTGGCCTTTTGGCACCGGAACTGCCCGAACGGTTCGGCGGGCTGGATCTGCCGTCCGTCACCTCAGGCATCATTGCTGAAGAGATCGGGTATGGCGACTTCAACATGGGCTACCTGCCGATCATGGGGTCGTTGCAGGGAAAGGTGATTTCGGATTTCGCACAGGAACACGTGGCCGAGCGCTGGGTTCCCAAGATCGTCACGGGCGAGGCGATCGTGGCCATCGCCCTCACCGAACCCCGAGGCGGGTCCGATGCCGCACATCTCATTCTCCGGGCCGACAAGGTCGATGGAGGCTATCTGCTCAACGGCGAAAAGACCTCCATCTCTTGCGGGGATCAGGCCGACGCCGTGCTCCTCTTTGCCCGGACGGGTCGCCCCGAGGATGGAGCCAAGGGCATCAGCGCGTTCCTGCTCGACACCACCGCCAAGGGTCTGACGCGGACCCGTTTCGATGATCTGGGGAGCCGCATTCTGGGCCGTGGATCGCTGTTTTTCGACGATGTCTTCATCCCCGACGATCATCTGCTGGGCGAAGAGAACAAAGGCTTCGTCCAGATTATGCAGGGGTTCGACTACAGCCGTGCTTTGCTCGGGCTGCAATGCGTGGGGGCCGCCCAAGCGTCGCTCGACGAAAGCTGGCGTTACGTGAAGGAGCGCGAGGCTTTCGGTAAGACGCTGTCCAATTTTCAAGGCGTCACGTTTCCGCTTTCGGAACAGGAGGGCATTCTTGCCTCGGTCCGGGCCCTCTGCATGGAAACGCTGCGCCTGCGCGATGCCGGTCGCACGCATACGGCCGAAGCCGCGATGTGCAAATGGCTGGGGCCGCTGCGCGCCGTCGAGACGATCCATCAATGCCTGCTGACGCATGGGCACTACGGCTGGTCCAAGGACCTTCCGCATCAGCAAAGACTGCGCGACGTCATGGGGATCGAGATCGGCGATGGCACCGCGCAGATCATGAAGATGATTATTTCACGGGAACGTCTGAAGGCACACGCCTGACGGGCGCATCACGGGTTTTGGGAGGAACACATGCAGGCAACGCAGATACTGAGACAAGCCTATCTGGACGCGCCCGACCGACCGGCCACGGTGTTCGGTGACCGTGTCCGCACATGGCGCGAGGTCTATGACCGGGTGGCGCGACTGGCCGGAGCGCTAAAGACCCTTGGCGTCGGCGCGGGCGATTGCATAGCCGCGATCGGCACGAATTCGGACCGCTACGTCGAAATTTTCTATGCGATCCCTTGGGCCGGGGCCGCGTTCACGCCCCTGAACATACGCTGGGCCGTGGCCGAGAACCGGTTCGCGATGGGGGATTCCAAAGCGCGTATCCTATTCGTCGACGACCAGTTCCTCGACCACGGGCGCGCGCTGGCCGAGGGCAATGACGTGACCATGATCTACATGGGCGAAGGCGCGACGCCCGATGGGATGCTGAACTACGAAACGCTCATCGAGCAATCCGATCCTATGCCCGATGCCGACCGAAAGGGCGACGACCTTTATGTCGTGCTCTACACTTCGGGCACGACGTCGCAGAGCAAGGGCGTGGCCTTGTCGCATCGCAACGCGATGACGACCTCGATCTGCTTTCTCGCAACGCTTCCTCAGCGCGAGGATCTTACCCACGTCCATGTCGGTGGGCTGTTCCATCTCGCGGGTGCCGGGCCGTGCTGGTACATCACGCTCGCGGCTGGCACCCACGTGATCCTGCCCAAGTTCGAAGCGGAACCGGTTCTCGAAGCGATCCATACGCACAAAGCGACGAACATCGTCATGGTGCCGACGATGATCAACATGCTGCTGAACCATCCGCGGCTGAAGGATTACGACCTCTCTAGCATACGCACCTGTGTCTATGGCGGGTCTCCGATGCCGGAAGCGGTGCTTCAGAATGCGTTTCGAGAATTGCCCACGTGGGGCTTTCACCAGATCTACGGCATGACCGAGACCACCGGCTACGGTGTCGCCTTTCGGGCGTCCGACCATGTCGAGGCGCTCGCCAACAATCCCGAGCGGCTTAAGGCCGCCGGCCGCGTCGTCCCGGGTTTGCAGATCAAGGTGGTCCGTCCCGATGGCGAGACGGCAGCCATCGGCGAAACCGGCGAAGTGCTTTTGCGCGGCGACAACGTCATGACCTCGTACCTGCACAATCCTCAAGCGACGGCGGAAACGCTGGTCGACGGCTGGTTGCGCAGCGGCGATGCGGGGTACTTTGACGAGGCCGGGTATCTTTATATCGCCGACCGGATCAAGGACATGATCGTGACCGGGGGCGAAAACGTTTATTCCGTCGATGTCGAACGGGCGCTCTATCAGCACGCGGCCGTGCGCGAGGCGGCGGTCATCGGCATTCCGAGCGAGCGTTGGGGGGAAAGCGTCCATGCGGTGGTCGTCCTGAAGGACGGCAAGAGCGCCACGGAAGAGGACCTGATTGCGCACTGCCGCGGGCTTATCGGCGGCTACAAGGTGCCGCGCAGTATCGAATTCCGGGACGAGGACCTGCCGGTCACGCCGGTCGGCAAGATCCGCAAGAATGTACTGCGCGACCCTTATTGGGACGGGCAAAGCCGCAAGATCAGTTGAAACCGGGAGAGTTGCCGTGACCGAAGCACCGATATTTCTGGCCGCCTCGACCATACTGGTCCGGGAACAGGATGATCTCGAAGTTCTGATGGTGAAGCGTCACCACAAGATCGACTTCGTCGCCGGTGCGATGGTGTTTCCCGGCGGCAAACTGAACGACGACGACGCCGATCCTGCCTGGGCCGATCACGTGATCGGCTGGGCGCAGATACCTGAGGCGGAACGCGCCCCGCGTATCGCCGCGATCCGGGAATGTTTCGAGGAATGTGGGATCATACTGGGTGATCCGGGTCGCATCGCGCCCGGCCCCGAAACGCTTGCGCTGCGCAAGGCGGTCGACCGTCGTGAGGTCCGCTTCATCGACGCCGTCCGCGCGAACGGGGTGGTGCTCGACCTGTCGCGACTGACGCTGTTTTCCCGCTGGCTGACCCCGGCGGTGGTGCCCAAACGTTTTGACACGTTCTTTTATCTCGCGGCGGCCCCAGCCCGGCAGGACGCGCTGTCCGACGGTCGGGAAACCGTCGAAGCCGAATGGATTGCCCCGGCCCATGCGCTCGAACTGGCCCGCGCCCGTGAGCGGGAGATCGTCTTTCCGACGCGCATGAACCTCGGCCTGCTCGCCCAGACGGAAACGCTCGACGCGGCTTTTGAAGCGGCCCGGTCCCGCGCGCCCAGAACCGTCTTGCCCAGCATCATCACGCGTGGGGGCGACCGATACCTGCAATTGGCCGTCGACGACGGATATGGCGCCGTCGAGGAACTGTTGGAATTGCCTTAGCTAACAAAAACAGGGGCTTGACCCCTTAGGGAGGACATAGTGCGAATAGTGGAATGGATCCTGAGCCTTTGGGTGGGGGTGTCGCTCACCATCCTGATGCTTGTCGTGTTCATCGATGTCTTTATGCGGAACGTCTTCGACAGTCCGCTGTCTGCCGGGACCGAGATTACCGAGTTGTCGATGGCGGCAATGGCGTTTGGAGCGTTCCCTCTGCTCGCGTTGCGGTCGGGACATATCTCGGTCGAGCTCATCCCTTTCAAACCCGGCGGCTGGGTCGAGCGTTTCGTTCAGGCCGGCGGTTCGATCCTCACCGCGGTGATTTTCGGACTTCTCGCGTGGCAGGCCTGGGTCTTTTCCGGACGCGCGGCTCGGTCGGGTGAAGAGTTCTCGCAGCTCGGGCTCAACTGGAGCTTCGTCTACGACATGATCCTCGCCTGTTCGGTCGCCACTGTGATCGGCGCGCTGGTCGCAGCCGTTCTCGAGTTCACCCGCAAGGCCCCCGAGCATAGGGACACCCAAGTATGATCTCCGCTATTCTCGCCTTCGCGGGCGCACTCGCCCTGATCATGATGCGGTTCCCCATCGCCATCGCCCTCGCGGGCGTCGGATTGTTCGGGCTTTACATGAACATGGGGCTCGTGCCGTCACGTACGATGCTGGGCATGGCCGCGCAAAGTTCGACGATGGGCTATTCACTCTCGGTGCTGCCCTTGTTCGTCCTCATGGGCAATCTGGTGGCGGGAGCCGGGATTTCCGGCAGCCTGTTTCATTCTGCGCAACTGTTTCTGAGCCGTCGAAAAGGCGGTCTCGCAATGGCGTCAATCGTTGCAAGCGGTGCCTTCGGGGCAATTTGCGGGTCGAGCGTCGCGACCGCGGCGACGATGTCCCGGGTGGCTCTGCCGCCGATGCGCAAGTTCGGTTACGCGGACCGATTGTCTGCGGCCTCGGTCGCGGCGGGCGGGACGCTCGGCATCCTGATCCCGCCTTCGGTAATCATGGTGGTCTATGCCGTGACGACGCAATCCCACATCGGGATGCTCTTTGCCGCCGGACTCGTCCCGGGTCTGATTGGCATCGTGCTTTACATCGTTGCGATTAAATGGGTGGTCTGGCGCAGACCGGAAACCGCCCCGCAGGTC
Organism: Pseudomonadota bacterium; assembly: GCA_036154315.1. Taxonomy (GTDB): domain Bacteria; phylum Pseudomonadota; class Alphaproteobacteria; order Rhodobacterales; family Rhodobacteraceae; genus Maritimibacter. Next base: position 169,493 of record JAYZLL010000040.1, read on the forward strand.
GAGGCGGTGGGGTGGCGCGAACGCTTTGGGTCGCTTTCGGCAATCTGGCCGGTCATCCTGCTCTTCGGGCTCGTCATGGGCGGTATCTACACCGGCCAGTTCACCGCGACCGAGGCGGCGGGCATCGGTGCGTTTGGGGCGCTGATCTTTGCCATCTTCTCGCGCAAGCTGACGTTCAAGCAGATCTGGGTGATCATCATCGACTCCGGTCTGGTGTCGGCGAGCCTCTTCGCGATCCTGTTCGGCGCCAGCATGTTCGTGGAATTCCTGAACCTTACCGGCGTGCATAGCTATCTCGAGACCTTCATTAACGACTCCGGTCTGAGCCCGACGGGCGTGATCATCTCGATCATCGTGATCTACATTATTCTGGGCTGCGTGCTCGAGAGCATTTCGATGATGCTGATCACCGTGCCGATCCTGTTCCCGGTGGTCATCGCGCTCGGCTATGATCCGATCTGGTTCGGCATCCTCGTGGTCGTCGCCTCGGAGATCGGTCTCATCACGCCGCCGATCGGGATCAACCTCTTCGTGATCCGATCATCGGTGCCCAATCTCAAGATGGGGGACATGTTTCGCGGGATCGTACCCTTCGTCGCGGTCGACATCGTGCGGATCGCGATCATCGCGATATTCCCGGGCCTCGTCATGTGGCTTCCCCAGCTGTTGTTCTGACGGGGCGCGACGGCGCACGACCGGGTGGAAGGCTTTTCAAAAGGGAGGAAGACATGAAACGCATACGTGACGGCCTGACAGCCGTGATACTCGGCGGGGCTCTCGTGGCCCTCGCCGTCCCAGCAGTCGCACAAGACGTGGTGCTACGCTATTCCAACTGGTTGCCATCCGGATATCCGCTGCATGAACGCGCCATGAAGCCGTGGCTAGAGGATATCGAGAAGGTCACCGAGGGGCGGGTCAAGGTTACGATTTCGCCCAAGGTCGTCGGCACCGTGCCGGGGCAGTACGATGTCGCCGCCGACGGGCTTGCCGACATCACGCTGTTCCTGCCGGGTTATACCCCCGGTCGGTTCCCACTGATGGACGGTCTCGACCTTCCGTTTATGGGCAACAACACGGCCGAACGATGCCCAGCCACCTGGCGTGCCTATGAAAAGTTCATCGCGCCGCTTGGCGAGTTCGAAGAGGTAAAGGCCCTCAGCGTCTATTGCGCCAACTCCGGGCAGATCGCGATGGTCGAAGACCGGATCGAGACGATGGAAGACATGGCCGGCAAAAAAATCCGTTCGCCATCAGACGCCATCAGTCAGGCGCTGACGTCGATGGAGGCCACGCCGGTGTCGAAACCGGCCTCGGAGCTTTATGAGCTGGCGAATGGCGGTGTCATCGACGGGGCGATCTTTCCCCTCGACTCGGTCGTCGGCTTTAACCTTCAGGGCGTTCTGAAAACGGTCACCTACATGCCCGGTGGCTTCAACAACTCGATGGTTCTGATCGCCATGAACCCGGCTGCTTGGGACAGAATTTCCGAAGCCGATCAGGCGGCGATCATGGATATCTCGGGCGAGGCGCTGGCGGCGCGTGTCGGAAACATGCTGACCGAAACGCTCGCCGAAGCCTGCGAGACGCTCACCAGCAACGGGGTCGAGATCTACGAGCCTGATCAGGCCCTCGTCGACGCGATGGAAGCGGCGGCCGCGCCCGCCCGTGAGGATTGGATCGAACGGGCGAAAGCAGCCGGGATGGAAGACCCTCAGGCCATGATCGATTACATGGCGCAGGAAGTGTCTGGCTGACGACCTACGGATCAAAGAAAAGCCCCCCGCCGGAATGTCCGCGCGGGGGGCTTTTTGTGTCGCTGGCCCTGGGTTCAGCACCAGATCTTTGGATCGAGCCCGCCCGCGACCCGCCCCTGACGCTGGTTCAGCCACGGCACGCAGTAGTTCGCCAGCACGATCCCGTATCCGCGTTTGCCAGCATGGTGCCAAGTCATCAGCCCGTTGTGGGTCAGCGCGCTCGGATACGGGTGCCACGGGCAGCCCACATTGGCCGTCGCCATCAGGTCGTAGGATTTGCCGCGCGTATCCGTCACCGTCATTTCCAGACTGCTGCAAATTGCGCCCATGTGCTGCACCCGCATCTCGAGGTCGGTGGTCAGGCCGTAGACTTCGCCGTGATCCAGTACGTAGCCATGGGTCAGCTGAAACTGATCGCCCTGCGGCTTGTCCGGGTCCCACGGGCAGATCATGTGAAAAGCGAGGTTCTCGTCGATCGTCGCGCTCACGATGTACATGTTGCGGATGATGGTCGGATTGCGCGGACCCCAGGACCGGTCCATCCGCTCGATGCTGTCGACCTCATAGGTCTTACCGCGCACAGTCATGGTTCCGCGAATACGCCCGGTCATATCCATATGGCCCGCATCGTGTTTTCCGGTCGCGTCGATGTCGCCGTGCAGATCCTCGACCGACCGCGCCTGCGGACTGTGATCGGGGTCATGGATATCGAACGGGTCCATGAGGCCAAGCCAGTCGACATGAATCTCGGTTCCGTCGGTCCCGACATAGTCGAGGCGGTAGTCGCGCGGGGCTTTGAGAACTTTGAAAGACAGTCCGCTTTCCGAAGTGAAATCCGAGAAGTCCTCGGGCATCGGAAGGTGTTGATTGTCGTACAAATGTAGCAGCTCGGCGCGGCTGTCGATCAAAGACCCGCAGACCATAATCTGAAATGCCGAGACGCCGAACTTTGGCCGTGCCGCGACGTAGACGAGCGCATGGATGTTTTCTTCCGGGATCACGATGGGGAATTGCCATGTCTCCACCCAGGAATGGTGGGCGTCAGCCGGCATCTGGTAGTTGACCTGGTCGTTGGTGAACATGCTGTTGTGCTCCGTCTTGTTCAGGTGTTTTCGCGCGTGAGGATTTCAGCCAGGGGCGGCGGGGCATCTGTGCTGCGCTCGAACCCGGTCGGCAGGAAGAAGGACCGGTTGAGATCGAGAACCGGTTTAGACCCGGTGAGCACGTTCGACCGGAGCGCGTTCTGCACTTTGGACGACAGTTCCTTGCGCGCGCGTATCAGGGCGCAGATCGCGCCGGTCAAATCGGCGACTGCCCCTGTGACGTCGTTCGAGGCAGCGTCGGGCCGCACTGCGACGGCGGCGGCCCGGTCATGCGCGGCTTCGAGCCATTTCAAAGCCTCAGGCCTCTCGGGTTCGTCCGAGGCCGCGAGGATGCCGGCCGCTATGTCCGAATAGGCCAACAGCTCGTGGCGGTCCTTCTGGTGCAAGTAGCCAATCTGTGTCGCTAGGAACGCGAGCGCCTTGGCCACCAGCATGCTCTGTTCTCGTGCGAGCGGATTGTCCGAGGGAACCGACGGTGCGATGACCTCGTCCATCGAGCGGTGCATGGCACGCAGAAGGTTTTCGACTGTGTTTGGCATGTCAGAGATCCTCCAGCATTGCGCGGCGTAACTCTTCTGCCTGCGCGTAGCCGACACCTTCGACCCAGGCGAGCAGGACGTCCTGATGGGTCTTGCCGAGCCGGACGAGCCGATAGGCTGTGCCGAGCGCCGAGACCATCAACTGAAAGCTGTTCAATGCCTTGTAGAAGCGCAGTTTTTTCGGATCGACCGACAGGCCCGAAGCGGCTTTGTAGCGGGCGAAGAACTCGTCTTCCGGGATCAGGCCGCTGACCAGAAAGGTTGTGCCGTCTTCGGCGAAACTTCCAAAGGTCGAGGTGCTGGTCCATGCCAGATCGCGGTGCCGGTCGCCAATGTACCCGCGTTCCCAGTCGAGCCATGCGGTGATCTGCATCGTCGACTCGTCGAACAGAAAGTTCCCTGGGCGGAAGTCGCCATGCAACAGGCTTGGTACGTCCAGATCCGGAAGATGGTCCGACAACCATTCCGCCGCGAGATCGAACAGCGGCAGGTCGTGCCCCCGGTCTTCGTCCCAGACCCGGCGCGCACGGTTGAGTTGGAGCATCGCGGTTTCGGTCGTACCGACTGCCGGCACGTGAAATGCCGACAGGTCCGCTCCGGCGAAGTCACGGGTGTGAATGCGCGCGAGGCTTTCTACGAATTGCGGGCCCAGAGCGGCGCGCACCTCGGGCCCGAAGGTCTGGCCGAGACCGCTTACCCGCGAGGCTTCGGCACTCGGGCGGGTGACCCCCTTGAGGAACTCGTAAACGATGGTTTCCTGTGGGAACCACGTGGCGCTGTCGTCGAGCCAGAACACGCGCGGCACCGGCAGAACACCTTTGAAAGCGTTGATCAGTTGGAACTCGCGCGGTCGACTGGTCGCGTTGAGCGATTCTGCGGGTTCCATCCGGGCGACCATTCGGGTCGTCGTGCGGCCCTGTTCGGGATCGTCCCAGTCGAGATCGAACACGACCTGAAGTTTCGATGCCCCCCCGGCGAGCCAGTGCGGATCGTGAACCGTGAATGCACCGTCGAGCTTGTCCGAAAGCATGGCCTTCAGGCAGCCGATCAGGTGGTCGATGGTGAAATCGCCGAATGTCGCGGATTGGCGACTCTGCATCTTGCGGGTCAGGACCCGGTCCATTTCAGGTTCAACCGGATAGGCCTCGCGCATCTGGGCGATGAAGGCATCGCTCGGACAGTCGCGCAGATCCTGCGGCGTCATATCGTTCGGCATTGTACCACTCCTCCCGCCAGCACGCAGGATCACACCCTTGCGCTGGACCTCCCCGTCACTGCGCTATAAATAGCACACAAAGTGATCATTTATGCGAAACTAGGCGGCATATCAGATGGCTGTCAACAAGAAATGCCAGCGTACTATCTAGTAGCTTACTAAATAAATTCGTGGATTGGGGCTCGCGATCTGATGTATGGCAAAGGCGTGAGCGCATTCGAGAAAATTTCCCAGAGTAAACGGTCGGCGGGCCGTCCCAGTCTGGATGAGGCCGCCCTGTTGACGGACGCGATCCTCGAGGCTGCGCTTCTGTCCTTTGCGAACAGGGGATTTGCGGCGACCACGATCCGACAGCTGACAATCGACCTTGGGGTTACGCGTCGCAGTATCCTGCAGCGCTTTCCCTCGACCGATGACCTGCTTCTCGCAGTCGCGACGCGCGACACCGAGAATTTCCTCGATGCGCTGGAGGCGATGCCGATCCGGCAGTCTGCCTTCGAGTCCGATTTTCGCAACATTTGCAAAAAGTTATGGGATCGTGGGCGCGACATGGAAGAGGCCAAGCTGCTCAGAACCTACTTCGGCGAAATGAGCCGTTTGCCGCAGCTGGCCGATGTGGTGCGCGAGTTCTATCTGGCCTTGGCCAAAGTGCTCGAGGATAAGGTTGCCGAGGCCAAAGTGTTTGGTCGCTTCCCGGATTTTGCCTCGGTCGCCGTTGCAGATTGTGCGATCTCGATGATTATTTCGACCCCCCGCATCCGAAACATGGTGCTGGACGACACCATTAACGACGACGTGCGCGGGGCCGAGCTGTTTGAGCGGAACTACGCGTTTCTGACCAAGCTCAGCTAAGGTCGTAATTCAGATCCACGCCGAATTCGTAGGTGGTGAAAGCGTCCTCAATCCGTGTGCGGGTATCCGGGTCGGCGGCCAGACGGATATGCGCGACCTGCCGTTTGCCAACCTTACCGAAGTCGATGGAACGGATGGCGTGCGGGTCGATGAGGGTGGAGAGCACGTCTTCGACCACTGCTTTCCCCGCGATCTCGCGCAGGTCCGGTTTGGCGATCTTGCCCACCGCCGTCATCGGCATCGCTGGGATCAGCGTGATCTCGACCGGCACCGCTGCGCGCTCGGATATCCGGGTGCGGCAAAACTCTATCAGCTCTTCGGGCGTAACCTTGGCCCCGTCTTTGAGTTGAACAAAGGCTACGGGCATTTCACCGCGTGTCGCATCGGGTTTGCCAATCGCCGCCGAGACCTGCACCGCCTCGTGATGTTGCAAAGCTTCCTCGATGACCTTGGGGTCGATGTTATGCCCGCCCCGGATGATCAGGTCTTTCTGCCGCCCGTGGACCCAGATGTGCCCCTCGGCATCCATCGAGCCGATATCGCCGGTGCTGGCCCAGATACCGCCGCCGGGCCCATCCGACACCCAGAGCTCTTCGCCTGCGGTAGGATTGTCCAGATACCCCTCGCCGATACAGGGCCCTTGGGCGATCAGGACGCCCTCGGACCCGTGCGGGGCTTCACTCCGGAAGCGCTGGCCGTCGAGCTCGGCTGCGACGACCCGGTGGAACGGAAACGCCTTGCCCACCGATCCGATCATAGGCTCGGTCCCGTCGCTCGGGTGTCCCGTGGTCACGCCGTGAAATTCGGTCATGCCCCAGAGTTCGCGCAGATAAAGCGCGAAGCGTTTGTGAAAGGCGCGCAGCAGTTCGGCGGGCACCGTGCTGCCGCCACATCCGAACGTCCGGATCACGTTGCCAGAATGGTCTGCATCCTTCTGCCCGAGGATCGCGGCGGCACTGGTCGGCGCGGCGATGAGGTTGGTGATCCCATGCGCGGTCATCACATCCCAGAACCTGCCGACCATATGCGGGTGGCGGAATCCGTCGACGGTAAAGAGCACGAGCGACTGACCAAAGAGCATGGCGCGCAGGGAGGCGGCGACCAGTCCACCGACGTGGAAATGCGGCATGCCCTGCCCCACCACCTCATCGGTCTCGCAGCCCATCAGCGCGCCCATCAGCCACGCATCGAGCAGTTGACGCTTTTGGCTGTGGCGTACGAGCTTGGGAACGCCCGTGGTTCCACCGGTGGGCATATAGGTCGCGTCCGCATCGCCGTCGGTCCGACGAAGTCCCTCGAAGCCGTCGGCGCTCTCGCCATCCAGAGCCGTACGGAACCGCGTTTCCGCATCGCCCTCGGTGATCGTAAAGACAGCTTTCAATCCGGGCAGCTTTTCCCTCAAGGCCTCAAGTTTGTCCCAGAGTCCGGGCCCATATTCCGCCGTGCCGACGACCAGAATGTTCGACCCTGCGGTCGTCATGATCGCGGCGACCGAGTCGATATCCAGATAGGGATTGATCGGGTTCGCGATCCCCACGGTTTCGGCGGCCCATGTGGCGATGAGACCCTCGGGATGCAGGGGCGCGATGACCGTGACCACGGGCGTTGCGTCGCCGCAGGTGCGCGCGAACAGACAGGCGGCCCGTCGAATGTCGCCGACGAACGCCGCATAGGTGAACTGTGTGCTGACTTTGGTAGCGTCCTCGCGGTCGAGCAGCGAAACCGCCGTCTTGTCGGGTGTCGCCGCGGCCGACGCGGCGAGGCAGTCGTAGATCGTGTCGCCCGGAAGCAGGTGCCAGGGCGAGTAACTTTCGATCTCCTGCCGGTCGCGATCTGTCCGCCACGCAATTCTGCGCAGGCCGTCATGGTTCTGAACGTCCATTCGTTTTCCTTTCGTGAAAGGCGCTCAACGTGGCTGAGCGGTGACTGCCCCGCGCGGACTGATCGGGCGGGACAGCATTCTTGGCGGGTGCGGTGATCCGGCGTCAGCTGCCGCCGAGAGCCTCTTCGTAGTCCGCATTGAACTGCTCGAGCATGGCCTCGGGGTTCTCCATCCCGGAGTCTTTAGCGCGGGCGACCCAGTCGGCTGTGACGGGGGCGGTGATCTCCTTGAGTTCGTCGACGACCTCGGCCGGTACGGTCAGGAGCGTTGCACCCGAGGCTTGCAGCATTTCGATGGCCGCATCACGGTTTGCGAGGTTTGCGACCCCGACGTCTCGTGCGATCGCCTCGCCCGAGATTTCGTCGATCGCCGCCCGGTCCTCTTCCGAGATTTCATTCCAGGCGTCCCAGTTCATACCGACCATCGTCGCCGTAGCGGTCATCCCGCCTTCGACGGTGTAGACGAGTTTGGTCAACTCGTTGAGCTTGAAGCCGACGACCGCGTCGTGGTTCGACACGAGCCCGTCGATCACGCCGCCGCTCATCAGTTCGTAGGCTTCCGAAACCGGCTTGGACACCGGGACGGATTTCAGAAGTTCGAGTTCGTCACTCACCAAGGCGCCGGGTGTGCGCAGCTTGAGTCCTTCGAAATCCGCGGCGGTTTCGATGGTCGCGCCGGAGGTAAAGACATGGGCGGTGTTCGTCGAGAATATGCTGATCACCTTGATTTCTTCGAACACGCCTGCGGGCTCGAGATGATCTTCGTACGCACGCCATGTTGCGACCGCGCGCGCGACCGGGTCATCGCCAAGCCACGGCAATTCGACGCCTTCCTGTGCCACGAAGCGCCCGGTCGTGTAGGCGGGCACCATCACGGCGGCATCGGCCAGACGATCCGCCACCACGTCGTAGGAGCCGACGACGGTGCCGATCACTTTGGGTGCGATCTGAAAGGTCACGCGACCTTCGGTGACGCGTTCGACCTCGTCCATCCAAGGTTTGATCACATTTTCATGCAGGAAATAGCCTGAGGGGAGCCAGTTGGAGTATCGGATGACGACGTCGGACAGGGCAGCCTGTGCGGACATGGTCAGACCGGCGGCGGCCGATACCGTGGTCAAAGCGACCGAGCGAAAAGTAGTGTTCATGTAATCCTCCCGTTTTTGATACCCGGCCCGTTTTTCCGTGGGCCGGACTGCTCAAGCTGTGCCGCACGGACGTGCGACGAGGCTTGGATCAGGTCTTGGGATCGGCTCGGTTCGCGCCGCGAACGGGGGACCGCCGCGCCGATCAGCATGTCGGTCTGCGGTCAGTTCACGCGCTTCTCGCGGTCCGACCAGAACGCCTTGCGCAGTTCGCCCTTCATCACCTTGCCGGCGGCGGACATCGGCATCGCGTCGACGAATTCAATACTGCGGGGGCATTTGTACCCGGCGATCAACTCGCGGGTGAACGAGATGATCTCGTCCTCGCTGGTCTCGTGACCCGACCGACGGACCACGACCGCATGAACCTTTTCGCCCCACTTGGGGTCGGGGATGCCGATCACGGCGCATTCCTGCACACCCGGACATTTCGACACGGCGTTCTCGACCTCTTTCGAGAACACGTTCTCACCCCCGGTGACGATCATGTCCTTGATCCTGTCCACGACGGTCAGATAGCCGTCCTCGTCCATATAGGCGGCATCGCCGGTGTAAAGCCAACCGTCCCGGATCGTGTCCTGCGTGGCTTCCGGATTGCCCCAGTAGCCCTGCATCACATTCGGTCCGCGAACCGCGATTTCGCCCTGTTCGCCCTGCGGCACAGGCCTGCCTGTCGCAGGGTCGAGAATGGCGATGTTCGCGCCGTAGACGGCGATGCCCGTCGCCTTTCGCTTGTTCGCGCTGCCTTCGCCGAAATGGGCCCTCCACGGGAGGCTTGTGAGAATCCCGGTGGATTCCGTCTGCCCGTAGCCCTGAATGAACTCCCACGTCGGGAGGTTCTCGATCATGCGCCCGATCAGCACGTCCGGGATCGGAGAGCCACCGTAGACGCACTGACCCATGCTGGTTAGGTCGTATTTGCCGAACTCAGGATCGTTCAACATCATCGACAACATCGTCGGGACAAAGGTCGCGTAGTTCGGTTTTTCCCGTTCGATGGTTTGCATCGTCGGGACCGGGTCGAACCGGCTCTCGATGATATGCGTGCCGCCGACCATGGTTACTGCAATCCCCGGCATCGTGGCGACGATGTGGAAGAACCCGGCCACGTGCAGGTAGCGTGTCGTGTCTGTGAAATGGCAGGTGGCGAGCCAGAACAGCCCGGCCACGAACAGGTTCTTGTTGGACAGCATCACGCCTTTCGGGTGGCCCGTCGTGCCGCCGGTATAGAGGATGCCCCACAGATCGTCCTCGGCGCTCTCGTGTGCCGGTACAGGGTCGGTCGCGGCAACACCCGCGCGATAATCGATCATGTCGGCAGGGCACTCTTCAGCGCCGATATAGACCAGTTGGAGACCCGGCAGACGTTTTGCGAGATCGCGTGCCTGATCAAGGAACGTGTCGTCCGCCATCAGGATTTCAGAGCCTGAATCGGTCATCGCATGAAAGAGTTCTTCCAGCGACCAACGTGTGTTCAGCGGGACGATGATCGACCCGATCCAGGGCATGGCGAAGAGCAGTTCGAAATAGGTCGTTCCGTTCAGGGCGAGCACGGCTACCCGATCGCCGGCTCCCGCCCCCAAAGACCGTAAGACTGCCCCACCCTTGGCGATGTCCCAATAGGTGTCGCGCCATGTCTTGGACTGCTGATCTGAAATCGTCGCGATCCCGTCAGGGTTCGTGGTCAGGCAGCGTTTCAAAATTCCGGTTACTTGCACGTAGTCTCCTCCCAAGAGTTCGGTGCGTTCGGATATTGGCTGACGATGCGGTCAGCCGGCTGAATACCCTCCGTCCACAGGCACGACGGCTCCGGTGGAGAAGCCTGACCGTCCCATGAGATAAAAGGCGATGACCGCGGCGACTTCCTCAGGTCGCCCCAGCCGCTTTGCCGGATGCGCGCGGGCCAGATTTTCGCCCTGCGTTCGCGCGGGGTCGACGTGGTCCGACAGCCGTTGCAGCATCGGTGTCTCGATGCCCCCTGGACAGACCGCGTTGATCGAAATGTTCTTTGCAGCGTATTCGATCGCGGCGGTTCGGGTCAGCCCGACGACCGCGTGTTTTGCGGCGGAATAAAGCGACATTTTCGGCATGCCGACGAGACCCGCGACCGAGGCGATGTTCACGATCGCGCCGCCGCCAGCCGTGAGCATATGGGCGATTTCGGCCCTCATGCAGTTGAACGTGCCATGGACATTGACGGCCAGCACTTGGGACAGCGCGTCTTCGGTCTGGTCGAGAAGCCTGCCGATCGGCCCATCGAAGCCCGCGTTGTTGCACGCCATGTCCAGCCGGCCGAAGGTGTCGATCGTCGATGCGATGAGATGCTCAACGTCCTGCGTTCGGGACACGTCCGTATGGACGAAGATCGCGTCGCGCCCGTCGGCACGAAGGCTCTCGACCACCGCGTTGCCAGCTTCGTCGTTCACGTCTGAGATGACGACCCGAAGACCACTCTTCGCCAGTTCGAGAGCTGTCGCACGGCCGATGCCGCTGGCGCCTCCCGTAACGATGGCGACACGATCTTCCATCCGTCTCCTCCCGCAATTGACCAGCGACATTAGTTAGTCACTATGAAATTACGATGACATACTGTCAGCTAGTTTATAATCTTGTCAACGGGCAGACGAAGGTATTCAATACGGTTCACACGGTGCGACGTTGGAGGCGTGCGCCGCTTTTGGAGGAACCGGCCGTGGACCGCTTTCGAACGCGCGCGGCCAACATTTGAGTCGGCGCCGGACGTTGATCTGGCAGGCCGACCCTGAACGGAGGAGCCCCGCAATGTCCTATCTCAATCCGCGAACCGAACTGAAGACCCATGCGGTTGAGAACCAGCCCCCGGCTCTCGAAGGGCGCAATGCTTTCGAGAATGATGTGATCCTTAAGGCGGCGGTCCGGCGCGGTGGAGGAGATTGGGCTGAGGACAATCTCACGCAGCTCGGCAGCAAGATTTTCGACCCCGAATGGATCGAACACGCGACACTCGCCAACACCAAGTTGCCGGAGCTCAAGCGCTTTGATCGCTTTGGCAAACGCGTCGACACGGTCGAGTTTCATCCGGCGTGGCACAACATCATGAGTCTTGGTTTTGAACACGAAGTTCATGCGATGCCGTGGATCCACGACAAGCCGGGCGGGCATGTGGCGCGTGCGGCAGGTGAGCTTCTGTTCTCGCAACTCGAATGCGGTTCACTCTGCCCGATCGACATCACCTACGGCATTATTCCGATGCTTCGCAAACAACCCGAACTCGCCGACAAATGGGAACCTCTCATGAAGTCGACGGCCTATGATCCGCGCCCGATCCCGCATTGGGAAAAGACCGGGATGACCATCGCCTTCACGTCGACCGAAAAGCAGGGCGGTTCCGACATTCGGCGCAACACCACCTTCGCCCGGCCCGTCGGCAAACCCGGTCCCGGAAACGAATACGAATTGACCGGCCACAAATGGTTCTGCTCCGCCGCAGGCGCGGACATCATTTTCGTCGTCGCCCAGACCGAGAACGGCCCCGGCTGTTTCCTGGTGCCGCGCTGGCTTGATGATGGCAGCCGCAACCCAATCTCGCTCGAGCGTCTCAAGGACAAGCTGGGCAATAAGTCGAACGCCTCGACCGAGCTCGAGTTCGAACAGACGCGGGGCTGGCTCGTCGGCGAAGAAGGGCGCGGGATTCCGACCGTGATGGAGTTCATGCTCCATACCCGGCTGGGCTGCGCCATTATTCCGACTGGCATGATGCGCCTGTCTCTGACGCAGGCGATTCACCACACCCGGCACCGCAGTGCGTTTCAGCGGCGGTTGTGCGACCAGCCCCTCATGCAGAATGTCCTTGCCGATCTGGCCTTGGAATCCGAGGCCACCACAACGATGATGATGCGGATCGCGCAGGCCTTTGACAACGGCATGACCGACCCGATGGAGCGTGCCTTCGCCCGGATCTCGGTGGCCGTATCCAAATACTATGTCAACAAACGTGTCGTCCCCTTCGTCCATGAATGTCTCGAGACCCACGGCGGCTCTGGGTACATCGAGGAATCGATCATGCCGCGCGTATACCGCGAAGCGCCAATCCACGGCATTTGGGAAGGCCCGGGGAACGTAATCTGCCTCGACATCATGCGGGCATTCCGCAAAGAGCCGGATTCGGGCGACGCCTTTTTCGCCGAACTGGATGCGGTCCGGGGGAGCTATCCGCTTCTCGACCAGACCATCGACGAAATCCGCGAGATCGTTTTTGACGACGGCATGCCCGAAATCAAGGCGCGCTCCATGGGCGAGAAGATGGCGCTCGCATTGCAGGCGGCGCAGATGATCAAGTTCGCCCCTGAACATATCGCCGACGCATTCTGCCAGACCCGGCTTGGGGCGAAGGGCGCACAGGTCTACGGCGCGCTCCCCGGCGATATCCGTATGGATGAGATCATCAACCGGGCCCTTCCGGAATGACCGTTTCAAACATCGGGAAAAACGGGGACGACATGGATAAGGTATTGGATCAGAACGCGGCTTACATCGATCGGATCAAGGCGTTCGTGGCCGACATCATCCGACCGCTCGCCGCGCGTGACGATGGTGACAACATGATCGGGGCTGAGGTCATCGCACAGATGAAGGCGCTCGGCCTGTTCGGCACGCTCATTCCAAAGGCTTACGGCGGTCTTGGGCTCGACCTCGCGACCCACTGCGCGGTGATGGAGGAACTGGCCAGCGGCTGGGTCTCGGTCGCGGGTGTGCTGAACCCGCATGTGCTGTGCTGCAATCTCGTGCTGACCTCGGGGTCGGACGCGCAGAAGCACAGCCTCTTGCCGTCGATGGCCTCGGGCGATCTGCGTTGCGCGTTTTCCCTGACCGAGCCCCATACGGGATCGGATGTTCAATCGATCACCACGGCCGCCGAACCGTTGGACGACGGCGGCTGGAGCCTGACCGGTCACAAGCGCTGGATCACCAACGGCCATGCGGCCAACATGGTCTTTGTGCTTGCAATCACGGACCCCGAAGCGAAACCGGCACATAAAGGTATGACCTGTTTCATGGTCGAGAAACCGCCATTCGCGGATGGTGATGGCAGCGTGGTGGTGGAAGAGATCATCGACAAGATGGGCGACCGCGGGGTCGAGACGACAGACTTGGTCCTGCGGGCGCACCCCTGCCCCGCCTCACGGGTCTTGGGTGAAAAGGCAGGTGTAAACCGCGGTTTTGCCCAGATGATGCAGTCGATGGAAACGGGCCGTATCGGTGCTTCGAGCATGTGCGTCGGGGTGGCGCGACGTTGTCTCGAGGTCGGTCTGGACTATGCCCGGACCCGTGAAACCTTTGGCCAGAAAATCGGCAACCATCAGGCTATTCAGTTCAAACTCGCTGACATGGCCACAAAGATCGAAGCCGCCCGCTTGCTCACCCGGAATGCGGCGCGACTAAAGACGGCAGGGGCGCGGGTCGACATGGCCGCAGGCATGGCAAAGCTCTTTGCCTCGGACGCCGCCGTCGAAGTCGCGGAAGAAGCGTTTCGGATCCACGGCTCGAACGGCTACTCCAGATCGAGCGAGGTCGAACGGCTTTATCGTGACGCCCTGTCGCTGGTCAGCGCCGAAGGCCCCTCCGAAATTCAGCGCATGATCATCGGCCGGACGGTGTTTCGCGACGGCATTTAATGACCCTGTGTCACACACACGCAAAAAGTGTGCCGGCAAAGCGAGATACCCTAACATTCTGAATTTCATGAAGCTAACTGTTTACACGTAAACAAGTTGGCGGCATAGCGATTGCCGCACTGCGGAAAGATTCGGGGAAACACATGGAAGATACGAGATCTTGGGAGCTGAGGCTCGGATATCTCATACATGATGTGTCACGACTGCGGCGTGTGACGTTCGATCGCGAACTGGCTCCGATTGGTATTACCCGCTCTCAATGGTGGGTTCTCGCCTTCATCTCACGCAACGACGGGCTGCCGCAGACCCAGCTGGCCAATGAACTGGATCTTGGGAAGGTGGCGCTCGGCTCGCTCATCGACCGGCTTCAGAAAGCGGGCTACGTCGAACGGCGCCCGGATAAGAGAGACCGCCGGATCAAGCGGATTTTCCTGACCGATCAGGCGCGCCGTCTCATCGCCAAGATTCAAACGGTCGCCGATCAGTTCAACGATCTTATCCTCGAAGGAATCGCGCGCGAGGATCTGGAGCAGACGTCCAAGACGCTCTTTGCGATGAAGCAGAACCTGATCGCGTTGGTCGCAATGCAGGATTCCGAAGACGAACCCCCGGCGGAACGTCAGGCGCGCATTTCAGCGGTCTGAGCCGGGGCGCCGACTGGTCGCGGCACCCCTTGCGCAGACGACTTTACTCGGCAGCGGCCTGTTCGATGCCCCAATCCGCAAGAACCGATTCCGTATCCTCGCCGGGTTCCGGCGGAGCCTTGCGCAATGTTCCGGGCGTGCCGGACAGCCGGGGCGCAGGGCTCGGATAGCGTAGGCCATCAAACTCGGAAAAGGTCTGTCGCGCAACCATTTGCGGATGCGTCCAAGCCTCGTCGATGGACAGGACCGGCGAGAAACAGGCATCTCGACCCACCATGTGCTCGGCCCATTCGTCGCGGGTACGGGTCAGGAACACCTCCTGAAAGATCGATTTGATTTCGGCCCAGTTGGCGCGCTCGTCACGGTCCGGCAGATCGGCTTCCACCAGCCCCATACCTTCGACGAGTTTGGTATAGAACACCGGCTCCATCGCGCCAACCGAGACATACTTGCCGTCCTTGGTCTCGTAATTCGCAAAGTAGGGCGCTGCGCCGTCGACGATGTTGTCCGCCCGGTTGCCTGACCACAGTCCCTGCTGTCGGAAACCCTGAAACATCGACATGAGCTGGGACACGCCGTCGAGGATGGCACAGTCCACGACTTGCCCGGGCGCTCCGTCGCGCACCGCGTGGAGCGCCATCAAGATGCCCGTGACGAGGAACATCCCACCGCCGCCGAGATCGGCAACGAGGTTCAGGGGCGGGGGCGGCGGCCTGTCGGCCTCGCCGATGCTGTTGAGTGCGCCGGTGAGCGCGAGGTAATTGATGTCGTGCCCTGCCTCCAGCGCCAGGGGACCGTCCTGTCCCCAGCCCGTCATGCGTCCAAAGACCAGCTTGGGGTTGATCTCAAGGCAGACGTCGGGTCCAAGCCCGATCCGTTCGACCACGCCGGGGCGGAAACCTTCAATCAGGACATCGGCTTCGGCAATCAGACGTTTCGCGGTCTCCAGACCGTCGGCGGTCTTTAGATCGAGCGCCACCGACCGTTTGTTGCGCATGTAGAAATCGTACTTTCTCGACACATCGGGGCGCCATTGGGTGCCGGGCGGCCGATCAATGAGAACCACGTCTGCGCCGAAATCCGCGAGGATCGAACCCACAAATGGCGCGGGCCCCTGCCCCGCCAGTTCGATGACCTTGAAACCTGACAATGGTCCCGCCATACCGATCCTCCCAAAACGTAAACCAGCGTATCGTATGCATCCTAACTCTCTTGAGCGAGTTGGACAAGAAGGCTTCAACCCCTTGTGGTGAAGATCGAACGCTAGTTTACTTTAATCATGCATACTTTAAAGTGAGGCGCGACATTGGGTCGTGTCGCGCGAGCCGAGAGGCGGTGTTTCGCGACCGGTAGAGGAGGAGATTTGGCATGAACAGGCTTGAAGGAAAGCGCGCGATCATCACAGGCGGCGGCAGTGGAATCGGCCGGGCGACCGCGCAGCGCATGGCGGCCGAAGGGGCTGCGGTCATGGTTGTCGGTCGCACCGAGTCGACGCTCGAGGAAACCGTTGCGGTCGTTCGCGAGGCAGGGGGAGTGGCACTCCATCATGTCGCCGACGCGGCGGACGAGGCCGGCATTCAGCAGGCAATTGACCGTTGTGTCGCGGAGCTCGGGGGGCTCGAAATCTTCTTTGCGAACGCCGGCAATACGGATTCGGTGAAACCCTTTCTTGAGCAGACTGTCGAACAGTGGGAGGGCATGTTCCACGACAATGTCACCACAGCCTTCGTCGCCTGCAAGCTGGCGGGTCGGTATATGGCCGAACACGGCGGCGGGTCGATCATCCTGAACTCGTCCACCGGCTCGCTGCGCGCGAGGGGCGGCACCGAGGCCTATGGCGCGGCCAAGGCGGGTGTGAACCATCTGACTATGACGGCGGCCTGTGCCTTTGCCGGGCAGAACGTCCGCGTGAACGCCATCCTGCCGGGGCTGACCGAGACCGGTCTGACCAAGCCCATGTTCGACTGGGCGCGCGACAATGGCAAGATCGACCGTATGGGGGGGCTGACCCCGATGCAGCGCCCCGGCTATGTCGAGGACATGGCGGGCGCGGTCGCCTTTCTCGCATCAGAAGATGCCGCCTATGTGGATGGTCAGCTTCTTCCGGTCGATGGCGGCATCTCAGCGACGCATCCGGCGGGCCGGTTTGTCTACTGACGCCATCTGAGGTTGGTTGCGGTACAAAATGATCATCGAGATGATTATTATTGACGTCTAAAATACCATGTGCATTTTTACAGTAACCTAGGTTACTATCTGTCGCGTCCGGTTGCGCCGGGCGCATTTTCTGGGAGGAGGAAATCAAAATGGAATTCGATCCGACGGCACATGCAGCCAAGATGCGTCAGGATGGATGGTGGCAGGACCGCACGCTCGACGACCTGCTCGACGCCGCGGTAAAGCAGAACCCCGACAAGCCTGCGCTGGTCTCGTACGTCGCGGCGAGCGGCTATGACGCCCCGGTTTCGACGTTGAGCTATTCCGAGCTCTCCGAAGCCGTGTCAAAGGCCGCTGGCGCGTTTCGCCAGATGGGCATCGGAAAAGGTGACGTGGTCGCCGTGATGCTGCCCAACTGGTCCGAATTCGTCATCGCGACTTATGCCCTCTCTCGCCTCGGCGCGATACCGAACCCGCTCATGCATATCTTCCGCGAACGCGAACTGCGTTTCATGCTCGGCTTTGCCGAGGCCAAGGGGATAATCATCCCCAAGACCTTCCGCGGTCATGACTTCGAGGCCATGCTGGACGGGCTTCAGCCGGAACTGCCGCACCTTGCCAATATCATTGTCGTCGGTGGCGAGGGCCCCCGGTCCTTTGATCAGGCGGTGATGAATTCGGGTGCAGCGCCGATCGAGGCGGCCGATGGCGATCCGGTCGATCCGGGTGAGATGGCTGTCCTGATGTACACCTCCGGCACTACGGGTGAGCCGAAGGGTGTGATGCATTGCTTCAACACGCTTATCGCCTGCTGCAAGTCGCTGGGCGACCGCTTCGGTCTGGACGCGGATGACGTCCATATGGGTTCGACCCCGTTCGGTCACATGACCGGCTATGCTGCCGTCATGGTGCAGGCGCTCTATTATGGGAGCACCATTGTCATGATGGACGTCTGGGACGGCGCGGCCGCCGTTGAGATCATGAAGCGTCACGGGGTCACCCACATGGCGGGGGCCACGCCGTTCCTCGCCGATATATGTCGGGTGGTGGGCGATGGAGCCGAGGCACCCAAGCTCGACACGTTCCTGTGCGGGGGTGCGCAAATTCCGCCGATTGTCGTCGAGAACGCGCGCAAGCTTTTGAACCTCGACGTCTCGTCACTTTGGGGGATGACCGAAGCGCTGGCCGGAACCCTTACGGAACCGGAGCGGGCGGCTGAGAAATCGGCCTCGACCGATGGGCGGCCCGTGGATGGCGTGGACATGCTGATCGCTGACGAAAAGCTCAACCCGATGCCGACCGGTGAAACCGGGCGCCTTTATTTCCGGGGCTCGCAGATTTTTCTGGGCTATTACAAAAAACCGGGGCTCGACGGGCGCTCGGCCGAAGGCTGGTTCGACACCGGCGACCTCGCCTATATGGACGACGAGGGTTACATCCGCATCGACGGACGCTCCAAGGACATCATCATCCGAGGTGGCGAAAACATCCCCGTGGTCGAGGTCGAGTCGATCCTCTATCGCCATCCGCGCGTCAGCGACGTCGCCATCGTCGGCTATCCCGATGCCCGGATGGGTGAGCGCGCCTGCGCCTTTGTCGTCGTGTCGGATGGGGACGATTTCACCATGAGCGACCTCACTGCATGGATGCAGGAGAACGACGCGGCCAAGCAATACTGGCCGGAGGCCGTCGAAGTAATCGAGGCGATGCCGCGCACCGCATCGGGCAAAATCCAGAAGTTCCTGCTGAAGAAAGAGGCTGAACAGAAGCACGTGGTGGCGTGAGCGTCACATCGAAAACGCGTTGATCGGCCCTCGCGGCCGGTCAACCTAATGACGGGTCGGCCAAAAGAGTTGGGCCCGGCCAGCAAGATTACATCGAGAGCTTGAGGCCCCGACCCATGACCCAATCCCTGCTCGGCAAGATCGCCGTCGTGACCGGCGCTGCGCGCGGGCTGGGTCGCGCCTATGCGCTGAGGCTCGCAAGACTGGGGGCCGATGTTGTGATTGCCGACCGCAACCTTGCCGGTGCTGCCAAGGTCGGCGAGGTGCTGACGGCGGACAGCGTCATGGCGGAGGTCGAGGCGCTGGGTCGGCGATCCATAGGCTTTCAGGGCGATTTGAGTAGGGCGGAAGACGTGTATCGCATGTTCGCCGAGACCGTGAATGCTTTCGGACGGGTCGATATCCTCGTCAACAACGCAGGGGCACCCCTTGCCCGTAACAGCGGGACCATGTCCACAGACACCACGCCCGAAGCCTTCGATCACCTGATCGCGGTCAACCTCAGATCCATGCAGCTCTGCGCCGCGGCGGCCGCGCTGCATATGAGGGCGCAGGGTTCAGGGGTCATCGTCAACATCTCCTCGCAGACCGGGATCGCTGTGCTCGACAACGGTAAACTCGCGATCTACGGCGCAGCAAAAGCGGGTGTCGCCTATCTGACCCGTGCGCTTGCCGCCGAACTTGGGCCTCTTGGCATCCGGGTGAATGCGATCGCGCCCGGAATTATCGAAACGCACCAGATCACCAATGTTGATCCGACGATCGGGGTCGCGACGCCTGAACAACTCAACTCCATTGCGCTTCGTCGGTTCGGGCAGACAGACGACATGGCCAATGTGCTGGAGTTCCTCGCGACCGACCTGTCAGGCTATGTGACAGGTCAGGTCATTTCGGCCTGTGGGGGCGCGGTCCTGCACCCAAATTGACGACGCAAAGGCGACCGTATTCAGCGGACTTTTGCGAGCAGCTCTTCGTTCCCCTCGCCCACACTCGGCACCTGCGCACCGACCTCGGATCGCGACCGCGAGAACTTGAACGGCGGGTTCGGGACTTTGAAGTCGCCGGCCGCATCCGAGACCGCGCCCAGAATGCCGCGCTCGCGCGCCTCGTCGCTGTCCATCGTTTCGGCGACGGTTCGGTACTTGGACGTCGGCACACCGGCCGCCATCAGAAGGTCGATGCAATCGTCGCCCGTCCGGCTCTGGGTCCACTCCTCGATATGCGCCATCATCGCCGCCCAGTTGTTCTGACGGCCCACGGTGGTCGCGTAGATCGGATTGGCACACCAGTCCGGGTCGCCCAGAACCTGCCGCAGTCCGGCGAAGTTCTTGTCGCTCAGCGGCACGGTCATGATGAACCCGTCCGAGGCCTTGACCGGCACATAGACATGGCGCGGCGCGTCCTGCGGGAACTGTGCCTCCTGCACTTCGTAGACCATCATCGACAGGATGCAGTCCATCAGCGCCACATCGACCAGTTGGCCAAGGCCGGAGCGCTCGCGCTCGAACAGAGCGGTCTGGATCGCGCCCCAGGCATAGACGCCCGCCAGCACGTCGGCAAAGAACATGCCGGTCGGGGCGGGGCGGGTTGCTTCGGGGTCGAAGGCCATGAGCGTCAGGTCAAAGCCCGAGGCGGCGTGGATCATCGGGGCATAGGCAGGCCGCGTTGCCGCGGCGCCTTCCTGCCCGAAGCCGGAGATCGAGCAATAAACGAGGCGCGGGTTCAGAGCGGACAAGGTTTCGTACCCGAGCCCGAGGCGGTCCATCACGCCGGGACGGAAGTTTTCGACCACCACATCGGCGGTCTCGATGAGCGCGCGCGCCTGCGCCAGACCTTCGTCGGATTTGAGGTCGAGCGTCACGCTACGCTTGCCTGCGTTCAGGGCGCCGAAATACGAGGATGCGCCGTCGCGCACCGGCGGACGGCCCCGCATGGATTCGCCACCCATCGGCTCGACCTTGATGACCTCGGCGCCGACATCGGCCATGAGGCGGGTCGCGAAAGGCCCTGCCATCACCTGCGAAAAATCAATGACACGGATTGGCGCGGTCGTCGTTTCGGACATTTCACTCTCCCTCAATTCCGGCTACACTCTAATGGTAGGTCCATTTAAAGGCAAGATGGAATGGTGCGTGAGAATTCGTTTCCGAACCTCTGTTTTATGTTGATCTTCGATAAGAAGCGGGCGCTTGTCAGCGTTTGTAAAAGGCATAACCAAAAGGTCTGGATGTCCAATGACGGTTCTTGAGCAAGAGGCGCGCGGCAGCGTGATCGCGACCTACATTCCGATGGCCCTGCTTTTGCCTGCGCTGGTCCTCACCTTCGTCGACCTCGTGACCGGCCAGCACGCGATGGCCGGGCCCGCGCTGGTCCTCGTGCTCGCCTTCGTCCTTGTCGGCTGGCGCACGCTCAAGCCCAATGCACGCATCATGCTCGCCATGTCTGCGGCTGCCGTGATCGGCAGTATCCTTGTCGGCGTGAGCTGGGCCGAGTTCTCGGTCATCGCGTCGCGCACCATGTATCTGCCTGCTTTGGTCGCGGTGATGACGGTGCTGCGGGTGGCCGCCGAACGCTCTCCCCTCGTGACCGGGGCCGGGCACTATGTCGTCGAGCAGCCGCCCTCGCGCCGGTTCGGGCTGCTCGCGATCGGCAGTCAGATTTTCGGCGTGCTTTTGAACGTGGGCGGGTTCCTTTTGCTGATGAACATCGCGCTGCGCACGGTCAAGGCGACTGCGCCCAATGAGCGGGTGCGCGAGATTCAGGCGCGGCGGGTGACGAACGCGGCGCTGCGTGGCTTTGCCCCGGGCATCTACTGGTCGCCTCTTGGGGTTGCGATCAACCTGTTGCTACCGATCTTTCCGGCGCTGAGTTGGCTCGAATTCCTGCCCTATGGCCTCGCCGCGTTGGTGTTCTATATCGCGGTTTCCTGGGTCTTTGATCTGTTCGAGCCGCGCGCGAAATCGGCCAAGCCGGTGCGCAGCACCAAGGGGCGGGTGCAGGATCTATTGGCGCTCGTCATGACGCTGGTGGTGATCGCGGGGGCCGCTGGGCTGGCCGAGGTGCTGTTCGGCATCCCGCTCAGGGCCGCGATCCTCGTGATCGTGCCCAGCTACGCGATGATCTGGATGCTGGTGAACCGTGACACGCTCGGCACGGGTGGCGCGCTCAGACATCTGGGTGGAGAAAGCGTCCGGCTCATTCCCCGCTCGACGAGCGAGATTTGCGTGATGACCGCCTCGGGCTTTGTCGGTCTTACGCTGGCCGCGATGGTGCCCGCGAGCGTGGTCGAGGCTGTCGTGCTTGGCTCGGGTCTGTCGGGGGGGATGCTGGCGAGTGCGGTGGCGGTTCTGATCTTTGCGCTGTCTATCGTGGGGATCAGCCCGGTGATCACCGGCACGCTTTTCGTCGCGGCGATCGCGCAGGTCGGCATCGACATGCCGGATGCGATGTTCGTGCTGGCCGCGCTGATCGGCTGGTCCTGCGCGGTCATCGTGTCGCCCATGACGGCGACCATCGCCATCGCCTCGGGCGTTCTGGAAAAGCCCGCATCCGAAGTCGGGCTGAAGTGGAACGGGATGACTGCACTGGCCATCCTCGTGATCGGCTGCGCCTTCTTCATCCTGCTCTACTGAAACGAAAAGGGGGCGCCGTAGCGCCCCCTGCCCGTCCGATATTCGCAACCGGATCAGAGATCGACCTTGCTGTAGATTTCGTCCCAGAGGACCTGCTCCAGCTTGGCGGCGTCGCCCTGCACCTGCTCTGTGGAAATGGTCGCCCATTTCTCAAGGTTGGCGATGTAGGCGTCCATGATCGATTGGGCGTCTTCGACACCGCGCTCGGCGGCCTCGGCCAGAATGATGTCACGGGCGGCTTCGTTCGCGGCGGCCAGTTCGGTCTTCATCGACTCGTCGCCCGACACAAAGGTCACGCCGTGGTCGTTCACTGCCATTTCCTTGGCCACTTCGTCGTCGCCCATGTAGCCCGAGATGGTCGACTGCGCGACGATGAAGGGCATCTGACGCAGGATCATCTGCTGACCGTCTTCGCCCAGCTCTTCCCAAGACTGCTGGTTGAAGGTCACGAGACCGAGACCGGCGACGACGCCGAGCGGTTCCTCGACCACGGTTTTGACGACTTCGGCGAGGCTGTACTGCTTGAGCCAAGCGGTCGGGCCGACGACGCAATCGAGCTGGCCGCGTTCCATCGCCTCATACATGTCACCGGCGGTCATCGAGATCGCGATCCCGCCAAGCGCCTCGGAGGTGCGCGACATGGCGGTGCCGCCACCGCGCATCCTGAGGCCCTTTACGGCCTCTGCCGATCCGTCCATCTCGCCCGAGCACAGCAGGCGGTACGGGGTCGGAACCTGACCGCCGAGGTAGACGAGGTTGTTTTTGGAATAGTCCTCCATGCAGGACGGGCAGCCGAAGAACATGGTTTCGAGCATCGCGCCCGCCACCGCGACGGGATCGCCGCCGAAGGGCATCATGTCGGGCAGCATCGCCGCATTCGGAAGCTCCGAGATGAAGTAGTTCGGCGCGACGAAGCCCACGTCGGCCAGACCGTCACGCAGGCCGCCCAGCATCTCGCGGCCACCCAGAAGCTGGCCGCCGGCGAACATCTTGAATTCGATCTCGCCACCGCTTTCCTCGGCAATTTTCTCGAACGCCGGTTCGAGCGCGAGCGTGTTGTTCGACGACGCCGGCGGCACGAAGGTCGCGTAGTTGTAGGTCTCGGCCATCGCTGGCATCGTCAGCGCCATGCTCAGAACCGAAGCTGTCATAAGCTTGAGTTTCATTTGGTTTCTCCTCTCCTATTTAGTGCGCGTATTTGGGTGGGATCAGTTCATCAGACCGGGCAGGAACAGGCTGATCTGCGGAAAGCCGACGAGCAGCACCACGACCAGCAGTTCGCAGGCCAGGAACCACAGGATGCCCTTGAAGATCGTGCCCAGTGGTACTGTGTCGCCGACGACCCCCTTGATCGTGTAGACCGATAGCCCGACAGGTGGTGTGATCAGGCCGATCTCGACGAACTTGATGACGAGGATGCCGAACCAGATCAGGTCGAACCCCGAAGCTTCGATCATCGGCAGGAACACCGGCAGCGCGATCAGCAACAGGCCGATCGGGTCGAGGAACATGCCCAGAAGCAGAAAGACGAAGCCGCAGAACAGGACGATGCCGTAGCCTTGCAGGCCGTAGGTTTCGGCGAAGTCGACCATCGCGAAGGGGATGCCCGACAGCGCGATGAAACGCGACAGCAGCACAGCGCCGATGGACACGAAAAAGATGACCCCGGTGCCGTAGAGCGTGTCCTTGAGGCTTTGCAGGAACACGGCCCAGGTCAGGCGGCGGTAGCCTGCCGCAATGACGATCGACAGGAACGCGCCGAGCGCGCCCGCTTCGGTCGCCGTCACGAGGCCCGAGTACAGCCCGCCGATCACGCCGAGGATCAAGAGCGGCATGGGCCACACGTCCTTGAGCGAGGCGAAGCGCTCCGCCCATGTCGGTTTGAAATCGACGGGCGGGGCAAGCTCTGGCGAGATCTTGCAGCGGGTGGCGATCATGACTGCGTAGATGCCCGCAGTCAGAATGCCGGGGATGATCCCCGCGATCATGAGCTTCGAAATCGAGGTCTCGGCGAAGGTGCCATAGAGCACCATCAAGATCGACGGCGGGATCAGCGACCCCAGCGTACCGGCGGCTGCGACGACCCCGGTGGCGAGGCCCTTGTTATAGCCGAACTTGAGCATCTCGGGCACGGCGATCCGGCCCATTGCGCTCGATGTGGCAACCGACGAACCCGAGGCGGCGGCGAACCCGGCGCAGGCGAAGTTCGACGCGATGGCCAGCCCGCCGGGCAGGCCTGCGAGCCATAATCGCGCGGCGTTGTAGATCGAACTCACGATGCCCGCGTTGAACGCGATGGCGCCCATGAGCAGGAACATCGGGATCGCGGACAGCGACCAGTGCGCGACGAATTCGTACGGGATGGTCTTGAGCGACCCGATTGCGGCGCGTTCGCCGACGATCATGTAAATCCCCGCCAGCGACACCGTGATCAGAGTGATCGCGATGGGAACCCGCAGGGCGAGAAGGATGAGGATGGCGCCAAGCCCGAGGCTGCCGATCAGAACACTAGACAACGTTACTCTCCTCTCGGGGTGCGCCGTGGCGCTCGCCTGCGTGGCGGAAAAGATATGCGGATTGCCACAGGCACAGGATCGCCGTGGAGACCATGGACAGCGGGATCAGCCAGCGCGTCGGCCAGACCGGAACGGTATCGGTGCCCGCCTCGACCACTGCGCGGATCGAGCTTTGATGGAGCGCTTCTTGCGTCGTGACCCAGGCAAAAAAGAGCAGAAGCACGGCCGAAAAGATGCGGATGACCGCATCCATCAGGTCCTGCCGCTTCGGCGGCGCATTCACCGTGAAAAGCTCGACGAAGATATGATCCGAACGCGCCTGCACGAGCGGGATCGCGAGGTACACGAGACCGACCATGTAGTAGAACGAAACGATTTCGAGCGTGCCCTGCACGGGGACGTTGAACAGGTGACGGGCCGTGACATCGATGATGATGTGAAGAAGCATCGCGGCGATCGCGAGCCCTCCGATCAACAAGTTGATGCGCACGATCCACCGGACCCAAACCGGTTGATCGTAGACCAAGATTCTCCTCCCTTATCGCCGTGATCGGCGTTCCCACTTGACCCTAACCGTCCTTATGTTGATAGATCAACATAAATGTAAGGGACATGTGAATTGTCTAATGGTCGAACCATTCATATTAATGACGGACCTGTCAACGTGATTCCCACATTCGTTGCGCAGGATTGAAGACAGAGGGCCGGTCGCCGGTCATCGAAGGGAGGAACATGAAACAGGTGCAGAGGAACCGAGGCGCAATCGAGCTATCGGGTAACGCATTGCAATTGCTCGGGGAAAGCGAACCCATCGACAGCCGCATGAGCTGGCGACACGAGGACACGCATGGTTTGCGCGAGCCCTTCAACGTCTATCTTCTGCGCGGTGCCGAAGGGTCGGTTCTGGTCGAAGGCGGGATTGCCGCACAGCGTGACGTGCTTGCCGAGCAGCTCGCCCAAGTGCTGGAAGAGGGCGAGGTCGTCGAACGGATCGCCGTCACCCGCAACGAACCCGACACGATTTCCAACCTGCCGAATCTGGTTACCGCCTGTGGCGTGACCACCTCCTACACGCCCGGTGTGATCAACCCGCTCGACTTCTTCGACGACGCCAGTGCGCATCTGCATATGAAAAGCTTCGGGGTCGATCAGCACCCTGCCCTGCCCGGCATCCGGATCGAATTGGGGCCTGACAGGTGGCTTGAACCGGTGCAGACGCCGCTCAGGCTCCTGTCGACGATCTGGTATTATGACAACGGCACGCGCACGCTGTTTACCTCGGACATCTTCTCATCCGCAGCGCAGCGGCCCGGCAAGCCTCCGGTGGCGACAGGGGTGCCGGATCGCGCGACCCTTTATGCCCGGATGCGCGACCATATGTTGGCCAAGTACGACTGGCTGCCGTTCAGCAATCTCACCGACATCATCAACGGGCTGGACGCGATGTTCGCCGCGCGTGAGGTCGAGATTCTGGCGCCCTCGCGTGGCTGCCCGATCGTCGGAGCCGAGGTCGTTGCGATCTATCAATCGGTGCTGCTCGACGTGCTACGCGACATCGGGCGCAACCGTCCGACCGCGGCCACACCGAGCCCGGAGCCTGCCAAACAGGATCAGAGCGTCGTGGCCACGAACCGGATGATCCACCATGGCTTCAACACCCGTGACATGGGCGACGGCGTCCATCTGCTGGGCGGCTGTTTCCATGCGCAGATGTATGGTCGTTCGTTCCACTCTCATGGCAGCGCCTATCTCATCCTCGGGGACGAGGCCGCGCTTATCGTCGACACCTGCCATGCCAAGGATGGCGAAGACGTCGCGGCCTATCTGCGCACCCAGCTCGGGGACCGGAGGTTCTATATCTTCCCGACGCATGAGGAGTATCCCCATGCGGGCAACCTTGGCGGGCTGCTCGAGGCTTTTCCCGAGGCCGTCGTCGTGGGCGATGTGCGCAACTACCACCTCTACCACCCCAAGGCCTATGCGGCAGGGCGGTTCAGGACGATGGCGGTCGGGGACGAGATCGACCTTGGTGGGCGCAAAGTGACCTTCCTGCCCCCCATCATCCACGATCTGCCCAACACGCTCTGGGCGTGGGACGACCGGACCGCGACCATGTTCGTCTCGGACGCCTTCGGTTTCTCGCACTATGAGACCAGCGAATGCACCCTGTTCTCGGAAGAACTGCCCACCGCGCCCACCGTGGCCGACAGTAAGCAGGTGCTCGACCTCGCGCTCTATTGGACGCGTTTTGCCGAGAAGGACGAGATCATCGACCAGATGGCCGCGCTCTTGGCCCGGTATCCGGCCGTCCGCATCGCCCCGGCGCATGGCAGCGTGGTGACGCAGCCCGAAGAATTGGCGGAGCTAATGAACGAGGCGCTTCACGCGACCACGCGCTAAGGCCCCAGACACGCAAAAGCCCGGCGATACCGCCGGGCTTTACTTTTTCTCACGCGATCTCGAACCCGCGATAGTCGTCTTGGGTCGCATCCTCGAGCGCGGCGAGGTAATCGGCCACGCCCCCGAGATACGGCATAAACACGCGCGGTTTGCCCGGCACGTTCGCCCCGATGTACCAGCTGTTCTTTCCCTCATACATGAGCGTCGCATCCGCCACTTCGTTCACGTGCCGCACCCAGCCGTCCTGCGCGTCTTCCGTCACTTCGATGCTCTTTCGCCCCGCCTCCTGCACATGCTGGATCGTTTCGGCGATCCAGTCGACGTGCTGCTCGGCGCTCGTCACCATGTTGGAAAAGACCGAGGGGCTGCCGGGGCCTGCGACGATGAACATGTTGGGGAAATGCGCGACGCCCAGACCGAAGTAGGTCAGGGGCCCCGCCTCCCATTCGTCTGCCAGTTTGCGGCCCGCGCGCCCGGTGATGTCGATACGCTTGAGCGCCCCGGTCATCGCGTCAAAGCCAGTCGCCAGCACCAGAACGTCGAGCTTGTCCTCGCGCCCGTCCTCGAGTCGGACGCCGGTGGCTGTCACCGTTTCGATCGGGTTGTCCTGAATGTTGCGCACGTCCACGTTGTCGCGGTTGAACGTCTCGTAATAGTTCGTGTCGACGCAGATCCGCTTGGCCCCGATGGGGTAATCCTGTGGGATCAGCGTGTCGGCGACCTCGGGATCGTCGATCTTTTCGGCCAGCTTCTCACGCACGAAGTCGGACACCCGCCGATTGGTTTCGGGGTTCGAGGTGATGTCGGTGAAGGCGTACATGAAAGCGATACCGCCGACCGCCCAGCGGCTCTCCATCTCGGTGCGGAACTGTTCGTCCGTCACCTCGGCCCCGGTGCGGTAACCTGCGTTGTTGAGCGTATTGTTCCGCGTCTGGCGTGCCGCCGCCCTGCGCTTGGGATAGTTGGTGCGCCACGTGGTGACATAGTGGTCGTCGATCGGTCGGTTATGGGCCGGGATCGCATAGTTCGGCGTGCGCTGATAAACGATCAGCTGCTCGACCTGCGGGGCGAGCGCCGGGGTCAGCTGGATGCCGGACGATCCGGTGCCGATGACACCCACGGTCTTGCCCGTGAGGTCGATACCCCCCTCGGGCCAGTCCGAAGTGCGCAGAAGCGGGCCCTCGTAGGCTTCGATGCCCGGAATGTTCGGGGCAAGCGGGATCGACAGAACCCCGGTCGCCATCACGCAGAAACGCGCACGGTAGCGGCTGCCGTCGTCACAGGTCACGGTCCAGATCGCCTGATCCTCGTCGAACGTGGCCGACAGGACGCGGGTGTTGAGCCGGATGCCGTCCCGCAAGGAAAGCTTGTCCGCGACATAGTTGATGTACTCGAGGATCTCGGGCTGGGCCGCGTAAAGCTCCGACCAGGTCCATTCGTTCTGAATCTCTTCGCTGAACGAATAGGAATATTGCATCGACTCGATGTCGCAGCGCGCCCCCGGATAGCGGTTCCAGAACCAGGTGCCGCCAATACCGCTCCCCGCCTCGATCACCTGCGCGTCGAGCCCCATCTCACGCATCCGGTGCAGCGCGTAGACGCCGCCGAAGCCCGCGCCCACGATAACGGCGTCGAGTGTCTTGTCTGTGTGTCCGTCCATGATGTCCTCCCTCGGGATCAGGTCTTTGTCAGCGCCGCACCAAGGCGGCGGCCGAGCGTCTCTGTCAGTTCGATGACCGACGGCATGGTCGTACCGAAGGTCAGGATGCCGTGAATGAGGTCGGGGCGATGATCCGCCGTGACCGGGACCTCGGCCGCTTCGAGCGCTGCGGCAAAGGCGAGGCTTTCGTCGCGCACCGGGTCATGGCCCAGCGTCAGAATGTAGGTTGGCGGCAGACCGGCGAGGTCAGCGCGCGCCGGGGAAATATCCGCCCGGTCCGCAAGCGCCGGATCGTCGAGATAAAAGTCGCGAAACGCCCGCATCGCGGGGCCGTCGATCGGTAGACCCGGGAGGGTTTCGTCGTAGGACGGGCGCCCGAAGCGCAGATCGGTCACCGGGTAGAGCAGGAACATCAGCGCGAGCGCAGGCCCGCCGGTGTTGCGGGCGTCCAGTGCTGCGAGCGCCGCGAAATTGCCGCCCGCGCTGTCACCGCCAACGCCCAGCAGGTCGGGGTCGATGCCAAGATCGCTTGCATGGGCCGCGACCCAGTTCACGGCCGAAATGCAATCCTCCCGCCCGGCCGGGGCAGGATGTTCGGGCGCGAGCCGATAGTCGACCGCGATGATCGCGACGCCCGAGGCAAGGGCGAGACGCCGACACAGGATATCGTGCGTGTCCAGATCGCCGGTCGCCCAGCCTCCGCCATGCAGGAACACCAGACAGGGCAAGACGGGGTCGCCTGAGGGGCGATACAGACGCATCGGCACCGGGCCATTCCCCAGATCGCGGACCTCGTGGACCGGTGGGGGCGTCACGTTCGCGGCGCGACGTGCTGCCGCCTGACCCGCCCGCGCGGCCTCGGCCGACAGGGTATGAAATGCTGGCGCGTTATTGGCCAAGCGAAAATCCAGAAAGGCCTGAACCTCGGGATGAACCGCCATATCTCCTCCAAACCTGAGCAACGCTCTTGCCGTCCTCCAGTTTTATGTTGATACATCAACATAAGAAGTGATGGCAATGCCCGTTTCTTTGGAAATCCGCTTGGCGGGTGATAAGAATGGTGAATGAGGCAGTATGGATGATTGAATTGAACGTGACGAATGAACTGCCGCAGGCGCTCGACCTCGACCGATACCTGCCGGCGCTCATCACATGGGTGAACAACAAGTACTCGGCGGATTCGTCGCGCATTTACCGCAAGTATTTCGGCATCGGGATCGCCGATTGGCGCGTGCTGGCCTATCTCGGGGTCAAGGAAACCGGTACCGGCGCCGAGATGAGCGACTTTCTCGGCATGGACAAAGCGGCGATCAGCCGGAGCCTGCAATTCCTCGGCACGCTCGGCTGCGTCGAGCTTGCGAAACAGCAGGGGCGGAAATCGGTCATGCGGCTCTCTGAGGACGGTGTGCGCATGTACAACGAGGTGCTTCAGATCGCGCTGACCCGCGAAGAGGTCCTGATGAAAGGTCTGAGCGCGGACGACCGAGACACGCTGTTCAAGCTGCTCCACCGGGTCCATGAGAACCTGAACGACGTGATGGCGATGTATCGGGACGAAGTGCCTGAGAGCTGAAGTGCTTGCTTATCGTAAGCTAGCGGACTAGTTTTCCCCATCAACGGGGAGGACGATCATGTGGGAAAATAGCGACTATGGCCCGCGCCGCATCTGGTTCGAGGATCTCGCGATCGGGCACAAGGGCATGTCGGCCACACGCACGATCACCGAGCGCGACGTCGGCACCTTTGCCGGGCTGACCGGCGACAATGCCGAGCTCCACACCAGCGAAACCTATGCCGCCGACACGATCTTTGGCGGCCGCATCGCGCATGGGATGCTGAACCTCGTGATCGCTCACGGGCTGATGGTGCGGGCCGGGTATCTCGACGGCACCGGGGTCGCTCTGCTCGGGTGGGAGGACGTGCGCTTCGTCGCCCCGGTCAGGATCGGCGAAACCGTTCAGACGTCTTGGGAGACGATCGGGCTGCGCGAAAGCGCCTCGCGCCCGGATGTGGGGATCGTCCAGGACCGCGTGGCGCTGACCCGGTCGGACGGTGTCGTCGCGATGGAGGGGACGGTGGCGGAAATGGTGCGCAAACGTCCCACGTGATCTCCGGGCCGAGATGGCGGCCCGGAGGTGTTTCCGTCGGATCAGGCGGCCATCATGGCGCGCGAGATGATCAGCTTCTGAATCTCGGTGGTGCCTTCGTAGATCTGCGTCACCTTGGCGTCGCGCATCATACGCTCGACGGGGTTGTCGCGCAGGTAACCCGCACCGCCGAACACCTGAACCGCCTCGGTCGTGATCTGCATCGCCGCGCTGCTGGCAAAGGCCTTGGCGCAGGAGGCGTATTCGGCCAGCCCGTGGGTGGCGCCGCTGTCGGCCAAAGCACAGACCCGGTAGAGCAGCGCGCGCGCCGCTTCGACCTGAATACGCATCTCGGCCAGCTTGTGGGCGATGGCCTGAAACTCGATGATCCGCTTGCCGAACTGCACGCGGTCGTTGGCATAGGCCTGCGCCACGTCGAGCGCGCCCTGCGACAGGCCGAGTGCCGAGGCCGCCACGGTCGGGCGGTTGTAGTTCAGGCTGTTCATGGCGTTCTTAAAGCCCTTGCCCTCTTCGCCGATCATGTTCTCGGCCGGGACGCGCATGTCCTCAAAAAACAGGTCCACCGACTTGATCCCGCGCATCCCCATCTTGCGGACCGAACCACCGATGGTCAGGCCGGGGGTGCCTTTTTTCACGAGGAAGGACGACAGGCCGTTGCCCCCCTTCCCTTCGCTCGTGCGGGCGATGACGTTGATGTATTCCGCCGTGTCGCCCTTGGTGATGAAGGTCTTTTGCCCGTTGATGACCCAGTGATCGCCGTCGCGCCGGGCGCTGGTTTTCATCCCCGACACGTCCGACCCGGTGCCCGGCTCGGTCAGGCCGATGGCCGCCGTGATGTTGCCCTTGGCCACTTCCGGCAGAAATTTCTGACGCTGTTCCTCGGTGCCGTAATCGCGCAGCGGCAGGACCATCGCGAAATCGCAGGCGCCGACGAGGTGCGAGATCGCAAAGGAATGGCGCGCGACCTCTTCCTTGGCGATGCAGTTCATCAGAAGCGACCCGCCCGGCCCACCGTAGGCTTCGGGCACCTGAAGCTGAACCAGCCCCATTTCGCCCAGAAGCGGCATGACCTTGTCCGGCATGGCGTCTTCCTCGTCGACCTGCGCGGCGATGGGCAGAAACTCTTTCTCGCTCATCTTCCGCACAGCATCGCGGAACATTTGCAGCTCCTCAGATTGATCGAATGATTCCAGCATCGCGTCCTCCACTCCTGTCGCGTTTCGCAATTTCTTAAAGGTAGTACCATTTAAAGTCAATCGCGCGGATTGACCGTAAAACAGACGCCTTGTTAGTCTTTGATTGGCCCGCCCAATATTTTCGGATTTTCATGGGCGTCCATTCTGCGCTGGCTTGAAAGCCGTTGAGAAAACTGGATTTCTTGTCATTGCATTAATGGTCTGACCTTTTTAAGGTACGTGCAATAGATGATTAGTCGAATCGTGACATGACCACAGCGAAACGCCCCGAACCCGTGCCAAATGCTGACAGCCGCCCCTTTTGGGATGCGGCGCGCGAAGGCATTTTGCGCGCGCCCAAGTGCCGCGCCTGCGGGCGCATTTCGTTTCCGCCCAAACCTGCCTGCCCCACGTGCCGGGGCACCGCGTTTGACTGGGTCGATCTGTCCGGGCGCGGCACGCTCAAGGGGTGGAGCCGCATTCACATCGCCGCCCTGCCCGACCGCGACCCGCCGATCACGGTGGTCGAGGTGATGCTGGCCGAGGACGCGCGGGCCACGCTGGTTGCGCTGGACGACACCGGCGCGGTCGAGGGGCTGGCCCCCGACGCCCCCCTCGTCATCGGATTTATCGAAGATGCGAACGGGTGGAGCTATCCCCTCGTGCGCCCTGTGGGCGCGGAGGGCGTGTGATGACGGGTGTGGTGATCGCAGGCTTCGGCGCCTCGGACATTCTGCGCAAGACGGATCGCTCGATCACCGACCTGTCCGTCGAGGCGATCCTCAAGGCGCTGTCGGATGCGCAGCTATCGGCGGACGATGTCGACGGCTATGTCGGCGCGCCCTTCGCGACCAACGCAGGGTCGCCCCATGCCGAGGGCGGCGACGAAATTTCGCTCAAGACCGTGGCGGGCACCCTTGGCCTGCCCCTGACCTACGGCGCCGACCTGTTCCGCCGCTATCCCACCGACATGGTGAGCTTTGCGGCCAACGCTCTGGCGGCCGGGACGAGCCGCTACGTGATCGGCCTGAGGGCGATGTACAACCTGCCGGGCCTGTCCTACGCCACATCGGGTGCGGATCAGGCGTTTGGCAACGATCAGTTCACCAAGCCCTTCGGGTTCACCACCGCGGGCGCGCGCTTTGGCGCCCGCGCGCAGCGCTATATGGCAACCCACGGCGTGACCCGCGAAGACCTGTATGAGGTTGTCGCACTGGCCCGCCGTCACGCCGCGATGAACCCCGATGCGGTCTGGCGCGACAAGGGCGCGACGCTCGAGGATTATCTCAAGGCCCCGATGATCGCGACGCCCCACGGGCTTCTCGATTGCGACATGCCGGTCTGCGGCGCGATGGCCTTTGTCATGTGCCGCGAGGGCGACCTGCCCGCAGGCGCGACCCCGGCGCGGGTCACGGGCTTTTCCGGTTTCACCACGCCCAAGGCGGTGTTTGACATGAGCGGGCGGAGCATAGCGGACGTGACGCAGGCCCAGCTTTATGACGGGTTCTCGTCGATGATCTGGGAATGGCTCGAAGACTTCGGGTTCTGCGACACCGGCGCCGCGTGGAAATTCATCCGCGACGGTCACGCCAATGCGGGCGCGCGTCTGCCGCTCAACACCTTTGGCGGAAGCCTTGGCGAGGGCCGGATGCACGGCATGGGCCACCTGCGCGAGGCTTATTTGCAGGCCAGCGGCAAGGCGGGCGATCGGCAACAGGCGAATGTCGGGCCGATCCTCGTCCACAACGGGCCCTTTGATGACTCGTCCTTTTTGATGATCGAACCGGCAAAGTGAGGCGCCGATGACCGAGATGACCGTAAGAGACTATTTGAACATCCCCTACACCCTGCTCGCCGAGCCGGTGGAGGTGGGCGACGGCATCTGGCTGCGTCGCCTGAGCTACCCGGAACTGGGGGGCTTTCACGCCGAAGGCGTCGATGTGGAAACCGTCTATCTCGACGTCGAGCGGATGCGGTTCGCCGAGATCATGAAGCGGCTTCAGACCGGCGATCTGCCGCCCGTCCCGCGCCCGCCGCTCTCGACCGCGACGCCCGAATGGTGGGCGCGGTTTCTGGGGATCGGCGACGAAGTGACCGCCTTTCTGGACAAGACACCCGAAGATTACCGGCGCAGCCGGTCCAACTGACCAAACGGAGGAGACACCACATGCTGTCCCAAGACGACAACGAGCGACTGGTTCGCATCGGACCCGGCACCACCATGGGCGGGCTGATGCGCAACTACTGGCTCCCGATCTTTGCGAGCGCCGACCTTGAAAAGGACGCGCAGCCGCAGACGGTGAAAATCCTCGACGAGGTCATGATCATCTTCCGCGACAGCGACGGGCGCGTCGGTCTCGTCGACCGGGTATGCCCGCACCGGGGTGCGCCGCTGATCTATGGCCGGAACGAAGATTGCGGCCTGCGCTGCGTCTATCACGGCTGGAAATTCGACGTGGACGGCAACGTCACGGACATGCCTGCCGAGCCGGTGCGCTCGCGGCTCAAGGAAAAGGTCAAGATCAAGCATTACCCCTGTGTCGAGCGCGGCGGTGTGGTCTGGACCTATATGGGCGATGCGGATGGGGCGGATCGCCCCCCGCTCCCGAAATTCGAGTGGAACATGGTCCCGGACGAGAACGTGGTCATCACCTTCCGCGTGCAGGAATGTAACTGGCTTCAGGCCCTCGAGGGTGAGATCGACAGCGCCCACGCCCCGATCCTGCATGGCCGGATCGACGACGGCGGCTCGATCAACCAATGGGTCGCCAAGCGCGACCTGCGCCCCAAGTTCGAATGCGTCCGGCAGGATTTCGGCATGTCCATCGCGGCGCGCCGCGTGCTGGACGACGACACGCTTTATTGGCGCGTGAACCAGTTCGTGATGCCGTTCTATTCGCTGGTCCCGCCGCAGGCGAACGACTTTTACGAGCTGTCGGGCCACGCCTGGGTGCCGATCGACGACGAAAACACGCTCTGCCTGATGTTCTCCTATCGCCCGAACGAGGCGCTGAACCCGAAATCGCGCGAGGTGTTCCTACATGGCCATAAGGGCCGCGAAACAGGCCACCATTCCGAAGAGGGGCACGAGAACCTCGGGCCGGAGGTGCCGTTCGGGCGCTACATCTCCAAGTATCGCCGCGAGACCGGCTATCACTTTGACTATGGCTTGCAGAAAACCACTTGGTTCTCGGGTCTGCCGGGCCTGTGGGTGCAAGATGCCGCCTGTCAATCCGGCGTCGCGCGGGTCTATGACCGCTCGACCGAGAACCTGTGCACCTCCGACACCGGGATCGCCATGACGCGGCGCATGCTGCTCGAGGTTGCAGGCGCGTTCGAGGAGACCGGCAAGCTGCCGGAACGCTACAACGACCCGGACCTTTACAAGGTGCGCGCTCTGTCGCTGAAACTCCCGGTGGACGAGGCCTGGGCCGACAGCGGCAACCAGCTGATGCGCGCGGATGTGGGCGAACCGCTGGGGTACGAGCTGTGAGCCAAGACAAGACCGCACTTGCGGGCGTACGAGTGATCGAAATTTCCTCGCTCTCCGGGGCTGTCTGCGGGCGCGCGCTCGCAGACCTCGGGGCCGAGGTGATCAAGCTGGAACCGGAGGGGGGCGAGGCCGCGCGCCGCGACCTCCCCCTGATCCCGGTCGATGGCGGCGAAGAAAGCGCGGCCTGGATCGTCTATAACCTCGGCAAGGCGAGCGCTACGGTGGACCTGTCCTCGGACGAGGGCCTTGCGGCGTTCGAGGCGCTGGCCAAGACCGCCGACATCGTCGTGACCGATTTCCAGCGCATGGATATGGACGAGATGGACCGGCTTGCCGCCGTGGCCCGCGCGGCGAACCCGGCGCTCGTCTGGTGCGAGATTCTGCCGTTCGGGCGCGGCCATGCCTATGACCGGGTGCCAGCGACCGATACGACCCTACAGGCGCTTGGCGGTCACCTCTATCAGAATGGCGACGTGGACCGTGCCCCGGTGCGGATCGGCGTGCCCGTAGGGCTCATTCAGGCCGGGGCCGAGGCGTCGAACGCCGCGCTCATGGCCTATTACCACGCCCTGCGCACCGGCGAGGGACAGCGCGTCGACGTGTCGGTGCAGGAATGCGTGACATGGACCCTGCTCAACACCACGATGGCGTGGCAGATCCTCCAGCTGAACGAATTGCGCGGCGGCGCGATCCGCAAGGAACGGGCGAACCAGTTCTTCACCCGCCTCGTCTGGCCCTGCCGCGACGGCTATGTCGTGTTCGGCCCAGTCGGAGGCGGCGGCGGTTCGGCCCGGATCAAATCCTACGACGCCCTGCTCAAGTGGATGGCCGAGGACGGGATCACCGACGACATTCTCACCAGTCGTGACTGGAACGGCGATGGCCAGTTCTTTATCTCGCAAGACGATTACGACACCGTGACCGAGGTGATCCGCAAGTTCATCGAGACCAAGACGCTCGAAGAGCTGACCACCCGCGCGGTGGCCGAACGCATCCTCATGGCGCCGATCAACGGGCTGGGCGATATCCTCGTCAATCCGCAGCACGCCGCGCGTGACTATTTCCAGATGCTCCACGACCCCGCGCGGGGTCTGGACGTCAAGCTGCCCACCAACTGGGTGCGCATGACGGCGACCCCGATCCACGCGCCGCGCCCTGCGCCCGCCCCCGGTGCGCAGACCGGCGACTATCTGGAACAGATCAGAAAGACGGAGACCGCGACGTGAGCAAAGGCATCTTCGACGGGCTGAAAGTCTGCGATTTCATGTGGGCCGCCGCCGGCCCGATCACCACCAAGCAACTGTCCGACAACGGCGCGACCGTGGTGAAGGTCGAAAGCTTCAAACACCCGGATTCCATCCGCCTCGGCGGGCCGTTCATCGACAACAAACCGGGCATCAACCGCTCTGGCTTCTTTGCGGATTTCCATTCCTCCAAGCTTGGGATGGCGGTGGATATGAGCCATGACGACCGGCTCGACATCATCCGTCCGCTGGTCGAATGGGCCGATGTGGTGACCGACAGTTTCCGGCCCGGCACCATGCAGAAATGGGGTCTCGGCTACGAAGATCTCAAGAAGATCAATCCCAAGATCATCGTCCTGTCCTCGTCGCTGCACGGTTCGACCGGGCCTTGGGCCAAGCATCCGGGCTACGGGGCCCAAGGCGCGGCGCTCGCGGGCATCCAGCACATGACCGGCTGGCCCGATCGCCCGCCCGCGACGCCCAAAGGTGCCTATTCCGACAGCGTCTCGCCCCGCTATGCGCTGTCGGCACTGATGGCCGCGCTCATTCACCGGGAAAAGACCGGCGAAGGTCAGTTCGTCGAATTGGCGCAGATCGAGGCGACCGTGCAACTCGTCGCGCCTCAGCTTCTGGACCTGCAGGTGACGGGGCACGAGGCCGCGCGTAACGGCAACCGCAAGGAAGGTGCCATTCAACATGGCGTCTATCCCTGCACCGGCGAGGAGCGCTGGATCGTCATCGAATGCGAGACGGAAACCCAATGGCGCGCGCTGCGCGACACTCTGGGCGCACCGGAACGGCTGGACGTGGCGCGCATCGAGGGGCCGGAGGCGCTCGACACGGTGATTGCCGAAATCACCGCGCCCGAGGATGCCTTTGACCTCGCCACCCGGCTACAGGATGCGGGCGTCCCGGCGGCGGTGGCCTATAAGGGGTCCGACCTGCTCGAAGATCCGATCCTTGAGGCGCGCGACCATTTCTGGCCGCTGCATCACGAAGAGATGGGGACGCTCAAGTACAACGGGCCCGCCTATCGGTTCGAAAAGACCCCGACGGTCCTGCGCACCGCCTCGCCCCGGTTGGGCGAGCATACCGAACACGTGATGTCCGACATTCTCGGGTTCTCCGAGACCGAGATCGGGGCGTTTCGCGAACGGGGTCTGCTCGGCTGACCTACCAAAGGCTGGTGTGAACGCGGTCGAGGTGCTCTCGCAGATTGGCCTTGGCCGCGTCCAGCTCACCCGCCCTGAGCGAGGCGAGAAACGCCTCGCGTGAGGCGATGAGGGTTTCGGCGTCGAGCTCGCCCACCCGGTAGCGCAGGAAGGTCTGGACCAGTTCGGTCTGGCTATCGACCATAAAGATGATCGCGGTGTTGTCCGTCAGCGCGGCGAGTTCGTGATAGAACTCCCGCGCGATCCGCACCCGCTCGGCAATCTCGTTGTTGCGCGCGGCCCGTGCCGTGCGTTCGATC
Source organism: Pseudomonadota bacterium (assembly GCA_036154315.1). Lineage (GTDB taxonomy): Bacteria > Pseudomonadota > Alphaproteobacteria > Rhodobacterales > Rhodobacteraceae > Maritimibacter. The sequence continues at coordinate 207,921 of JAYZLL010000040.1, forward strand.
ACCTCTTCGAGCTTGGACAGATCGACCGGCTTGCCGCTGGTGAACACGCGATCGATCACCATTTCGAGGATCATGACGCGGGCTTCGAACAGGTCTTTGAGCGACACGGCCCTGAGCGTGATCAGGTCCGACAGAGCTTGCGTGATCGAACTGGCCGCGCCCTCCTGAATAAAGGCCCCGCCCTTCACGCCCTTTCTGAGCGCGACGACACCCGCAATCTCGAGCGAGCGCAAAGCCTCGCGCACCACGTTTCGGCTTACGCCAAGCTGGGTCGCCAGATCGCGCTCCGGCGGCAGCTTGTCGCCCGGTTTCAGCTCCCCCTGAAGCAGTTTCTCCCGGACCCGTTCGCACACCAGCTCAAAGCTGCGATGCGATTGGACCGGTTTGAAAGGCACTGCCAAAGGTTTCGGCGCGGTCTCGTCCATGAAGCGTCCCTTGTCTCTTCCAATTTCTGAATAGCAACTGTACGTGCAATTCGCCAGCCGTTCGCGACGTCGCACCTTGAAGGTTCACGCCTAAATGGTAGAACCAATTAGAGTAATTGAACAGGACCTCGTGTTGCAAACCGCCCGGCTCCGCCTTTCGATCCCCGCCACGATCGCGGTCGTCCTGTCGCCGCTCTTCGTGCTCGCTGACGTCACGACCGGCGAGCATGTCCTCTCCATCGTGGCGTTCGCTCTGATCCTGTTCTTCGTCCTCGTGAACATCGCCGGGACGAGCCGTGTGGCCCGGGTGTTTCTCGTCCTGTCGATCATTGCCAGCGTGGTCCTTTGGTTCCGGGGCGGCGATCTCGTCGACTTCGCGCGCGTGGCGAACCGTTCGGCCTATCTCCCCGCGCTCATCATCGTCCTGACGATCCTCAGGTTCGCCGCGCGCCAATCGTCGCTGATCCGGGACGCGGGCGAATACGCGGTGCGCCAGCCGCCAAGCCGCCGTTTCGCTCTGCTCGCAAGCGGCGGGCATATTTTTGGCATCCTGCTCAACATCGGCGGCTATATCCTGCTCCTCGACACCGCAATGGCCGGTCGCATCGCCGAAGGCACGCCTGAGCATGTGCGCAAAATCCAACTCAGGCGCATCACCACCGCAGCGATGCGGGGGTTCGCCGCGACAATCATCTGGTCGCCGCTCGGGCTGTCCCTCAACCTGCTTCTGACCCTGATCCCCGGCGTCACCCTTTTGGGCTATATGCCCTACGGTCTGGGTGTCACCTTGACCTTTGTTTTGCTAGGCTGGGTCTTCGACCGCGTGCAAAACCCGACGCCAGCGACCGGCCGTAACATCGAGCGTGGTGGCAAGCTGTCGGCGCTCTTTGGCCTGTTGGGTGTGCTGGTCGCGATCAACCTTGCCGCCGCTTCGGTGGAATACTTCTCGCACCTGCCGCTCCGCGCCGCGATCCTCGTCGTCGTGCCGCTCTTTGCCCTTGGTTGGGCCATTCTGGGCGCTTGGCCCGCACACGGCCCACTGCGGGCGCTCGCAACCCTCGGCACCCGCGTGCGCGAGGGGTTTCCGGGCGCGGTCAACGAAATCTGTATCATGGGGGCGGCAGGCTATCTGGGCATCATCGTCGTCGACCTGATCCCACACGAGGTGATCGACGGCATCATCGCCGGGGTCGGCCTGTCGCAAGGCCCGCTTGCCGCAGCACTCACGCTCATCGTGATCGGCACGGCGCTGATCGGGATCAATCCATTGATCATCGCGACGATCCTGGTCACCTCGGTCGTTCAGAGCGGCGCCGACATTTCGCCGATCCTGCTGATCATCTCGATCCAAGTCGGCTGGGCGTTGTCGCTGCTCCTTTCACCCGTGACCTCGACCGTCATTGTGACGGCAGGCATCACCGGGCAGCCCACGATCACCGTCGGCTTTCGCTGGAACGGCGTGTTTGGGCTTGCCGTCATTGCGCTGACCGTGGCCGTGTTCCTCTTGATCGGTGGCTGAGACCTGCGCGAACTCAGCCGGGCTGTTGCGACAACATAAAGCTGTGCAGCCGGTCCATATGCCCGATCATCTCGTCCGTGGCTGCCTGAGCATCGCGTGCGCGCAGATGTTTGAGAAACTTCTCACGCGAGGCCGCGACATCCCACGTCCGGTCCACGCCGATCTGATTGAGATAGAACGAAAGCGGCTCGGTAAAGGCGCGCATGATGATAACCATTGCGCCATTGTGCGTCGCGCGGGCCAACCCGTCGTAGAATTCCTGCGTCAGATGCGTCCGATCCTCGACCGAGATCCCCGGCCCCGCGTCGCGCATCCGGCTGAGGTTGTCCTCCATCGCCGCAAAATCCTCGTCCGTGCCGCGTTCACAGGCCAGACGGATCATCTCGCGCTGCATACAGGCCCGCGCCTCGGTGTAGTCCTGCAGCGATATGCCCCCGAGCGACAGCAGGTCGGCCATCGTCTGGGTGATCGGGCGCTCGTTCCCGCTGACCACGACAGCGCCGCCATGCACGCCCTTATGCAATTCCAGCACACCGCCGATCTCGAGCGTGCGAAACGCCTCGCGCACCGTCGAGCGGCTGACCTGAAACTGTTCGGCCAGCTCGCGTTCCGAGGGCAGCTTGTCGCCGGGCGTCAGGTTGCCGGTCTGGATTTCGCCGCGGATCTGCTCGCAGACCTCCTCGAATGCGCGTTTTGTTTTGATCGGCTTAAAGTGTTTCGTATCGTTCACGGCGATGGGCTTTCAAATGTCAGACCATTTAACTTTCACTGGTTTTCGTCGGGTTTGCAACGGTTGTGATCCCGACCTGAAACGACAAAGGCCCGCCGGATTGGCGGGCCTTTGGTTTCGCGTGTCGCGTCAGCGTCAGAGCTTTTCGATCAGCTCCGGCACGACGGTGAACAGGTCGCCGACGAGGCCGTAGTCGGCCACTTGGAAGATCGGGGCCTCTTCGTCCTTGTTGATCGCGACGATGATCTTGGAGTCCTTCATGCCCGCGAGGTGCTGGATCGCGCCCGAGATGCCGATGGCGACGTAGAGCTCCGGGGCCACGACCTTGCCGGTCTGGCCGACCTGCCAGTCGTTCGGCGCGAACCCTGAGTCGACCGCCGCGCGGGAGGCGCCGACGGCGGCGCCCAGCTTGTCGGCGAGCTTTTCGATCAGCGCAAAGTCCTCTT
>JAYZLL010000041.1:0-64026 GCA_036154315.1 Pseudomonadota bacterium
CACTCTTGGGGGGGGGGGGGGGGGGGGGCCCCCCCCCCCTCGGTCGCCCGACGCCTCGCTTCGGGCGAAACTTACTTGGTCCCCGGCGTGCCGTCGAATTTCTTTTCGAGACTGTCCCAGCAGTCGATGTAGTCATCCTGCAACGGCGCCTCTTTCCCTGCAAATTCCGTCAGGTGCTGCGGGAACCGAGTCTCGAACATGAAACTCATGGTGTTCTCGAGCTTGTGGGGCCCGAGGTTCGAATTCGACGCGCCCTCGAAGGCGTCGCGATCAGGACCATGCGGCAGCATCATGTTATGGAGCGACATGCCACCCGGCACGAAGCCCGAAAGCTTCGCGTCGTACTGGCCATGAATGTTGCCCATCAGCTCGGACATGATGTTCTTGTGATACCACGGCGGCCGGAAGGTGTTCTCGGCCACCATCCAGCGGTCGCGGAACAGGACGAAGTCGATGTTCGCCGTGCCCGGCACGCCCGAGGGCGCGGTCAGAACGGTGAAGATCGACGGATCCGGGTGGTCGAACAGGATCGCGCCGACGGGGCAGTAGGTTTTGAGATCATACTTGTAAGGCGTGTAGTTGCCGTGCCACGCGACCACGTCCAGCGGGCTTTGTCCGATCTTGGTCTCGTGGAACTGGCCGCACCATTTGATCGTCAGCGTGGACGCCACCTCGCGGTCCTCGAAGGCCGCCACGGGCGCCTTGAAGTCGCGCGGGTTGGCGAGTGCGTTGGCCCCGATGGGGCCGCGCGCCGGAAGCTCGAACTTCTGGCCGTAGTTTTCGCAGACGAAGCCGCGGCAGGGGCCGTCGAGCACTTCGACGCGGTAGACCAGACCGCGCGGCAGGATCGCGATCTCCTGCGGCTCCACGTCGATCACGCCCAGCTCGGTGGCAAAGCGCAGCCGCCCCTGCTGGGGCACCACCAAAAGCTCGCTGTCGGCGGAATAGAAATATTCGTCCACCATCGATGTGGTGACGAGGTAGACATGGCTCGCCATGCCGACCTGCGTGTTCACGTCGCCCGCCGTGGTCATGGTGCGCATGCCGGTGAGCCAGGTCAGATCGCCCTCGGCTTCGACCGGGTCCCAGCGATACTGGCCGAGCGAGGTCACGCCGTCGGGCGTGTGCGGCGCGGTTTTCCAATACGGCAGATCAATGCGCTCGTAGCGCGCCGAATGCTTGACCGAGGGCCGGATGCGATAGGTCCAGGTCCGTTCCGGCGGATGCGCGGTAAAGGCGGTGCCCGACAGCTGCTCGCCATAAAGGCCATAGTTGCATTTCTGCGGGCTGTTCATGCCCTGCGGCAAGGCACCCGGCAGCGCCTCGGTCTCGAAATCATTGCCGAAGCCGGGCATGTAGCCCTCGGTCGTGCCGGCCCTGTCGGGCGCACGGACCATGCCTTGGGGTAGGTCGTGACGGGTCATTATCGGTCCTCCCGATTCCTGTTCGCTGGCGCAGGCGTAGCAAACAATCGTTGCAGACGCAACGACAGTGACTCGAAGGTCCGATTGACAGCGGCGGCTTGCCGGGGTCCCTGTGGGCCATGCGCCTGTTTCTCGCCTCTGCCCTCACCATGATCGCGTTCGCGGCCAATTCCATCCTGAACCGTATGGCGCTGTCGGCGGCCTCTATCGATGCGGTGAGTTTCGGGGCGATCCGGCTGACCTCCGGCGCGGTGATGCTGGCGTTCATCGTGCTGGTGATGCGCCGGGGTCTGCAGCTCACACGCACCGGACGCTGGATCGGGGTCGCGGCCCTCCTCGCCTATGTCTTCGGGTTTTCGCTGGGCTATGTGACCATCGATGCCGGGCTCGGCACGCTCATCCTGTTCGGCACCGTGCAGATCACCCTCTTCACCGCCGCGATCCGGGGCGGTGAGTCCGTCACGGCCCGGCGCAAGATCGGCGCGGGTATCGCGCTGTTCGGGCTGGCGCTGGTGCTCTGGCCCACGGGCGGGCTGACGGTGAACCCCATCGGCGCGGCCGGGCTGATCGTCGCCGGGATCGGCTGGGGGTTCTATACGCTCAATGGGCGGCGCGCGACCGATGCGGTGGGCGCGACGATGACGAGTTTCGTGCTGGCGGCCCCCGTAGGCATTGCGCTCGCGCTGATCCCGCTGCTTTTCGACCAACGGTTGCTGGTCACACCCTATGGTATCCGGCTGGCGATCCTGTCGGGCGCGGTGACGTCCGGGCTGGGCTATGCGATCTGGTATGCCGTGCTGCCGCATCTGGCGACCACGACGGCGGCCATTGCGCAAATCTCGGTCCCGATCATCGCGATGGCGGGCGGCATCCTGTTTCTGGGCGAGCCGCTGACGCCGATCTACGCGCTGGCGACCGTGCTCGTCCTTGGCGGCGTCGCACTGTCCCTGCGCCGCTAGCCTGCAAGGTCCTTGCGCAGCACATGCTTGAGGATCTTGCCCGCAGGTGACAGCGGCAATTCCTCCACCACCGAAATCGAGCGCGGCGCCTTGTAGCCCGCGATCAGGCCCTTGCAATGCGCGCGCACTGTGTCGAGCGTGATGTCTGCCCCCTCGCCCGCGACGATCACCGCATGGACCCGCTCGCCGTAGTCCTCGTCGGGCACGGCCACGACGGCAGTGGCCGCGATGCCGGGCATGGTGGCGAGCGCATTCTCGACCTCGGCGGAATAGACGTTCTCGCCCCCTGACACGATCATGTCTTTCACCCGGTCCACGACATGCAGAAACCCGTGTTCGTCCATCACGCCCGCGTCGCCGGTGTGGAGCCAGCCGCCCCTGAGCGCCTGCGCGGTTTCCGCGTCGCGATTCCAGTACCCCAGCATGACCTGCGGGCCGCGCACGCAGATCTCGCCGGGGGTGCCGGTGGGCACAGGCTGGTCGGCCTCGTCCACGATCTGCACCGTGGCGGTCGGCAGCGGTCGCCCGGCAGAGCGCAGGCGCATTTCGGCCCCCTCGCCCAGATGATCCTCGGGCGCGAGGCAGGTGATGACGGGGGCGAACTCGGTCTGGCCGTAGACCTGCATGAACCCCGCCGTGGGGATCGCCTGCATCGCGCGGCTCAGGAGCGTCGTGTCGATGGGGGCAGCGCCGTAGCGGATCGAGACAAGGCTGGTGAGGTCGCGCTTGGCCATATCCGGGTGGTCGAGAAGCCAGCGCAGCATTGTCGGGACGACGAAGATGTCGCCGACCTTTTCAGCTTCGATCAGGCGCAGCGCATCTGCCGGGTCGAAGGCCGGGATGATCACTTGGGGCGCGCGGCGGAAGGCGAACTGAAAGATCACGCCAACGCCGCCGATGTGGAAAAACGGCGCGACATGCAGCCCCGGCTTGTCACCGCCATTGGGCGCGGCGGCGGTCAGGGCGAGCGAGCAGCAGGCGATGTTGGCATGGCTCAGCATGACGCCCTTGGGCCGCCCCGTGGTGCCGCCAGTGTAGAGCAGCGCGGCCATGTCGTCACCCGCGCGGGCCGCGTCGGGCACCGGGTCGTTGGCGGCGATCAGGTCCTCGAACCCGATCATGCCCTCGGGCGCGGGCCCGTCGCCCTCGTGGATCAGGGTCGTGACGGCCCCGTCCGCGACCAGCGCGCGGCCCATGTCGGCGAAGGTGTCATCGACGATCAGGATGCGGGTTTCGCTGTCGTCCAGAGAAAACGCGATTTCGGCCTGCGACCAGCGCGCGTTGACCGGGTTGATCGCCCCGCCCGCCCAGAGCGTGGCGTAGACGTATTCGACGTAGCGGTCGGAGTTCATGGCGAGCATACCGACCCGGTCCCCCGGCCCCACCCCGAGCGACCGGAACGCCCCCGCGAGCCGCGCGACACGGTCGATGAAGTCGCCGTTGGTCCGCCGCCGCGCCCCGAAGATCGTGAACAGACCCTCGGGGCGCTCGGCAGCGGCCTTGTGCAGCGGCTGGGTGAGGCTCAGGCCCGACATCAGTTCCGCTTCCGGTCGTCGAGGCCGAGGCCGCGCCCGATGATTTCGCGCATGATCTCGGACGTACCCGCGTAGATGCGGCTGATCCGGGCGTCGCGATACAGGCGGCTGATCTCGTATTCCTCCATATAGCCCGCGCCGCCATGAAGTTGGACGCATTCGTCCACCACGCGGCCCTCGACTTCGGAGGTGTAGAGCTTGGCTTCGGCGGCCATTTCGGCCGACAACTCGCCCTTGATGTGCTCCTTTGCGCAGTGGTCGACCAGCGCCCAGGCGGCGTCGATCTCGGTGCGCATCGAGGCCATCTTAAAGCGCGAGTTCTGGAAGGTGCCGATGGGTTTGCCGAAGGCGCGGCGGTCCATGATGAAGTCCATTGTGATCTCGAACGCCCGCTCGGCCCGCGCCACGAATCCGACGGCGCCGTTCAGGCGTTCCTCGGCGAGGTTCAGCATCATGGTCTTGAAACCACCCTTGGGGTCACCGATCACGTTGTTCTTCGGCACCTTCACGTCATCGAAGAACAGTTCAGCGGTGTCCTGACTTTCCAGCCCCATTTTCTTGAGGTTGCGACCGCGTGAGAACCCCTCCTGCCCGTCTTCGACAAGGAACAGGCCGACCTCATGGCTGGCTTCGGGGTTGGTCTTGGCCGCGACGATCACGAGACCCGCGAGAAAACCGTTGGAAATGTATGTCTTGGAGCCGTTCAGCACCCAGTGGTCATCCATCTCGACCGCGCGGGTCTTGATGCCTGCGAGGTCCGAGCCGGTACCGGGTTCAGTCATCGCGATGGCGAGGATCGTGTCGCCCGAGACGCAGCCGGGCATATAGCGTTCGCGCTGGTCGTCATTGGCGTAGTGCTGAAGGTAAGGCCCCGCGATCCGGTTGTGCAGGCCGAGGAAGAAGCCCGCCTCGCGCGTCCCGATCTCTTCGATCAGGATCATGTCGTAGCGGAAGTCGTCGATGCCGAGGCCGCCGTATTTCTCGTCGGCATACATGCACAGGAAGCCTTCTTCGCCCGCGCGTTTCCAGATTTCGCGGCTGACGCTGCCCTCTTCGCGCCATGTCTCGGAGTTAGGAAAGACCTCCTTTTCGGCCCAGGCCCGGACGCTTTTGCGGAAAATCTCGTGTTCTTCGTCATAGATCGTGCGTTTCAGCATCGGACCCTCCCGGCTGATTGGTTGATTTTTCGATGTAAGGTCAAAGAGTTGGCGGGGCAGCGTGCCGCCCCGCCGGGTTCAGATCACTCGAGCGTCTGAACAAGCACCCACGAGCCGTTCTCGATCCGGCTCACGAACACTTCGTCTGCGCCGACATGGTCGTCGGCGGAGTAGTCCACGCGGTTGCCACCGACCGCGTCTTCGTAGTCGAGGCTTTCCATCGCGGCGATGAAGCTCTCATGCGTGAGGTCGGGCCCCGCCGCTTCGAGCGCGCGCACCATCGTGGTCGCCCCGCCGTAGCCCAGAAGGGCGCCGGTGGACGGCAGCTCTTCACCCGTGGCTTCTTTGTAGGTCGCGATCCATTCGGCGACTTCCGGCTGCCCGGCCCGCGCCTCGAGATCCTGCCAGCCTGCACCGGCATAGACGCCGTCCATCACGCCTTGGGCAGCGAGGCCCTTAGCGACCACGGTGTGGAAGCCTGCGCCCGACACCATGAATTTCACGTCCACCTCGAGTTTGGCGGCGGTCGCGATGGCGTTGATCATCTGGCTCACGCCCAGCGCCATGCCGACGGTGTCGCAGCCGGATTCTTTCACCCGGCCCAGCGCGCCGGTGAAGTCGCTTTCATCGGGCTTGTGCGCGATTTCGGCGCCCAGCTCGATCTCGCCCGCTTCCGCGAGTTCATGCACCGCCGCCTCAATTTCCTTGCCGAAGTCGGTCGGCAGGATCATCAGGCACATCTTCTGCGTGCCCTCGTTGGCGATCATGTACTCGGTCGTCGCCTTGATCGCCTCGTAATAGGACGAGGTGCCCGCGAATTTCCACGGTGCCGGCGGTTCGACCATCTGACGTGCCGCGGTGATCGGCGAGACGTTCGGGATGCCCTTGGGCTCCATCAACTGGAACATGGCGAGGTTGTGGGGCGTGCCGAGGCTCAGGAGCATCGCGAAGACCTGATCACGGTTGATCAGCTTGTTCGCGGCCTGTGCGGCGCGCGGCACCTGATAGCCGTGATCCTCGACGATGTAGGTGATCTTGCGCCCGTGAATGCCGCCGTTCGCGTTGACTTCGTCGAAGACGAGGTTGGCTGCGGTCACGGCAGGCACCGAGAAGGGTGCGAAGATACCCGACAGGTCGTGCGCGCCACCGATCTTGATCTCAGTATCGGTCACGCCCATCGTCTGGGCCAGCGCCGCGCCCGGCAGTGACATGGCAGCAACCGCCGCCAAGGCTTTGAGTTTATTCATGTCTTTCCTCCCTGTTAAAATCGTAGTCTTCAGTACATCTGATCAATGAGCGCCGCGTGGCGGTCGTTGACGAAATTCCGCTTGAGCTTCATCGTCGGCGTCAGCTCCTCATCCTCGGCCGTCAGAAGGATGTCGATCAGGCGGAAATCCTTGATCTGCTCGACTTGAGCGAAATGCTTGTTGGTCTCAGTTACCACCTCCCCGATCAGGTCGCGCACCTCCTGCGCACGGGTGAGCGAGGCGAAGTCCGAGAACGGGATCTGGCGGTCCTGCGCGAATTTCTCGACGTTTTCCTGATCGATCATGATGAGGCACGTCAGGTATTTACGCTTGTCGCCGATCACCACCGCGTCCGAGATATAGGGGCTGAACTTCAGCTTGCTCTCGATCTCGGCCGGGGTGATGTTCTTGCCCCCTGCCGTGATGATGATGTCCTTCATCCGACCCGTGATGGTCAGGCAGCCGTGGTTGTCGATGCGCCCGATGTCACCGGTGTGAAGCCAGCCGTCCTCGTCGATGGTCTCGGCGGTCTTTTCGGGCTTGTTCCAGTAGCCGCCAAAGACGCAGGGACCACCCACGAGCAACTCGCCCGTATCGGCCAAGCGCAGCTCGACTCCGGGGAGCGGTTTGCCCACGGTCCCGATGTGGTTGTCGTCCACCGTGTTCACCGTGGCGACGCCCCCCGTTTCGGTCATCCCGAAGCCCTCGACCAGCGGCACGCCCAGCGCGGCGAACCAGTCGATGAGATCGGGCGAGATCGGGGCCGCACCCGAAGTCACGCGGCGCGCGTTCCCCAGCCCCAGCATCCGGCGCAGGTTCCTGAGCACCGTGACCTCGGCCAGCCAATGCGCGGCGGCAAGGCCCACGCCCGGCTTTTCGGCCCGCGCGTAGCGGTGCCCCACCAGCATGGCGAGGTCAAAGGCGCGGGCCCCGATGGGACCGGCCTCGGACCGCATGATCGAGATGCGGGAATAGATCTTTTCCCAGATGCGCGGCACGCCTGCGAAGGTATCCGGCGCGACCTCCTGCAGGTTCTCGAACACCGTCTCGGGGCTTTCGGCGAAATTCACCGTGCAACCGTTGGCGATTGGGGCATCGACCGAGACGAGCCGTTCGAGCACGTGACAGAGCGGCAGGAAGCACAGCTGGTTGTCGGTCTCGTGGAAGTCGAGCATCTGCTCGCCCGCAACAAGCTGATAAACCATGTTGCGGTGCGTCAGGATCGCGCCCTTGGGCGGCCCGGTGGTGCCTGAGGTGTAGATCAGCATTCGCGGGTCTTCGGGCTTCACCGCTTCGAGCGCCGCCTCGAAACGTTTCGGGTCGGCGGCCTTGGCCCCCATCTCGATCAACTCGTCAAGGAACATGACCTTGTCGTTCTCGAAGGTCGCGAGGCCCTCGCGGTCGAACACGATCACATGCTCGACCCCCGGCATGTCGCCGCGGGCCTGCAGCCATTTATCGAGTTGCTCATCATTTTCGACGAAAAGCACCCGCGCCCCGCTGTCGTTCGACAAATAGGCCAACTGGCCCGCGCTGTCGGTCGTATAGACCCCGGACGGGATGGCACCGATCGAGGCGGCGGCGAGGTCGCAGTAAATCCACTCACGCCGATCCTCGGACAGGATCAGCACCGGCTCGCCCTTCTGGACGCCCAGTTCCATGAGCGCGAGGCCGATCTTCTTCGTGGTCTCGTAGTACTCGGTCCACGAATAGCTCTTCCAGATGCCCAGCTGCTTTTCGCGGTGGCAGGTCCGATCACCATACTTGGCGCAGCGGTCCGCCCAGAGTTTCACGATGGTGTCGAAGCCCTCGAAGGCGATGGGGTCGTTCGCTTTGATCCGGCTCATCTCCATGTCTTGCGCCTCTTCCAACGTTTCTGTCCGCGCTCGGTCTCTTCGGTGCGACCCAGATAGAATTCCTGAATGTCGTCCGAGGCCTTGAGCTGTTCGCAGGGCCCGGTCATGACGATCCGGCCCATTTCGAGAACGTAGCCCCGATGCGCGGTCTCCAATGCGATATGCGCGTTCTGCTCGACGAGGAGCATGGTGACGCCCTCTTCGGCATTGAGGCGCGAGATGATCCCGAAAATCTCCTGCGTGAGCAGCGGCGAGAGGCCGAGGGACGGCTCGTCCAGCATCATGAGCTTGGGTTCGGCCATAAGGCCGCGCCCGATGGCCAGCATCTGCTGCTGCCCCCCAGACAGAAAGCCCGCCGCCTGACGCCGCCGTTCCTTGAGGATCGGGAAATAGGTGTAGACGAGGTCGAGGTCGTTCGAGAGATCGCCCTTGCGGGTGAACGCCCCGAGTTTGAGGTTTTCCTCAATCGAGAGATAGGGAAACACCTCACGCCCCTCGGGGACAAGGCTGATCCCCTTAGAGACGACGCGGTCGGGGTCGAGCCCTGCGATCATGTCGCCCATGAAGGTGATCTGGCCCTTCTCCGGGTCCATGAGCCCCGCGATGGTCTTCATCAGCGTGGTTTTCCCGGCCCCGTTGGCGCCGAGGATGGTGACGATCTCGCCCTCCTCCACGTCGATGGAGACCCCGCGCAGGGCCATGATCGCGCCGTAGAAGGTTTCGAGGTTGCGGACGGAGAGAACGGTCATGCCGCGTCCTCCACAGCCGTGCCGAGATAGGCGGCCTGAACATGCGGGTCCGACTGGACCTCTTGCGGGGTGCCCATGGCGAGCGGTTTGCCGTTGGCCACGGCGAGCACGCGATCCGAGACCTGATTGACCAGCGACATATCGTGCTCGACCATCAGGACGGTCAGCCCCATGTCGCGGCGCATGTCCTCGATCCAGAAGGCCACGTCCTGCGTTTCCTCGACCGAGAGGCCCGAGGCCGGTTCATCGAGCAGGATGAGCTTGGGACCGATGGCCAGCGCCCGGCCGATCTCGACCACTTTGCGCACACCATAGGGCAGACCCGCGATCATCTTGTTGCGGTAGGCTTCGAGTTCCAGAAACTCGATCACCTCTTCCACCCGGTGGCGATGCTCACGCTCCTCGCGCCGCACTTTGGGCAGAAACAGGATGTCCTGCACGAAGTTGGTCGACTTGTGCGTATGGCGGCCCATCAGGAGGTTCGCGAGCACGGTCGAGTGGTCGAACAGTTCGATGTTCTGGAACGTGCGCGCGATGCCCAGTTGCGCGATGTCATGCGCCTTGAGCCCGGTGATGTCCTTGCCATCGAACTTGATCGTGCCGCGGGTCGGTTCGTAGATGCGCGAGATCAGGTTGAAGATCGTGGACTTGCCTGCCCCGTTCGGCCCGATGATGGCGAAGACCTCGCCCGGATCGACCGAAAAGGACACGCCATCCACCGCTTTCACGCCGCCGAAGTGGACGGCCAGATCGTTGACGTCGAGTAGGCTCATTTCATCCGCTCCGTCTTGAGATAGCTCTTCTGGCGGCGGAACATATCGCGCCGGGCGAGCGGGAAAATCTCGAACCAGACCCGGATCTTGAGCCAGCGGCCGTAAAGCCCGGTCGGCTCGAAGATGATGAACAGGATCAGGATCACGGCGAAGATCATCGTGTCGAGCCCCGGCACCGACCCGAGGTCGATCCCGAAGTTCGCGTTCAGCCCGTCACGGGTGATCGCGATGACCTGCGGCACGGCTGTGATGAGGATCGCACCCAGAAACGCGCCCTGAATGAAGCCCAACCCCCCGATGGTTACGACGAGCAGCAGGTTGATCGAGATGAAGATCGAAAAGAGCTCGTAGTTGTAAAACCCGATATAGGCCCCCATCAACGCGCCCGCCAAACCCGTCACGCCGGTCGACAGCCCGAACGCCAGCGACTTAGTCCGCGTGACGTTGATCCCCAGCGCCCGCGCACTGACTTCGCTGTCCCTCACGGCAAGGAAGGATCGGCCGGTCGGGCTGCGCATGAGGTTGGCGTACCCCCATGTCACCAGCGCGACGACGCCGAGGATCAACCAGTAGAAGTTCTGAAGCGCGCCGTAGCGGTCAAAACTAATCCCGAAAATCTGGATGGAAGGCGCCATGATCCCGCCGACGCCGCCTGTGATCGGCTCCAGCATGATGACCAGTTCCTCGACGATGACGAAGACCGCGAGGGTCGCAATGGCGAGGTAGATGCCCGACATGCGCACCGCCGGAATGGCGATGATCGCGCCGAAGACGCCGGTGATGATCCCGGCGAGCGGGAAGCTCACCAGAAACGGCAGGCCCGCGTTCATCAGGGCCGCATTGGCATAGGCCCCGATGGCGAGAAAGGCCGCGTGGCCAAGGCTCACCTGCCCCGTATGCCCCACGGCGATCATCAGCCCCATCCCGGCGAGCGCCCAGATCAGCGTGTTGGTTGCCTCGGCGAGGTAGTATTCGCCCACGAGGAACGGCAGCAGGATCATGATGCCTGCCAGAACCGCGATCTTGGCGCGGCTCCAGCCATGTTCGTGCAGGTCGATGTCACGGTCGTAGCTTTTCTTGAACACGATGCGCATGGATCAGACCTTCTTCATCTGAATTTGCGCGAACAGACCGCCGGGCCGCGTGACGAGAACGATCAGCATGATGATGTAGGGCGACATCTTGGCCAGCTCACCGGGGGCGTAGCGGCCCGCGATGGGTTCTACCACACCGATGATGAGCCCGCCGATCAGCGCACCGGGCAGCGAGCCCAGCCCACCGATAACGGCGGCGGCGAAAGCTTTGATCCCCAGAAGCCCCACGTTCGGGTCGATCGCGCCCTTGGTGGCGTAAAGCACGCCCGCCACGGTCGCGACCACGCCCGACAGACCCCAGATCAGGCTGTTCACCTTCATCACCGGCACGCCGACGATATAGGCCGCCATCTGGTTCTGGCTCGCCGCCTGCGCGGCCAGCCCGATCTTGGTGAAGGCGAAAAAGGCCCAGAGCGCCAGTGTCAGCGCCAGCGTCACACCGATGGTGACGAGGTCAGCCAGACCCACGACGATCCCGCCCGGATGCAGGTTCTTGCCCGCGAACGGCGTCTCCAGCACCAAGGGCGAGTAGCCCCAGATCGAGCCCGCGATGAAGCGGAACACGAACCCCATAGCGATGGTCAGGATCACGAGCGCGAATTGCGGCTGGCCGAAGATGCGGCGCACCACCACCCGTTCGACCCCGTATCCGACGCCGAACATGACGACCATGGCAAGCAGCACCGCGACCCCGAACGGCAGACCGAGCTGGTCCGTGTTCCCAAATCCCAGTGCGACGAAAGCTCCGAGCATCATCATGTCGCCCTGGGCGAAGTTCACGCCCTCGCTGGCTTTGTAGATGAGTACGAAACCGAGGGCGACGAGGCCGTAAATACAGCCGTTAGCCAACCCTCCGATAATAAGCTGCAGGAGCTCCATCAGCGGAGCCCGGGCGCAATTGCGCCTGTCATGCAGTCCCTCATGGCCGTCTCCTCCCATCGGCAATGAACGCTGTTGACACGATTTAAACACTCGTGTTCAATTTCAGTCAACAGCGTTTTTCGAAGGACCACCGAAAAATGAATACCGCCACGCTTCGCATCCATCAGGCCGCCATGCGTATCTTTGCCGTCGAGGGCGGCACCAGCGTAGCTGTCAGCGATCTGGCCCGTGAGGCGGGCCTGTCGCGCGGCACGATCTACAATAACCTCGAGGACCCGCAGGGCCTGTTCACATCGGTGTGTGCGACCGTGGCGACCGAGTTTCGCGATTCGATCAACGAGGCCTGCGTCGAGATGACGGACCCCGCCGAAAAGATCTCGGCCTCGATTCGCCTGTGCGTGCGCAGGGTCCACGACGACCCGCATTGGGGCCGCTTCATCGCCCGTTACGCGATGATGGAACCGAGCCTCGGCACCTTCTGGGCCGAGATGCCCGCCGAAGAATTGCGCCGCGGTCTGATCGCGGGCCGCTTCAGTTTTCACCGCGATCAGGTCGCGTCGATCACCGCCACGGCGGGGGGCGCGACCTTTGGCGCGATGACACTCGTCCTCGACGGGCGCCGGACCTGGCGACAGGCAGGTTCGGACACTGCCGAGGTCATCCTACGTGGCGTCGGACTTGACCGGACCGAGGCCAGAGACATCACTCAACGCGAAATCGATCCCCTCCCCCGACTGGCCGTGTTCGACGCGGCCTGACGGGCGGGATCATCTGGGAGGAGACACCAAGATGGCTGAAACGGCCTATATCTACGACGCGATCCGCACGCCCCGCTCTAAGGGCAAGGCGGATGGCACGCTGCACGAAGTGAAACCCATCCACCTCGTGACCTCGCTCTTGAACGAGATGACCGACCGCCACGACTTCGACACCGGGCTGGTGGACGACGTGATGCTGGGCTGCGTGGCACCGGTCATGGAACAGGGCGCGGTGCTGCCCAAGATCGCGCTGCAAAAAGCGGGCTGGGACGAAAAGGTCCCCGGCGCGCAGCTCAACCGGTTTTGTGCGAGCGGCTTGGACACCTTCAACACGGCGGCGGCGAAAGTCGCCTCGGGCTGGGAAGATCTGGTCTGCGCCGGTGGGTTCGAATCAATGTCCCGCGTGCCGATGGGCGCCGACGGCGGCCCGTTTGCTGAAGACCCGGAAACCGCGCTCGACACCGGGTTCGTGCCGCAGGGCATCGGGGCCGACCTGATCGCCACCATCGAAGGGTGGAGCCGTGACGACGTCGACGCCTTTGCGCTGGAAAGCCAGAAACGCGCGGCCCATGCCCGCGACAGCGGCTGGTTCGACCGTTCGGTCGTGCCGGTGCGCGACGAGAACGGAATCGTGGTGCTGGAGCGGGACGATTTCATCAAGCCCGACACCGACATGCAGAAACTGGGCAGCCTGCGCGCCTCGTTCGAGGGGCCGGGCAAGCTGGGTTTCGACGCGGTGGCGCTGTCGAAATACCCCGAGGTCGAGCGCATCAACCACGTCCACACCCCCGGCAACTCGTCGGGCATCGTGGACGGAGCCTCACTCGTCATGGTCGGCAACGAAAAGATCGGCAAAGACATCGGGCTCGACCCGCGGGGTCGCGTGTTGGCCATCGCGCTGACGGCGACCGACCCGACCATCATGCTCACCGGCCCCGGCCCGGCGTCGCGCAAAGCGCTGGCCAAGGCCGGGCTCACGATGGATGACATCGACCTTGTCGAGATCAACGAAGCCTTCGCCTCGGTCGCCCTGCGCCTGCAACGTGATCTCGACGTGCCGGACGAAAAGCTGAACGTCGTGGGCGGCGCCATCGCGATGGGCCACCCGCTTGGGGCTACTGGCGGTTGCCTCGTCTCGACCATGCTGGACGAGCTTGAACGCCGGAACCTGAAGCGCGCGCTCATCACCATGTGCGTCGGCGGCGGCATGGGCATCGCGTCGATCATTGAACGTCTGTGAGGGAGGGGATCATGGAAGATTTTATCTACGAGAAAGACGCAGACGGCATCGTGACGATCACGATGGATATGCAAGGGCAGAGCGCCAATACGATGAACGCCCGGTTCGAACCGGGGATGCGCGACGTCTGCGACAAGCTGGAGGCCGAAGAGGGCCTGACCGGCGTTGTGTTCGCATCGGCCAAGTCCACGTTCTTTGCGGGCGGCGACCTGCACGACATCCTCGCCACGACCACGGTGGATGAGAGCACGTTCGCCTTCATCGAAGCCAACAAAGCCACCTATCGGCGGCTCGAAAAGCTGCCCGTCTCCGTGGTGGCCGCCATCAATGGCGCCGCGCTCGGCGGGGGCTATGAGCTGTGCCTCGCCTGCAATCACCGCATAGTGGTGGACGACCCCAAGGCGATCACGGGCCTGCCGGAAGTCACGCTGGGCCTCTTGCCCGGTGCCGGTGGCGTGGTGCGCCTGACCGCCAAGCTGGGTCTGGAA
Source organism: Pseudomonadota bacterium (assembly GCA_036154315.1). Classification (GTDB taxonomy): domain Bacteria; phylum Pseudomonadota; class Alphaproteobacteria; order Rhodobacterales; family Rhodobacteraceae; genus Maritimibacter. The sequence continues at coordinate 14,163 of JAYZLL010000041.1, forward strand.
ACCGCCCTGCCGCTGCTCCTCGAAGGCAAGCAGGTGAAACCGCAGGACGCGCTCAAGATCGGCATGGTGGATGAGATCGTCGCCACGCGCGAAGACCTGGTGCCTGCCGCGAAGGCGTGGATCAAGGCCAACCCCGAGAACCACACCCAGCCGTGGGACGCCAAGGGCTTTCGCTATCCCGGCGGCGACGCGCTGCATCCGCGCATCCGTCAGACCATGATCGGCTCGTCCGCGATGCTCTATCAGAAAACGCGCGGGCTGCTCCCAGCGCCGGAAAAGATCCTCGACGTCGCCGTCACCTCGATGAAGATGAACTTCGACGCGGCGCTCCGTATGGAGACGCGGCGGTTCATCGGGCTGATGGCGTCGAAGGAATCGAAAGCGGCGATCAGTACCTTCTTCTTCGGCATGAACGCGATCAAGTCGGGCAAGGTGCGGCCCGAGGGGGATCGTTGGAAAGCAACATCCGCTGCCGTATTGGGCGCGGGCATGATGGGCTCGGGCATCGCCTATGCTCACGCCAAACGCGGGCTTGCCACGCGGCTGAAGGACACCGAATTGGCCAATGCCGAAAAGGGCAAAGGCTATTCCGAGAAGCTCTGTGACAAGGCCATCTCACGGGGCCGTATGGACGAAGCAGCTAAAACGGCGCTTCTTTCACAGATCGAACCCGCGACGGAGAACGCCGCCCCCGGCAGTGTGGATATCATCATCGAAGCGGTGTTCGAGGACATCGACCTCAAGGACAAGGTGATCGCGGACACGTGGCCGATGCTGTCCGACGACGGGATCTACGGCTCGAACACCTCGACCCTGCCGATCTCGATCCTCGCCGAAAGCTGCCCCGACCCGAGCCGCTTCATCGGCCTCCACTTCTTCTCGCCTGTCGACAAGATGAAGGTGGTCGAGATCATCATGGGCGAAAAGACCTCGCAGGACACGCTGCGCAAGGCCTATGACTACGTCCAGCAGATCGGCTACATGCCCATCGTCGTGAACGACAGTCGGGGCTTCTTCACCTCCCGCGTGTTCGGCACCTTTATGGACGAAGGCTGTCAGCTGCTCGTCGATGGGATGAAACCCTCGGCCATCGAACGCGCCGCATGGCTTGCCGGTATGCCGGTCGGTCCGCTTCAAGTGTTTGACGAAGTGTCACTGATCCTGAGCCAGAAGGTCCGCAAGACCCACAAGGCGCTGGACGAACGGCTGGGTGTCGACAGCGAGTTCGGCCACCACAACACCGCCACCACCGAGGTCACCGATCCGATGATCGAGATGGGGCGTGGCGGTCGACAGTATGGCGGCGGGTTCTACGACTACGACGCTGAAGGCAATCGCACGCTGTGGGACGGTCTCGGCCAGTTCGCCAAGGGGAACGCCGACATCCCGATCGAGGATGCGATCGACCGTATCCTCTACCGACAGGCGATCGAAACCCTGCGGTGTCTTGACGAGGGCGTCCTCATGACCGAGGTCGAGGCGAACCTTGGGGGCATCATGGCCATCGGCTTCCCCCATCACACGGGCGGGGCGATCCAGTTCATCAAGGGCGAAGGGATCGACGCCTTCATGGCGCGGGCCAAAGAGCTCGCCGAAACATACGGAGATCGGTTCTCAGTGCCTGACACGATGTACGACCGCCTGCGCGAAAGCGAGGCAAAGGCGGCATGAGCGGACCCCTCAAAGGTCTGAAAGTCGTCGAAATGCAAGGACTTGGGCCCGCCCCTCTGGCGGGCCAATTCCTTGCGGACCTCGGTGCGGAGGTGGTGCTTGTCACCCGCAAGTCCCGTGCCGCCGACAAGACCGATATCAACAACCGAGGCAAACAGAGCGTTGCCCTGAACCTCAAGTCGCCCGAGGGCGTGTCCGCAGCGATGGCGCTGATCGAAGCGGCCGACGTGCTGATCGAAGGGTTCCGGCCCGGCGTGATGGAGCGGATGGAACTGGGGCCTGACGACTGCCATGCGGTGAACCCTCGGCTCGTCTATGCGCGCATGACCGGCTGGGGTCAGGACGGCCCCCTCGCCCAGACCGCTGGCCACGACATCAACTATCTCGGGCTGACCGGTTTCCTGCATGCCACGGGCGAGGCCGACCGCACCCCGCCCCCGCCGCTCAACATCGGGGCCGATTACGGCGGCGGGACCATGTTCCTCCTCTTCGGGATCATGGCTGCGCTTTACGAGCGTCAGACCTCGGGCGAGGGTCAGGTGGTCGATGCGGCGATGGTGGACGGGGCCTCGGCGCTCATGTCGCTGATCCACACCTTCATCGCGCGCGGGCATTGGAGCGAGGATCGGCAGGCGAACATGCTGGACGGTGGCGCGCCGTTCTATCGCAGCTACGAATGCGCGGACGGCAAGTTCTTTGCCGTGGGGCCGCTGGAACCGCAGTTCCACGCTGAGCTCATCAAGCGCGCGGGCCTGCCCGAAGATCACAACGCGACCCAGAACGTGCAAGGCGAATGGGCCGGGCGGCGCGCGGACTATGCCAAGGTTTTCAAACAGAAAACCCGCGACGAATGGGCCGCGATCTTTGACGGGTCCGATGCTTGCGCCACGCCGATCATGACGTGGTCCGAGGCGCCGAAGCATCCCCACATGGCCGCGCGCGGCACATTCACCGAAGTCGACGGCGTGACGCAGGCCACCCCGGCCCCACGTTTCAGCCGCTCCACCCCTGCCCCCGTCACCGCGCCCCATGCGCCCGGTTCCGATACCGACGCCGTGCTGCGGGGGCTTGGCTATGACGACGCCGAGATTGCGCGGCTGCGCGATGCCGGCGTGCTGACCTGAGAGGACCACATGACCGAACCTCTGCTTTACGAGACCGACGGGCCGATCGCCCGGATCACCTTCAACCGTCCGGATGCGTTCAACGCGATGGACCCCGGCCTGCGCGCCGGGTTCCGCGAGGCGATCCTCAAGGTGCATGAGGACGACGCCGTGCGCACGATCATCGTGTCCGGGAACGGGCGCGGTTTCTGCTCTGGCACCGACCTCAAGGAGGGGCTGTCGCGCAACACCGGCATGTTCCTCGAACAGGAATACCGGCCGATCTTCGCCATGATCGCCGCCTCGCCCAAGATCTGGATCTCGCAGGTCCACGGCTCGGCGGCAGGCATCGGCGCGGCGGTCGCGATGAACTGCGACATGATGGTGATGGCGGAAAGCGCCAACATTTACATGGCCTTCGCCGCGATCAACCTGATCCCCGACGGCGGCAACACGTGGCTGTTGCATCGGGGTCTGGGCTACAAGCGTGCGCTTCAGGCCATACTGGAGGGGCGGCGCATTCCGGCCTCGGAAGCGGTCGAACTGGGCCTCGCCAATGCGATGCACCCGGACGACGATCTGGCGGCCGAGACCACCGCGCTCGCCACCCGGATCGCTGCTGGCCCACCGCTGGCTACAGCCGCCGCGAAACGCCTGCTCAGGTCGATGGACGGCATGTCCTATGCCGATGCGCTCGGCGCCGAGGCGACCGAACAGACCGTGCTGGCCGAAGCCAACGACACCCGCGAGGGCGTGGCGGCCTTTTTCGAGAAACGCAAAGCCAACTTTACAGGCACCTGACATGACCCTTCCTGCGATCTTCGACACCATGCGTCTGCCGCTCATCGGCGCGCCCATGTTCATCTGTTCCGGCCCCGAGCTGGTCATCGCCCAGTGCAAGGCCGGGATCGTCGGCACCTTTCCGGCACTGAATGCCCGTGAAAAGGACGGCGAGCCGATCCAGCTTGAGGACTGGCTGGTCCGGATCAAGACGGAACTGGCAGACTACGATGCAGCGCACCCCGAGGCGCCCTCGGCCCCCTTCGGCGTGAACCTGATCGCCCATCGCACGAACGCACGGCTCGAGCGGGACGTGGAGATCCTGATGAAGCACGAAGTGCCGATCTGGATCACCTCGCTCGGCGCGCAGCCCGCGATCAACGAGGCGGCGCATAGCGTGGGTGCGGTCGTGCTGCACGACGTCATCAACGTGAAATTCGCGCGCAAGGCGATCGAGAAAGGCGCGGACGGGCTGATCGCCGTGGCGGCGGGGGCCGGCGGGCATGCCGGCACATGGTCGCCCTTTGCACTCGTGCAGGAAATCCGCGAATGGTTCGATGGGCCGCTGTTTCTGTCGGGCGCGCAGGCGACCGGCGATGCGGTGCTCGCCGCCCTCGCGATGGGCGCGGACGGCGGCTACGCCGGGTCGATGTTCATCGCAACGGAAGAGGCGAACGCGGCTCAGGGCTACAAGCAGATGATCTGCGACAGCGGGGCAGAGGATATCCTCTACACCGACCATTTCACCGGGGTGAACGGGAACTACCTGATCCCGTCGATCACTGCGGCGGGCATGGACCCCACCGCACTAGGCGACGACAAGGGCGACGTGTCGAGCGTCGCGGCGGGCGAGAAATCCAAGGCGTGGCGCGACATCTGGGGCGCGGGTCAGGGCATCGGCGCGATCCGCGCGGTGCCCTCGGCGGCCGATCTGATTGCTCGGCTGGAGCGGGAGTTCAAAGCCGCCAAGACCCGGCTCGACGCGATCGCCGGGCGCGTCTGACAGAAACCCATTCGGGCGAGCCGTGCTCAGTCGCGGTTCGCCTGAACGTAGCTGACGAGCGCCTGCGTCGAGGCATCTTTGCCCGACGCATCCTCTTCGCCTGCCAGAACCGGGGCGAGCGCAACGGCAAGCTCCTTGCCCAGTTCCACGCCCCACTGGTCGTAGGAATTGATCCCGAGGATCACGCCCTCGACGAACACCCGATGTTCATAAAGCGCGATGATGCGCCCCAGAACGCGCGGGGTGAGCAGCGGATAGATCAGCGTGGTGGACGGGCGGTTGCCCGGAAACACGCGGTGGCGCGCCTGCCGGACCTGTTCGTCGCCCTCGACACCCTTTTCGGCCATGATCTCCATTGCCGCATCCAGATCGCGGCCCTTCATCAGGGCTTCGGACTGGGCAAGGCAGTTGGCGACGAGCAGCGCGTGCTGATGCGCCAGTTCGGGCTCGTGGCCTTTCGCGGCGACAAGAAACTCGCACGGGACCACTTCGGTCCCCTGATGGATGAGCTGATAGAACGCATGCTGACCATTCGTCCCCGGCTCGCCCCAGACGACCGGTCCGGTGGCGATCTCGACGGGCGAACCGTCCATCGCGACGGACTTTCCGTTGCTCTCCATCTCGAGCTGCTGGAGATAGGCGGGGAGCCGCGACAGCCGCTGGTCGTAGGGCAGCACGGCGCGGGTTGGATAGCCGCAGACCTGACGATGCCAGATGCCGACGAGGGCCAGCATGAGCGGCAAGTTGTCCGCGCCCGAAGCCTCGCGGAAATGGGTGTCCATCTCATGCCCACCGGCAAGGAATTCGCGGAACCGTTTCGGTCCCACGGCGATCATCAGACCAAGACCCACAGGCCCCCAGAGCGAATAGCGCCCGCCGACCCAATCCTCGAACCCGAAGACGCGCGACGGGTCGATGCCCCATTGCGTGGTCTTGTCCACGGCCGAGGACAGCGCGGCCAGATGACGCCCCACGCCCTGCTCGCCAATCGCGCGTTTCAGCCAGCCGCGCGCGGTGTCGGCGTTGGTCATGGTTTCGATGGTGGTGAAGGTCTTGGACGCCACGATCACCAGCGTCGTCTGCGGATCGAGCCCATCGAGCGTGTCGTGAATATGCGCGCCGTCCACGTTCGACACGTAATGGACGCGCGGCCCGTCGTGATAGGGGGCAAGCGCCAGCGTCGCCATCGCGGGGCCGAGGTCTGAGCCACCGATTCCGATGTTCACGATGTCGGTGAAGCGGCCGCCGCTGACCGACCGCACCTTGCCGGTGCGCAGACCTTCGGCGAACTCTTCCATGCGTTCGAGCGTTTCGTGAACGCCCGGCAGCACATCCTCACCGTCGACCTTGGCCCCATGCGGGCCGGGATCGCGCAGCGCGGTGTGCAGGACTGCCCGCCCCTCGGTCTCGTTGATCTTTTCGCCGGTGAACATCGCCTCGCGCCTCGCCGCGACGCCAGCGTCCTCGGCCAGTGCCAGAAGCAGATCACGCGCGGTCGCGTCGATCGTCGTCTTGGAGTAGTCGAAGAGCATATCATCCATGCGCACCGAAAAATCGGTCGCGCGGGACGGCTCGGACAACAGGGCTGCGATCGAGACATCCCCCTGCCCGCTTCGATGCGACTTCAGCGCTGTCCAGGACATGTGCCCACCTCATATCTCCGCCCGTCGGCCGTGCTGACCCCGGTCGGTTATAGTTTACATAGCAACGGCAGGCTAACGCCTATTCCGCCCAATGAACAACCATACCTTTGAGAACGGCCTTCACCGGTGCAGCCATCACATCCTTGGTTTTCGCGGCCTTTTCAAGCGCCTCGCGCTTGGCGGCTCCGGTGATGACAAGGTGTTTCGACATTGCACCATTCAGGACCCGCGCCGATAGGGTCATGCGCGGCTCCGGCGCGCCCTCGGCCCGCATGGGGAGCAGCGCGGGGGCCTTGGCCGACAGCCCTTCTTCGAGCCGGTCGGCACCGGGGAAAAGGCTCGCCGTATGCATATCGGCACCCATGCCAAGCAGGACGACCGACAGCGGCAGCGCGGCCTCGACCCCGGCGGTCAGCTTGTCGAGGCTCTCCTCGGGGGTGGCGGTGTCGCCGTAAAGCGGCACGAGCGTCGCGGCCTCGGCCCGGTCGCGAAACAGGCGGTCGCGCAGGAGGCGGGTATTCGAGCGGTCGCTTTCCATCGGCACCCAGCGTTCGTCGGTCAGCATCACATCGACCCGGTCCCAGTCGAGGTGGAGCGCCGAGAGCGTGTCGAAGATCGGCCCCGGCGTGGTCCCGCCCGGCACGGCGAGCGAGGCGCGGTCTTCATGCGCCAGCGTCGAGCGCAGTTCCGACGCGATTCGATCCGCCAGCCCCATCATCAGAAGCTCGCGGTCAGGGTATTCCTTGAAGTCGTAGGTCATGCTCGAAGCTCCCGCCATCGCCGTCCGTCGCGATGCATGAGGATGAGCGCTTCTTCCGGCCCTGTCGACCCCGGCTCGTAAGCAAACGGCCGATCCTCACGCTTGGTCCAGCCCTCGATGATCGGATCGGTCCAGGCCCAGGCGGCCTCGACCTCGTCGCCGCGCATGAACAGCGTCTGGTTGCCCCGGATCACGTCCATGATCAGGCGTTCATAAGCGTCCGGCACATCCGCCGCTTCTTCGCCCAGTGCCTCGGCAAAGGTCATGTCGAGCGGCACGTCGATCAGACGCATGCCCCCCGGCCCCGGCTCCTTGATGGTCACGGTCAGGTCCATGCCCTCGTTCGGCTGAAGCCGGATGGTAAGCTCGTTGGCGCTCTGCCCCGTGTCCTCTTCAAAGATCGAATGCGGCGGCTCCTTGAAGCGCACGACGATTTCAGAGACGCGCTCTTTCATCTTCTTGCCGGTGCGCAGGTAGAACGGCGTGCCGTTCCAGCGCCAGTTCGCGATGCAGATCTTCATCGCGACATAGCTTTCGGTCAGCGACTCGGGGTTCTCGACGTCCTTGAGGTAGCTTTCCGATTTGGATTTGTACTGCCCGCGCACGATGTCGCCGTGTTCGACCGGTTCGAGTGCGCGGATCACCTTGAGCTTTTCGTCGCGCACCGCGTCGGGGTCGTATTTCGAGGGCGGCTCCATCGCCGTGAGGCACAGAAGCTGCATCAGGTGGTTCTGCACCATGTCGCGCATCGCCCCGGAGCGGTCGTAATACTCGCCGCGCCCGCCGACCCCCACGGTTTCGGCCACGGTGATCTGGATGTGATCGACGTATTGCGCGTTCCACAGCGGCTCGAACAGCATGTTGCCGAAGCGCACGGCCATAAGGTTCTGCACCGTCTCTTTGCCCAGATAGTGGTCGATCCGATAAATCTGCGTCTCGTGGAAATGCTCGGCCAGCGTGGCGTTCAGCGCCTTGGCAGTGCCGAGGTCGTTGCCGAAAGGTTTCTCGACCACGATCCGCGCGTCGTCGTCGGCGATCTTGTATTTGTGCAGACGCTCGGCAATGTCACCGAACAGGCTCGGACCCACCGAGAAGTAATAGGCTTTGACCACATCGGCGCGCATCGCCTTGGCGAGGTCTTTCCAGCCATCGGTGCCGGTCGCGTCGACTGCGACATAGGTGAGCTTTTCAAGAAAGGCCGATACCATCTTGGGATCGTTGCGTTTTCCCGAAAACTCCTTGATCGCGTCGCGCACGAAATCGCGATACCCCGCCTCGTCCATCTCGGAACGCGCCGCACCGATGATGCGCGCCTCGTCCGGCATCTGACCGTCAAAGAAGCGCCGGTAAAGGCCCGGCAGAATCTTGCGCCGGGCAAGATCCCCCGTGCCGCCGAAAATGACGAGGTCGAACGGATCGACCGGAATGACGCGCGATACCATCTGTGTCTCCGTTTCGGCTCGCGGCCCTGCCCCGAACCAGATTGTTAGCGCTAACCCCGCTGCGCCCGGTTGATATCCTCCCGTTGGGGCCGAGTCTAGCATTGTTGGACGACTTCACAACCGCGACACGCGCGGCCTCCGTGACCTTTTTCTTTGGGCCGCGATGGGTTAGCCAGTTCATTCGAGAGGTATCGTCATGGATCAGCGCGTCGCGACTGCGAACCAAGGTAAATTCGAAAACCCGAGGGTCACGGCAGACGGGAGCCAGCGGGCCACGGTCGCGCTCACCCATCCCGAGACGCTGTGGTTCAACACGGGCACCCTGTGCAACATCACCTGCGAGGGCTGCTATATCGAAAGCTCGCCCACCAACGATGCGCTTGCCTATCTGACGCAGGGTGAGGTCGCGGGATACCTCGACCAGATCAAGGCGCGCGGCTGGCCGGTGACCGAGATCGGGTTCACCGGCGGCGAGCCGTTCATGAACCCCGACTTCCCCGCGATGATGCGCGATGCGCTTTCGGCGGGGTATGAGGTTCTGGTGCTGACGAACGCGATGACCCCGATGATGCGCCCGCTCGTACGCACGAAGTTGGCGCAGCTTATCAAGGGCTTCGGTGACAAGATCACCCTGCGGGTCTCGATGGATCACTGGACCGCCGAGGGCCATGACGAGGTGCGCGGCAAAGGCAGCTTTGCCGCGACCCTTCAGGGGCTCGACTGGCTCAAGGGCGAAGGCGCCAAGGTCGCGATCGCAGGTCGCGCCCGCTGGCAGGAGAGCGACGCTGAGGCACGCGCAGGTTACGCCAGCCTGTTTGCCGAGCACGGCTATCCGGTCGATGCCGCCAATCCCGGCGCGCTCGTACTGTTTCCCGAAATGGACATGAGCGTCGAAGTGCCTGAGATCACGACCGCCTGCTGGGGCATCCTCGACAAATCCCCGCGCGACGTCATGTGCGCGTCGTCACGCATGGTGGTCAAGCGCAAGGGCAAGGCGCCCTCCGTGGTGTCCTGCACGCTCCTGCCCTACGAGGACGAGTTCGACCTCGGCCCGACGCTCGCCGATGCCGAACGCCCGGTGGCGCTGAACCACCCGCATTGCTCCAAGTTCTGCGTTCTGGGTGGCGCGTCCTGCTCGGCCTGAGCCTGATCAGGCTTCGAGTTCGGCGTCCCAGTACAGAAAATCCATCCAGCTTTCGTGGAGGTGCCCCGGCGGGAACTTCCGCCCCATGTTCCGCAGTTCCTCGGCCCCCGGCTGACGCGGCGGTTTGCGCAGCGCGAGTCCGGACTGGTGCAGGTGCTTGGAGCCTTTGCGCAGGTTGCACTTGGAGCAGGCCGCGACCACGTTCTCCCAACTCGTCACCCCGCCCCGCGCGCGCGGCACTACGTGGTCGAACGTCAGATCGCCCTTCGATCCGCAGTACTGGCAACGGAATTCGTCCCTCAGAAAAAGATTGAAGCGCGTGAATGCCACGCGCTTCTGGGGTTTTACGTAATCTTTCAGAACGACGACCGAGGGGATCCTGATCTCCATACTCGGGCTGCGCACGACCTCGTCATATTCGGCGATGATGTTCACCCGGTCGAGGAAGGCCGCCTTGATCGCCTCCTGCCAAGGCCACAGCGATAGCGGGTAGTAGGAAAGTGGACGGAAGTCCGCGTTCAACACCAGCGCGGGATGCGACTTGGGGTTACTGTGTTCTCTTACGAAATGTGTCCTGAAATCGCCATCCATCGGAGTGACTCCGCCCTCGCCCTGTGCCTCGGTCGCAGGGCGGGGACAACCCGCCCCGTCTGTTTGTAATCTAGGACTATATATGGGTCAGGCAACCTGACAAGCCCCACGATCTGGGCGCACCATGTCGCATCGACGTATCAGACTTGTGACGAATCGAACATGGGCGCATGTTCTCTTTACGTTCCATGTACCAAGGCAGGTTGATCAGAAAATGAGCACCACGAATATTCTCATCACCCCCGCCGCCGATTGCCCCGCACCGGGGGCCGAGATTCCGCCCATGAAAGCCAAGCCGACGCGCGCCACGATCGAATACGATCTGCTGACAACGCAACCTTACACTCTGACGCATATGGATTTTTCCCATGCGGTCCATGTGGCGATGGCAAAGGTGGCGGGAAAGCCCGCGCAGTCGTTCGAGGATTTCCACGCCAAGGGTCAGCCCTGCATGCGCGCCTCGGCCCTGACCAAACGCTATGGCTGGGCCGCGCATTATGACGGCGAAGGCCGCCTCGCGCTGGTCGATCCGCAAAGTGCCGCGTTCGGGGCCCTGTCCGCCGATCCGGACCTGCCCCGCGCGCAGGCGATGCGCTCGAAACGGGCCTAGCCCGCCGAGGGGGCGATTCCCAGACGTTCGGCCATGAACGAAAGCGCCACCGACAGCCCGTCAGGCGCGATGCCGTGGCCCGTGCCCTTCTGGATGTGGCCGTAGACGGTGAACCCCGCCTCCTGCAGGATTTGCCCCGCCTCCTGAAAATGCGCGACCGGCACCATTTCGTCCGCGTCGCCGTGGACGAGCAGGACGGGCGGGCGCACCTTGACGTGTTCGCCGTAGGTTTCGGGCTGCAGGATGCGGCCGGAGAAAGCGACGATCCCCGCAATCTCGGTGTCGCGCTGCGGAATGACCTTGAGCGACATCATCGTGCCTTGGCTGAAGCCGTAGACGATCAGCTTGTCGGGCGTGATCCCCTCTTTCTCGAGGACCATGTCGAGGAAAGCGTCGATATCCTGATGGGCGAGTTCCGCACCCTGTGCCGCGGCCTCTTCCGACGAGCCGTCGAGCCACGGGATCGGGAACCACTGGAAGCCAAAGGGGTTGCCTGCGCATTTCTCGGGCGCGTCGGGGGCGTAGAACGCGGTGTCGGGCATGTGGTCGGACAGCGGATCGGCAAGCCCCAGAAGGTCCGCTCCGTCCGCGCCGTAGCCATGCAGGAACACGACCACCGATTTGGTCTCCCCCGATTTCGCGGCCCGGCTTTTGTACTGCAAGTCTCGTGCCATCAACGCACCCCTTCCCTGTTCTTCGCCACCCGGTAATAGGCCCAGAGCAGCCGTGCTGCAACGCCGCGCCACGGCGACCAGTCCGCTGCGATCTCCCGCATCGCCCTTTCGCGGGGCCGTTCGGGCAGGTCGAGCAGAATGCGCGCGGCCTCCTGCAACGCGAGATCGCCGTGGGCAAAGACGTCAGCGCGACCGAGCGAGAACATGGCGTAGATTTCGGCGGTCCAGTGCCCGATCCCCGGCACCGCAACGAGGGTGGTGATCACCGCGTCATCGGGCAAATGCGCGAGGGCGTCATAGTCGATCCCCGCCTCTGCGAGCGCGCGGGCATAGCGCATCTTGGGGCGCGACAGGCCCACGGCACGCAATTCGTCCTCACCGGCCGAAGCGACGGCCTCGGGCGTGGACAACCCAGCGGCCTCGACCCGCGCCCAGATCGCGGCGGCGGAGGCGGTTGAGACCTGCTGGCTCACGATGGCGGACAGAAGCTCGGCGAACCCCTCGGGCTTGCGGCGCAGGGGCAGATCACCCGTCTCGGCCAGCGCTTGCGCGAACCGTGGATCACGGGCGGCGAGCCATGCTGCGCCCTCGGCCACATCCGCAGGGCCGTGGATGATCCGCCCGACGCTCACAGCCGTTCGATCCAGTCGAGCGCGTTTTCCACGCTGTCGGCCTTTTCCCCCGGTGGCTGTGGGGGGTGGTCGATCAGCACGACCGGCAGACGCAGGGTGCGCGCAGCCTCCAGCTTGGCCCAACCACCGCGCCCGCCTGCGTTCTTGACGACGATCAGATCGACGCCTTCGTCGCGAAAGAATGCGACCTCGTCCTCGACCGAGAACGGCGGACGTCCCACGCACCAGCCGCCATTGTCCCACGGAAACGGCTCATCCGTCGGGTCGATCCGGCGGCAGAGCACCCGCGCGGCGGGAAGCGGGCCGAGTGCCTCGAGCGACCCCGGCCCGGTGCCCAAGAACACCGTCATGTTGGCCGCGATCAGCGGGGCGACGGACGCCTCATCCGGCACGGTGGTCCACTGGTCGTCAGGCCCTGCCTGCCACGGCGGGCGCAGAACCTGTAGATACGGCACGCCCAGCGCGGCGCAGATCGACTGCGTGCGGAACGAGATGCGGTGCGCGAACGGGTGCGTCGCGTCGATCACCGCATCGAACCGATTGTCGGCCATGTAGGACTGCTGCCCCGCGCGCCCGCCGAATCCACCGATACGCACCTGCCCATCGAGCGGCAGCGGCGCGCGGGTGGCGCCTGCGAGCGAGGCTGTCACGTCGAGCCGCCCGTCGCGACCAAGGCGCAGCGCGATCTGACGCGCCTCATAGGTGCCTGCTAGAAGAAGGAGTTTCATGGACCCGCCTGCCCGATCACCGCGCCTTTGCGGTCCACGATCACCACGTCGAACGTCATATCGTCTCCGAACCTGTCTTGGATCACGGCGAGCGCTTTCTCGGCCACCGCTTGGGCGAGCGGCGCGCCCGCGATTTCATAGGCTTCGAGCGCGGTATTCGCCGTCTCGACGCGCGGGTCGTTCACGAGGGCGGCCAGGGCGGCGGTGTCCACTTGCGAGCGTTTCGAATGAAGATCCATCGCCCCCTGTGCGAGCTTGGCGATCTTGCCGATGCCGCCGCCGACGGTCACACGTTCGACCGGGTGTTTGGCGAGGTATTTGAGCATTCCGCCTACGAAGTCGCCCATGTCGAGCATCGCGCCATCCGGCAGACCATGCAGCGCCTGAACCGCCGCCTCGCTCGTCGCCCCCGTGCAGCCCGCCACATGGGTCAGCCCCTCGGCGCGCGCCACGTCGATGCCGCGATGGATCGAGGCGATCCACGCCGCGCAGGAAAAGGGGCGCACGACCCCGGTGGTTCCGAGGACCGAGAGGCCCCCGGTGATCCCGAGACGCGGGTTCCACGTCTTGGCCGCCAGCGCCTCGCCCCCCGGAATCGATATGGTGATCTCGACGTCAGGGGGCTGGTCGTATTCCGCCGCCAGCGCCGCCACCTGCCCGCGCATCATCTCGCGCGGGACCGGATTGATCGCAGGCTCGCCCGGCGGGATCGGCAGGCCCGGCTTGGTCACGGTTCCGACCCCCGGCCCGGCGGCAAAGCGGATGCCTTGGCCGCCCGGCGTGACCCGCGCGACGATCAGCGCGCCGTGAGTCACGTCGGGGTCGTCGCCTGCGTCCTTGGTGATGCCCACCTCGGCCCAGCCCGGCCCTTCGGCGGTGTGGGCCAGAGCGAACGTCGGCGTCTCGCCCTTGGGCAGGGTGATCGTCACGTCGCCCGGAAACGCCCCGCCCCACAGCCGGATCAGCGCCGCGCGCACGGCGGCGGTGGCACAGGCGCCCGTGGTCCAGCCCCGGCGCAGTTCGGTTGGCGGCGTGTCGTCCATCGCCGCGACTATAGGCGAGTTACGCGCGGGCGAAAGCCGCCGCTTCTCATCACGCGTCACGGGGTGCATAACGCGGCCATGACCGACTCGACGCACCTTCCGCCCGGCGATTGGCCCGAGATGCAGCCCGGCTGGGTCTGGCTTTGCGGGGCCGGACCGGGCGATCCGGGGCTGCTCACGTTGCATGCGCTGAACGCGCTGCGGCAGGCCGATGTGATCGTGCATGACGCGCTGGTCGATGACCGCATTCTGGGTTGGGCCGGACCGGATGCCGAACTGGTGTACGCGGGCAAGCGGGGCGGTAAGCCCTCGGCCAAGCAGAAAGACATTTCGCTGCAACTGGTGGATCTGGCGCGGGCGGGCAAAAAGGTGCTGCGGCTCAAGGGTGGCGATCCCTTCGTCTTCGGACGTGGCGGCGAAGAGGGGCAGACGCTGGTGCAGCACGGCGTGCCGATCCGCATCATTCCCGGCATTTCAGCGGGGATCGGCGGGCTGGCTTATGCGGGCATCCCGGTCACGCACCGCGACGTCAATCAGGCCGTCACTTTCGTCACGGGCCATGATCGCACAGGGAACGCGAGCGGCGTGGACTGGGCGAGCGTCGCCAAGGGGTCGGGCGTCATCGTGATCTACATGGGGATGAAGCACTTGGCAGCCATCGCCGCCGACCTGATCGCGGCGGGGCGCGGCCCGGAGGAGCCTGTGGCGATCGTGGCACAAGCCACCCTGCCCGACCAGCAGGTGTTGGAGACGACGCTCGCGAGCTGCGCCGAGGATGCGGAGCGTGAGGGCATGGGCGCGCCTGCCGTGATCTGCGTGGGCCGCGCGGCGCTGCTCCGGCAGGCGCTCGACTGGCAATCGCTCGCGATGGGGACGCCGATGCGCAACCTCGACCCGCTCTCCATCGGCCGCCCGGTCGAAGACGGATGAGCGGCAAGGGCCTGATCCTCGCCGCGCCCACATCGGGCAGCGGCAAGACGACCGTGACGCTGGGGCTCTTGCGGGCGCTCTCGCAGCGAGGCGAGGCGGTGCGCGGGGCCAAATCGGGGCCGGATTACATCGACCCGCGGTTTCACGAGGCAGCCTGCGGCCAGCCCTCGCTGAACCTCGATGCCTGGGCGATGCCGAAGCACCAGATCCGGGCGCTGGCGGATGGTGAGGGCCTGCTGCTGATCGAAGGCGCGATGGGGCTTTTCGACGGTGCGCCGCCCGACGGTGACGGGGCCACCGCCGACCTTGCCCGCATCCTCGGCCTGCCCGTCGTGCTGGTGGTGAACGCAGGCCACATGTCGCATTCGGTCGCGGCCCTCGTGCGCGGCTTCGCGGGCCATGACCCCGAAGTGCGCGTCTCCGGCGTGATCCTGAACAACGTCGGCTCCCCCCGGCATGAGGCGATGCTGCGCCGCGCGCTCGCGCCCTTGGGCCTGCCCGTGCTGGGCGCGCTCCGGCGCGATGCGGCGCTTGCGCTACCCGACCGCCACCTCGGGCTGGTGCAGGCCGCCGAGCACCCCGATCTGACCGGGTTCCTCGACCGGGCCGCGACGGCCGTGACCGCACAGATCGACCTCGACGCGCTGGTGGCTCTGGCACGCGACACGGCCACGGCCCCCGCGCGTCCGCCCAAGCCCGCGCCGGAGCGTATCGCCATCGCACGGGATGCGGCGTTCAGCTTTGCCTATCCGCATCAACTGGCGGCGTGGGAGCGGGCTGGCAGCACGATCGTGCCCTTTTCCCCGCTCGCGAACGATCCGGTGCCGGAGGCCGATTTCGTCTATCTGCCCGGCGGTTACCCTGAACTGCACGCAGGCACCCTTGCCGCCAACACCACCTTTCTCGGCTCGCTGCGCGAGGCCGCGCAAAGCACCGACATCTACGGCGAATGCGGAGGTTACATGGTGCTGGGCGAGACGCTGACCGATGCGGACGGCACCGTGCATGAGATGGCCGGGCTTCTGGGTCTCGCCACCTCGTTCGCCGCGCGTAAGCTGCATCTCGGCTATCGCCGGCTGACGAGCCATTGGGCCGCCCTGCCCGGCACGTATATGGCGCATGAATTTCATTACGCGACGACGCTGAAGGCCGAGGGCACGCCGCTGTTCGAGGCTTGGGATGCCGAAGACACCAAGCTCCCCCCGATGGGCCTGATCGAGGGCCGTGTCGCAGGGTCGTTCGCCCACATCATCGCGTGACCCCTTTTCCCGGGCCGACAGAACATATAAGCGAATTTGCATGACTGACGCGACATACTCCCAGACCGACGACCGCAAGGCCAAACGCAACGTCGCGATCCTCGTGATCGCGCAGGCCTTTCTGGGCGCGCAGATGCCCATGATCTTTACTGTCGGCGGGCTGGCAGGCCAGTCGCTGGCACCGAATCCCTGCTTCGCGACGCTGGCGATCTCGGCCATCGTGCTGGTGTCGATGCTGTCGGCAAACCCGATGAGTTGGATCATGCAGCGCTACGGGCGGCGCGCGGGGTTCTGGACCGGAACCTTGGGCGGCACCATCGGCGCGGGCGTCGCGGCTTATGGGCTGTCTCAGGCCAGCTTCACGATCTTCATCATCGGCTCGGCCTTTACCGGTATGTATATGTCCGCGCAGGGGTTTTACCGTTTCGCGGCCGCCGATACCGCGTCGGACAGCTTCCGCCCCAAGGCGATTTCCTATGTTATGGCCGGGGGCCTCGTCTCGGCCATCATCGGCCCGCAACTGGTCAAGGCGACGGTGGACATCAGCGTGATCCCGTTCCTCGGGGTCTACGGCGTGATCGTCATCATCAACCTGATCGGGTCGCTTCTGTTCCTCGCCCTCGACATCCCGAAGCCGCCGGTCCCCAGCCACAACGCACCGCGTGGCCGCACGGTGTGGGAGATGCTGACGACCCCCGCCATCGCCGTCGCGATCATCGTCGCGATGGTGAGCTATTCGCTGATGAACCTCGTCATGACCTCGACCCCGCTGGCGGTCGTGGGCTGCGGGTTCGACAATTCGACGGCGGCGGACGTGGTGTCGGCCCACGTGCTGGCCATGTTCATCCCGTCCTTCTTCACCGGCCACCTGATCGCGCGCTTCGGGGTGCGCAGGATCATGGCGACGGGCCTCGTCATCCTCGCAGGCGCGGGTGTCGTCGGGCTTCAGGGCGTGGAGCTTGAGAACTTCTTCATCGCGCTGGTGCTCCTGGGGATCGGCTGGAACTTCGGCTTCATCGGCGCGACCACCATGCTCGCAGGCAGCCATGCCCCGCATGAGCGGGGCCGTATTCAGGGCATGAACGACATGATCGTGTTCGGCGGCGTGACGCTGGCGTCGCTCGCCTCGGGCGGGCTGATGAACTGCTCGGGCGGCACGCCACAGGATGGCTGGACTGCCGTGAACCTCGCCATGGTGCCGTTCCTCGCCCTCGCGGGTGCCGCGCTGATCTGGCTGGTCATGCGCCCCAAGGAGGCCTGATACCCCTGTTCAGGGGATACGGCCAAAGGTTATTCGGGACTACACCCCTCACATGTTCTGAAGGGGAAAATCCATGAAACACAGCACTTTCCTGCGCGCCGGGCTTGCCCTTGGCGCCGCATTCGCCCTGTCCGGCTGCCTCAAGGGCACGACGCTCGAAGGATCGCTGGCCGAGGTCGTCTATGACTCGATCACCGAGGTGGGCGAATTGGAAAGCCAGACCACGACCATGCCGACCAGCAGCTCCGCCAGCTACACCGGTTCGACCCTGATCCAGATGTCCGACAACGCGGCAGACGTCGAACAGCGCGTCATCGCCGGGACTGCAACCTTGGAAGCGCAGTTCAGCGCGGCTGGCGGTGCTGTCAGCGGCACGCTCGGCGATTTCGTCGGCGCGAAAAACGTGAACATGCAAGAGTTCAACACCGCGATCTACAGCGGCACGGTGGCGGATATCGAAGCCCAACTGGCCGATTTCTCGCCGGTCGACGGGACGATCACCGTATCGAGCGACACATCGACAGACGACCGCTTCACCGTCGGCTTCGACGGCACGCTGACGCAGGACGGCGACACCATCGCGGTCGGCGGCACCGGAGCGGGTCAGTTCGTGGGCGAGGACGCAGCAGGCCTCAAGATCTACGGCGGGACCACCCTGAACGGCTTCGGCACCCAGTCGACGCTCAGCGCCAACGGCACATCTCAAGAGGGTCAGGTCTACATCAACGCGACCAAGTAACCGCCCTTTATCAGCCTATCGCGACCACCCTCCGAACGGGGGGTGGTTTGCAGCCCATAACCGGGGAACTCTTGCGCAGTTTCACCGGAGGGGCATCCATGATTTCAAGAACCATTCTGACCACCGGACTGGGCCTGTTCACCGCGACCGCCTTGAGCGGCTGCCTGACCAGCACGACCAACCCGGACCTCGCACAACTCATCAACGACAGCATCACCGGGATCGAGGCTCTGGGCACTGCCCAGCCCAGCCCGATGCCGACCTCGAGCAGCGCGACCTACACGGGTGCCGCCATCATGCAGGTGGGGGCTGACAATTTCGACGACGTGCAGCGCGTGTTCGGGGGCGTGGCCAACCTACAGGCGAATTTCACCAGCGCAGGCGGCAGCGTGAGCGGCGAGATCACCAACATCGTGGGGGCCGAGAACGTCAGCACGTCGGCGCTGAACACCGCGATCTATTCCGGCTCGGTCGAGCAGATCGAGGATATCGTGGGCGCGTTCACCCCGGCCACCGGATCGCTCGACATCACCGACGGCGTCATCACCGGCTCGACCTATCGCGCCAACATCTCGGGCGAGTTCGAGCATGAGGGCGACACTTTCGCCTATGGCGGCGATGGCGGCGGGTATTTCCAAGGGACGGATGCCGAGGGGATGAAGTTCTACGGCGACACCCGGATCGACAGCGAAGGCAAGCAGATGACGGTGACCGAGAACGGTGCCTCGCGTCAGGGCATGGTCTACGTCAACGCGCTGGCCGACTGAGGCCGGTTCACCAGCGCCCGCGCATCGTCTTCCACAGGAAGCGTCCGCGCCGGGCGAATTCGCTTTCCGAAAGCCGGCCCGCGAGGATCGCATCCGGGTCGGCTTTCGCACGTCTGAGGATACCCTTGGCGCGGGTCGCAGCGCGGGCTGCCGGGGTCGCCTTGCCGAAATCGTGGCCCTCGACCGTCTTGAGCTCGGCCAGCGCCGTGTCAATCATCTCGGGATAGAACCCCGCATCGAAGGCCCGCCAGCCGTGTTCGATCAGTTCCGGCTGCGCCTCCAGCCATGCCGCCAGCCCCTGCACCCGGCCCAGAAGCCGCGCTTCGGCTTCGTCCGTGCGGCCCAGAGCGGCGACCGAGGCGAACATGAGCGAGCCTGCGCCAGCATTGATGTAGTCCCACAGATCGGCGGGCGCCACGAAGGGCTCGCGCGCGATGTCGGCGCGTCGCGCGTCGATCATGGCCCTGAGCGGGGCGAGCGGAATGGCGCGGGCGTGGATCGCCGCCGACAGTGGTTCGGCCACCTCATGCGCGCGGGGCGGCTTGCCCTGCTCGATCTCGTCCAGCACGTCGCGCCAGAACTGAAGCCGCATCTCGGCAATCAGGGGCTCCTGCGTCAGCCATGGCGCGCGCGCAATCTCGAGGTTGAAGGCGTAGAGCGGGAACAGCACCTCGCGGTCGGGCACGGCAGCACTCATCGCCGCCACCAACCGATCCGGGTCGCCGCGTTCGACGATCTCTGCGCAGTCCTGAACCGTCACGCGGGCCGCACGCCATCGTCGAGCAGTTTCCACACCAGCGCGTCGAGGAGCGCGCCGAAGCTCGCATCGACTATGTTCGAGGACACGCCGACCGTCGACCAGACCTTTTTGCCGTCGGTAAAGTCGATGATGACGCGCGTCACGGCCTCGGTCCCGCCTTGGGTGATGCGCACCTTGAAGTCGGTCAGTTTCACCGGCTCGATCGACGCTTGATAGGGGCCGAGGTCAGCCTGCAACGCCTGCCAGATCGCGTTGACCGGGCCGTCGTCCGACATCTCATGCGCATGCTCGTTTTTGAAGAACGAGGTTTTTTCGACCCCGTCCGGGTAGCGCACCGTCACCATCGCCTCGGATTCCACGACGATGCGGCCTTTGGCGTTGCGACGGCGTTCCGAGATCACGCGGTAGCGCTCCACGTCGAAGTAACGCGGCAGTGTGCCGAGGATGCCGCGCGCAATCAGTTCGAACGAGGCCTCGGCGCTGTCATAGGCGTATCCCTGATCCTCGCGCTCCTTCACGGCGTCGAGGATTTCGGCCAGACGCGGATCGCCCTTTTCCAATTCGATCCCAACGGCTTGCAGCCGGGCCTTGAGGTTCGATTGCCCCGCCTGATTGGACATCGGCACGACCCGTTCGTTGCCGACGATGGCCGGGTCGATATGCTCATAGGTGGTCGGGTCTTTGAGGATCGCGCTCGCATGCAGGCCCGCTTTGTGGACAAAGGCCGAGCCGCCGACATAGGGCGCGCTCTTGGTCGGGACGCGGTTCAGGATGTCGTCCAACTGCCGGGACACGCGGGTGAGCGAGATCAGCGCCTCCTGCGGGACACCGATTTCATAGGTCGACTTGTAGGGTTCCTTGAGCATCAGTGTGGGAATGAGCGAGATGAGGTTCGCGTTCCCGCAGCGTTCGCCCAGCCCGTTCAGGGTGCCTTGGATCTGGCGCGCCCCCGCATCGACGGCGGCGAGAGAGTTGGCGACCGCATTGCCGGTGTCGTTATGCGTGTGGATGCCCAGATGATCGCCAGGGATGCCCGCGTCGATGACCGCGCGGGTGATCGCCTCGATCTCTTTCGGAAGGGTGCCGCCGTTCGTGTCGCACAGCACGACCCAGCGCGCGCCCGCCTCATAGGCCGCCATGACGCAGGACAGCGCATAGTCTGGGTTCGCCTTGTAGCCGTCGAAGAAATGCTCGGCATCGAACAGCGGCTCACGGTTCTCGCGCTTGAGATAGGAGACGGAGGCCGAGATGTTCTCGAGGTTTTCCTCCAGCGTGATGCCGAGGGCGGTGGTCACGTGGAAATCGTGGGTCTTGCCGACGAGGCAGACGGCGGGCGTGTCGGCCTGCATCACCTGCGCCAGCACGTCGTCATTCTCGGCCGAGCGCCCTGCCCGTTTGGTCATGCCGAAGGCCGTAAAGGTCGCGCGGGTGTCGGGGCGCGTGTGAAAAAACTCGCTGTCCGTCGGGTTCGCACCGGGCCAGCCGCCCTCGATATAGTCGATGCCCAACTCGTCGAGCGACGTGGCGATGGCCATCTTTTCCGGCGTCGAGAACTGCACACCCTGCGTCTGCTGCCCGTCGCGCAGGGTGGTGTCGAAGAGGTAGAGACGTTCAGTCATAGCTGTACCCCATACCTAGTAAGTAGTTGCTCAATGTCCTGGTCAAATGCATTTTGCCAAATGTCATCTTCCACGCCATAAGACATAGCTCCCACTCCGTCGTCTTCTAGATGGATCGTGATCCCATAGCTGTTCATTCGGTCGACGATCTCGCGCGCCTTCGCAATATTTCCGGCTTGGAATGCGTGATGCGCATCAGACTGCATCGTGCGCGCGGCGAAGGCGATATCATGGCCGAAAGCCGAGACTTGCTTCGTGTCACGTATCCACACGCCGGTTTGCGCCAATTCATTTCGCATTTCATCTGCGGTCTTGTAGTCCCCGCCCATCCGCTTTTCGAAGCGAGCATCGACGAGTGCCTGTACACGCCGATCGTCGAACAATGTTTCCCGCCCGAATTCAAACCAATCTCCCTGTTCTGGTTGTAGCAAACCCAAAAAGCGCGCGCCTAAGAGCAAACGGGACACATCACCAAGTCGCGCAAACCGATGCAATTCCGTAATTGCATTCGGGGTGTTGAGATCGTCTCCGATGGCCTCGGTCACTTGCGCTGGTGCGGTTTCTTTCTTTGATACAGAGACGCCGTGGCATAAGGTTCGCCAACGCGCCAAAGTTCGTTCAGCCTCCTCCCGCTTCTTCTCGGTCCAGTCCATCGGCTTGCGGTAATGCGTCCCGAGAAACACGAAGCGGATCACCTCGCCCGGCACGCCCTGTTCCAGAAGATCATGCACGGTGAAGAAGTTGCCCAAACTCTTGGACATCTTCTTGCCCTCGACCTGCAGCATCTCGTTGTGGAGCCAGACATTCGCGAACCCCGCCCCCGCATGAGCGCATTTCGACTGGGCGATCTCGTTCTCGTGGTGGGGAAACATCAGGTCGTTGCCGCCGCCGTGGATGTCGAAGTCTTCGCCGAGCAGTTCATAGGACATGGCTGAGCATTCGATGTGCCAGCCGGGGCGGCCCTTGCCCCACGGGCTGTCCCAGCCCGGTTCGCCCTCCTTGGCGGGTTTCCACAGCACGAAATCCATCGGGTTGCGCTTGTAGGGCGCCACTTCGACCCGCGCGCCCGCGATCATGTCGTCGACCGAGCGGCCCGAAAGCTTGCCGTAGTCCGCATAGCTTTCGACCGCGAACAGCACATGCCCCTCGGCCGCATAGGCGTGGCCGCTGTCGATCAGCCCTTCGATCATCGTCACCATGTCGCCGATATGCTGCGTCGCGCGGGGCATCTGGTTGGGCTCGAGCGCACCCAGAGCGGCCATGTCGTCGAGATACCACCCCGTCGTCTCCGACGTGATCTGGTCGATCTCTTTACCGTCGCGCCTCGCGCGTTCGATGATCTTGTCGTCCACATCGGTGAAGTTGCGCACATAGGTCACGTGGTCGGGCCCGTAGACCTCGCGCAAGAGCCGGTAGAGCACGTCGAAGACCACCACGGGGCGCGCATTGCCCAGATGGGCGCGGTCATAGACGGTCGGCCCGCAGACGTACATCCGCACGTTGTCCGGATCGATGGGCGTGAACACCTCCTTCGACCGGGTGGCGGTGTTGTGCAGTTTGATCTCGACCATGGCGTCCTCACGCAGTTCTCCCGCGGCGGGCTTACCAACTTCAATCTGGATGAGAAATAGAAGAACGGCCCGCCTGACGATGTCAGTGGGTAATGCAGCAAATGATGATGCAGTTTCCGTTCATATCGGCTGGATAGCAGGCTTCGCGCGGTGTGCCAAGCGTGTTAGGCTCGGCCCCATGTCGCGTGAATTGGTGAACGAGATCTGCAAGGACTTCGCCGGGGCCGAGGTGTCGGACCCGTGGGGCGGTGGGCATGACGCGTGGAAGGTGGGCGACAAGATGTTCGCCTGCATCGGCTCGATGGGCACCGGGGTCGCGGTGAAATGCCCGGATGTCGAGACGGCGGATATGCTCAAGGATGCCGGCGTCGCGCAGAAGGCTGCGTATTTCCACAAGTCATGGGTGCTCCTGCCGTTCGGACCGACCAGCGACGAGGAGTTTCGCCATCGGTTGGCCGTGTCCTATGACACGATCCGCTCGAAACTGCCGAAAAAGGTGCAGGCCGCGCTGGGTTGATGCCTTATGCCTCGGCGGCGTTGGTTTTCACCGCGAGCTGACCCTTGGCCCAAAGCTGGCCGATCTTCCACATGACGACCGGGATGCCCAGCGTGGCGGCGACCAGTGCGAGGCCGCCGAGGATGCGAAACACCTCGCCGTCGCCCACGGAGCCGAGCATCTGCATGAGGGACGAAAACGCAGCGATGGGAAAGGTGAACGCCCCCCAGAGCGGCGTGAAACCTGCGCCGAGGAGCCAGCCGGGACGTATGAGTAGCGCCGCGAGGATAGCGAGCGCCAGCCCGCCCAGACCGAGCGCCAGCGTGTGATAGCCCAGCATGAGTGCGACCGACCCGAGCACGCTCGCAGGCGCGAGGTGGATCGCCAGAAGCGGGCGCAGGGGTGGCGGCACGTCGCGGCGGGCGAATTGCGCGATGGAGGCGCCCCAGATGCCTGCGGCGATGGCGAGCGAGACCCAGAACACCACCGTCGACCAGAGCGTCCACCCCAGCGGCAGGCCCGCAATCGGGCTGATGATGAATCCCACGAAGGTCAGGTGCCAGACCGGCGTCACCACACGGCCCTCGGGCGGCCCGGCGCGCATCGCGCGAACGACCAGCAGGAGGAGCATGGCGTGAAGTCCCACAGCGAGCGTCAGGACGACCTGCGCGACGACCACGTTCAGATGCACCAGACCCAGCGCCATCAGCATGCCTGAGAGCGACAGGGCCGCAAGGCCCGCGCGCCCCGGCAGGACCCGCAGGTCCTCGACCACCACGCCGGGGCGGCGCAGGACCTTGGCCCCATAGGCCACGAGCAGGAACAGATAAAGAAGCGTGACCGCGCCGAACAGAAGCTCGGACACGAAAGGCGGCATGGCAAAGGCATCGGCAGCCCGACGCCACGCAACGGCAAGGCCGAACAAGCCGAAAACCGGCGTGAACAACGCGGGCGGCGTGCGACGCCAGAGGCCGGATTTCTTGGGCGGAACACCGAAATTGGGCGGTTGCATCGTGCTACTCCTTGGTGTCGTCGCACTACGCCGCGTGCGCCGACAAAACCATGCGCCGGGGTGTCGCGCCTAGGCCAGCAGAACCTTGCGCAGCATGTTGAGCGCGACCAGCAACAAAAACACGCCGAATGCCCGTTTGAGCGGTTTCGGGTCCATCGCATGGGCGAGCTTGACGCCCAGCGGCGCGGTCAGCGTGGTCATGGCGATCACCAGAAGGAACGCGGGGATATTCACCGCGCCGATCGTATAGGGCGGCGCGTCGGCCACCGAGACGAACAGGAACGCGATGACCGAGGGCACGGCGATGATCAGGCCAAAGCCCGCCGCCGTCGCCACGGCCCGGTGGATCGGCACATTATGAAGCGACATGATCGGCACGCCAAAGCTGCCGCCCCCGATCCCCATCAAGACCGACAGAAAACCCACGAGCGGCGAGAGGATCGAGCGGCCCAGCAGGCCCGGCATCTCATCCGCGATTTTCCATTCGGACTTGAAGAACAGCATGTAGAAGGCGACCACGATGGCGATGGTGCCGAAGATCACCTGAAGCGTCGGGGTGCGCAGGCCCGAGGCGACGACGACGCCGATCACCGCGCCGATGGCGATACCCGGCGCCCATGACCTGAGGATCGGCCATTCCACCGCGCCCTTTTTGTTGTGCGACGACACCGAGCGGATCGAGGTCACGACAATGGTGGACAGCGAGGTAGCAAGGCAGACCTGCATCAGCGTTTCGCTGTCGTAACCCAGCCCGCTGAAGGCGTAGTAGAACGCGGGGACCAGTACGATCCCTCCGCCCACGCCGAGCAATCCGGCCAGCACGCCCGCAAAGGCACCGATGACGAGGAGAAGGCCACCCATCGTGGCGAGTGTTGCGACGTCCATCCCGTCCCCCTTGTTTTGCGCACCCCTAGCCCAAGCGACTGCCGGGCACCAGCGCCTGCGCAAAGGAAAGGGCGGAAGGGTCGCCCCCTCCGCCCCGTCCGGCGCCCGTGTGGTCGGTCAGCCCGATCGCTGGCAACGCGGCCCCCTCCTCCGGGGCCGCGCGCGACCTCACTCAGCGGCCAGCTTGGGCTTGAGCCCGTCCACGGGCCCGAGCGCCTTCATCGCCCCGAACTGCGACAGGAACACCTGCCCGGTCAGCTCGTCGAGGAAATGGGTCTTTTGCAGGCGATCCATGACCGGCCCTTTCACTTCGGACAGGTGCAGCGTGATCCCCATGTCGTCCATGCGGCGGTTGAGTTCCTCAAGGCTTTCGAGCGCCGAAAGGTCGATCACGTTCACCGCCGAGCACATCAGCACCACGTGTTTCACGGGCTGCCCCTGCGCCAGCCGGTCGAGGATATAGTCCTCGATATAGCGCGCGTTGGCGAAATAGAGGTTTTCGTCCAGACGCAGGCTCAGAAGCTCGGGGTGGGTCAGCACATGGTGGCGGTCGATGTTGCGGAAATGCTCGGTTCCGGGCACGAGGCCCACCTCGGCGATATGCGGCCGCGAGGTCTTGTAGAGAAAGAGGACGATCGACAGTACCACGCCCGAGGACACGCCCACCTCGACCCCGAAAGTCAGGGTCAGGAGGATCGTTGCGGCGACGGCGGCGAAATCGGTCTTGGAGTATTTCCACGTCCGCTTGAGGATGCCGAAATCGACGAGGCTCAGGACGGCGACGATGATCGTGGCCGCGAGCGTGGCGGTCGGCAGGAAATACAGAAGCGGCGTGAGCAGAAGGGCGGCGAGCGCGATGCCCACGGCGGTAAAGGCGCCAGCTGCGGGCGTCTCGGCCCCTGCGTCGAAGTTCACGACCGACCGCGCGAAGCCGCCCGTCACCGGATAGCCGCCCGAGAGCGAGGCCGCGATGTTCGAGGCCCCCAAACCGACCAGTTCCTGATCTGGGGTGATGCGCTGGCGGCGCTTGGCGGCGAGCGTCTGGGCGACCGAGATCGATTCCACGAAGCCGATGATCGAGATCAGGATCGCCGGGCCGATCAACTGGCCGACGAGGTCGAGGTTGAAGCTCGGGAAGGTCAGCGGCGGCAGGCCCTGCGGCACGTCACCCACGATGGACACGCCATGACCCGCAAAGTCGAAGGCAAAGGACAAAAGCGTCGTGACGGCCACGGCGGCTACAGGCCCGGCCTTGGCGATGATGTCTGCCAGACGCGGCTTGAGACCCAGCTTGATGAGGAGCGGCTTCAACCCCTTGCGCACCCAGAACAGGAAAGCAATCGACGCCGCGCCCACGGCGAAGGTGATGAGGTTGGTCTGCCCCACATGGCTGATGAGGGTCGCCAGACGATCAAACAGCGCCTCGCCATGCGACGGCACGCCCAGAATGTGCTTCATCTGCGAGGTCGCGATGAGCAGGCCCGAGGCGGTGATGAAGCCCGCGATGACCGGGTGCGACAGGAAGTTGGCGAGGAACCCGAGCCGGAACACACCCATTACGGTCAGGATCAGGCCCGACAGGAAGGCGAGCGTGATCGCGGCGGCGGCGTATTCGGCGGGCGTGGCGAGCCCCAGCTTGCCGATGGCAGCGGCGGTCATCAGCGACACGACCGCGACCGGCCCGACCGCCAAAGCACGCGAGGTGCCGAAGATGGCATAGGCCACCAGCGGCAGGATCGAGGCGTAAAGCCCCATCTCGGGCGGCAGTCCCGCGAGCAGCGCATAGGCCAGCGACTGCGGGATCAGCATGATCGTGACGATTACGGCGGCGACGAGGTCCGATATGAATGTGTCGCGCCGGTAATCGGAACCCCAGTCGAGAATAGGAAAGAAACGCCGGACAGAAGCCGCCCGGCTTTTGGATGCGAGACGCGCCATGCGCTGCCCCCCTTGTTGTCGAAATGCCGGTGGGCGGGGCCGAACATATCCGGCCCCTGCCCCCGATCAGGCGCGCGTGCGGGCGGCCTGATAGATAAGCTGGCAGCGCGTGCCGCTGCGGCAGTAGGCGAAAAGCTTGTCGTTCTCGGCCATCGCGGCGGCAAAGCCTTCGGCGGCGGTTTCCGCCTCGGGCCGGCTCTGGACCGGAAGGAAGTAGGTCTTGAGACCCGCCTCTTTCGCGGCCTCCTCGATCTTGGCCCAGGCGGGCTGATCCGGGTCTTCGCCGTCAGGACGGTTGCACATCAGACCGGTAAAGCCTTCGGCGGCGATCACCGCCACGTCCTCGACCGTGATCTGAGGAGACACCGTCACCTTGTCGTCGATATGGTTCATATGCATCGCGCGTTTCTCCTTCTGTGCCGTTCAGAGCTTGTTCACGGGCACTTTGAAGAACACATCGCCCTGCTCGTCCTTGGGAGGCATCTGGCCTGCCCGCATGTTCACTTGCAAGGACGGAATGATCAGTTTCGGCATATCGAGCTGCGCATCGCGTTCGGTGCGGAACTTGACGAAGTCGTCTTTCGTCTTACCGCCGCCGACGTGGATGTTGTGCTCCTTCTCGGCCGCGACCGAGGTTTCCCACTCGATGTCACGCCCGTTGGGGCCGTAGTCGTGGCACATGAACAGACGGGTCTCATCCGGCAGCGACAGGACCTTCTGGATCGAGTCGTAAAGGACGCCCGCGTCCCCGCCCGGAAAATCGGCACGGGCCGAGCCGCCGTCGGGCATGAAGAGCGTGTCGCCGACGAAGGCCGAGTTGCCCACCACATGGGTCATGCAGGCGGGCGTGTGGCCCGGCGTGTGCATCGCGAAGGCGGTCATCCCGCCGATCTGGTAGGTGTCGCCCTCTTTGAACAGGCGGTCGAACTGCGACCCGTCACGCTGGAATTCGGTGCCTTCGTTGAAGACTTTGCCGAACACGTCCTGCACCACGACGATATTCTCGCCGATGCCGATCTTGCCGCCCACCTTGCTCTGGATATAGGGCGCGGCCGAAAGGTGGTCGGCATGGACGTGGGTTTCAATCAGCCACTGGACCTCGAGCCCGTTCTCCTGAACGTAGGCGATGATCTCGTCGGCGTTGTCATAGGTGATCCGCCCGGCGGCATAGTCGATGTCCATGACGCTGTCGACGATGGCACAGGCGTTGGATGCGGGATCCTTGACCACGTAGGAAATCGTGTTCGTCGCCGGATCAAAGAACGCTTTCACGTCCGGTATGACGGCGGTGTCCACGGGATAGCTCTGGGTCATGTCCTTCATAACTCCCTCCAGATTTGACCGGGTGGCGCGGGGCCGGACCCGGTTGGGGTGACTTTGCCCTGAACCGGCATCGAATGCACGTATTCAAGTCGTTGAACCCGAGATAGGGGACCGGAAAGGCTGGGTAAACCCCTCACATTCGTTTTTTTGAATTTATTTTTTCTCGCGTGCAGGTTTGCCCGGCTCTGAAGGCGCCCGCAATAGCAAAAAGGCCGTGCCCCGGATGGGACACGGCCTTGTTTTTCGTGCGCGATTCGCCCGATCAGGCGGTCTGCGCCTCAGCCCGGCGGTTCGCGGACATCTTCATCAGACCCTTGGCGATCAGGATGCCGCCGATCAGCGAAGCGGTGAAGATCACCACATCGGGGTTGAGCGTCGAGAGCACCGGGATCGACGCGCCGGGGCAGAAGCCCGCGATGCCCCAGCCGATGCCGAAGACGGCCGAGCCTGCGACGAGCTTGGTGTCGATCGTGCGGTTGGTCGGCACGCTGAACTTGGTCGCGAACATCGGCTTGCCGCGTTTGAACAGGAACCAGTAGCCCGGTGCCGTCACCAGAAGCGCCCCGCCCATCACGAAGGCCAGCGAGGGGTCCCACACGCCCGCGACGTCAAAGAAGTTCTGAACCTTTGCCGGGTTCGCCATGCCCCCGATGGACACGCCGAGACCGAAGAGAAGGCCGGAGATGTAAACAAGCAGCTTTTCCATGGGTCAGCCTCCAATCACGTGGCGCAGGATGTAGACGGTGATGCCAGCGGTCAGCATGAAGGTGAGCGTGGCGGTGATGGACCGGGGAGAAAGCCGGGCGATGCCGCAGACCCCGTGGCCCGAGGTACAGCCGGAGCCGTAGGTCACGCCGATGCCGACGATCACGCCGCCGATCACCATCATCCAGCGGTTCACCGGAACTTCGATGGTCGGGAACCCGCCGGTGGCCAGCAGGATCGCGATGGGCGCTGAGATCATCCCAAGGATCATGACCGCGCGCCATGCCCAGTCGGACGAGGACGAGGGCGTCATGAAGCCCGCCAGAATGCCGGTGGCGCCCAGCACGTTGCCGCGCACCGCCATGAGCAGCACGGTGCCCAATCCGATCAACAGTCCCCCAATGAGAGAGGCCCAGGGGGTAAAGGCCGTTTCGATGACTTCCATGTTCGCCTCACTCGGTCATGTCGTCGTTGTCGAGGGGTTAGCTATTCGGCTAGCCCCAGGTTCGCAAGTAAACATTCATAAAAATGATTATTTTGTGATGTAGGCCAGAGTTTCAGAACGTTGTCACGCCCAAAAAGCAGAAAACCGCCCGTTTGTTCCGAACGGGCGGTCTCGTTTACGGGCCTGAGGGACAGTGTCCTTACGTCAGGTTTACCTCAATTGCCGAGGGCCTCCTGCACGATCTCATCCAGAAGGGCCTGAACCTGCTGCATCGGGCCCTCAGGATAGTTCTGGTAGCCGAGCATCACCTCGCCCTCTCGCTCGGCCACGAAAATGCCGTAGGGGCAGAAGGCGAGGTTCATGGGATCGGCCTCCATCACCTCGCGACTCACGATGGCCGAGCAGAAGAGATAGACGTCGGCCGCCTCGAACAGGGTCACGTCCGAGCCGACATCGACACCGGTGCGCGCCAGCATGTCGCCGGTATGGGTGACGTAGTCGATGACCAGCCCCTTGCCGATGATCGCGTTTTCCAGCGCAAAGGCGGCATCGTCGAAGCCGCCGTCATAGGTGTAAGTCGTCGCCGGTCCTTCGGCCCATGCGGCTGTCGCAGCGAAAACGCCCATAGCGAGCGTCAAAGGTCTCAGCATCGTGTTCTCCTTCTCCAAAAGCCGGGCCTCACCCGGCGGGAACTGAGCTCTCTTTCCCCAGAGACCGGCGCCGTGCGACACCGCGCACGACGCCGACCACAGAGAGGATGCGTTCGACCTATTTGAAGGTCGACAGATACGCGATGACCGCGTCGATATCTTCCTGATCCTTGAGGCCCACGAAGGACATTTTGGTGCCCTTGATGTAGTCGCGTGGCTTGGTCAGGAACGCGCTCAGCGCTTCGTGATCCCAGACCAGCCCACCGGCAGCGGCGTCCTGAAGCCCATTCGAGTATTTGAAGCCCTCGGCATGAAGCGCGGGCGCGCCGACGATCCCGTTCAGCATCGGCCCGGTGCCGTTCTTGGCGCCCTCACCGACCTTGTGGCAAGCCTTGCACTTCTTGAACACGTCCTCACCGGCGGCGACCAATTCCGGGTCGGGCGCGGCCATCGCGGGTGCGGCAGCCTCTTCGATGGTCGCTTCTTCGGCCGTGGCCTCGGTTTCGGCTGCGGCCACGTCGACCGGGGCCTCTTCCGATGCTTCCTGAACCGAGGCTTCTTCCTCGGTCTCGGGCGTCACGTCGAGCACGGTCGCCCGCATGGTGATCTGAACGTCATCCTTGCAGTTCTCGTAACAGGCGTTCGCCTCAGTGAACTGGGTGTATTCCGTCTCGGCCCGGTCATCGACGACGAAGCCGCCCGCGTTGGGCATCTCGACCTCCATGAACGTCTCTTTCGAGAGCACGAAGTCGTCGTCGACGAGGAAGTTGGAGTAGAGGATATAGGCCACGATCGCATAAGTGTCGTCATACGACAGGGTCTGCGCTGCGCCGAAGGGCATCGAGCGGTGGACATAGTCGAACACGGTCGACAGATACGGCCAGTAGCTGCCCACCGTCTTGACCGGGTCGTCATTGGCCAGTGTGTCGTCGCCGCCTGCGAGCTTGGGCCAGTTCCCGGCCCCTTCGGCGAATTCGCCGTGGCACGCGGCGCAGTTGTCGGAGAACAGGATCTCGCCGTCCTCGACCGAGCCCGACCCTTCCGGCAGGTTCGAACCATCCGGGGAAATGTCGACGTTCCATGCCGCGATTTCCTCGGGCAATGCCTCGCGCCCAAGGCCATAGACATCCGCCACGGCGGGGAGAGCGATCAGGGTGGCGAGCGCCGTGCCTGCGATAAGCTTAGGAAACTTCGACATTTTCTGCGCTCCCGTCGGTGTTCACATGCCAAGTCTGGATGCAGTTGTTGTGGTAGACCGAGTTCAGCCCGCGCACCTCGCGCAACTGCGCTTTGGTGGGCTGGACATAGCCGGTGTCGTCATGGGCGCGGCTTTGCAGAAGCATCTCGGAGCCGTCCCAGTCGATGTCGAGGTAGAAGCGGGCGAGCGCCATCTTCTCACCCGGCTTGGCGAGGCGCGCCTCGGACCAGTTCTTGCCACCGTCGATCGACACGTCGACGCCCGTAATCGCGCCGCGCCCGGACCATGCGAGGCCCGTGATGACCAGCGGACCGGGGCCGTGGGTGATCGGCGACTGCGGGCTTGGGCTGGTGACGACCGATTTGGCGTCCATGACCCATGTCCATTTGCGCGACGTGCCGTCGGCCAGCGTGTCGGTGTATTTCGAGGTTTCTTCGCGGCTTTCGACGGCGTGATCGGTGATCTCGATCCGGCGCAGCCACTTGACCCACATATTGCCTTCCCAGCCCGGCACGACGAGGCGCACGGGATAGCCATGCTCCTTGCGCAGCGCCTCGCCGTTGGCCTTGAAGGCGACGAGCACGTCGTCCAATGCCTTTTCCATCGGGATCGAGCGGCCATTGGACGAAGCATCCGCCCCTTCGACGTAAACCCATTTGTCGGCGAGGTCGCCGGCGGCATCCATCCCGGCCTCTTCCAGAAGCGTGCGCAGCGGCACGCCGGAATATTCCATATTGTGGATCATGCCGTGGGTGAACTGCGCGCCATTGAGCTGCGCGCCGGCCCATTCCATGCCGGTGTTGGCCGCGCATTCGCAGAAATACACGTGATTTTCGCGCGGGAACCGCTCGAGGTCGGCATAGGTGAAGACCAACGGCTTATCGACCAGCCCGTTGATCATCAGCCGGTAATCTTCCTTGCGCATCTCGATCGCGCCGGAGTGATGCCGCTCGAAGGCGCAGCCCTGCGGGGTGATCGTGCCGTCCAGCGCATGGATCGGCGTGAAGTTGATCGAGCTGATCGGATCGGCGGTCAGCCACGGCACGTTGCGCCGCACCACGTCGGCCTCGTACTCGATGGGCATGCCATAAGGCGTAGCGTCCACGCCGTCGCCCAGACCGCTGGCCCAGTCCTGCACTTCGGTGATGAGGGGATCGGCCCCCTCGGCCCGTGCCGTGCTGGCCGCCAAGAGCGCGCCACTGGCGGCGGCGCTGCTCATGAGGAACCCACGGCGCGAAGTTTTCAGATCGTCCATCGACATCTCGCCTCCTGTTCGCGTCTTATCCCTGCACCACTTCGACCGAGGTATTCGGGTCGAGCGTCACGGTGCCCAATTTCTTGATGTGGCTTTCGACCACGTCCCAGATCGGCGGGCCTTCTGTGCCTTCGTTCACGCTCGCCCAGCCCGCGACCTGATAGGTCTTGGCCGGGTCGATCGCTTCGCCGGTCTTCAGCAGCGTCATTTCGGTGATCCGGCTGCCCTGCGGCTTGGTGATGTCGATGCGGTAGCCCATGCCACCGATGCGCACCATGTCGCCGCCCTGCTGGTAATAGGGGTCCGGGTTGAAAAGGTTGTCCGCCACGTCCTCAAGGATCGTGTGGATGAATTCCCCCGTCATTTCCGTGCGATAGGCGTTCGGATAGCTCATCGAGGTGACGTTCCAGATATCCTCGCGCGTGATGTTGTCGCCGGGCAGCAGGCTCGGCCCCCAGCGCACGCCGGGCGACATGGCGATGTCGGCCTCCCGCTCGGAAATCAGCGCGTCGCAGATCAGATCGTCCCACGAGCCGTTGAAGTTGCCGCGCCGGAACAGTTCCGTGTCGGTGGTGCCGATCACCTCTTCGAGTTGGGTCTGATACGGCGCACGCTGCGCGTCGATCAGCGCAGTCATGTCGGCATCCGGCGCGATCACATCCGAGAAGATCGGGATCAGCTTGTGGCGGAAGCCCATCATCTGCCCCTCGCGCACGTCCAAATCGACGCGGCTCACGAATTTGCCGTTGGAGCCGGACGCGATGATGATCGTTTCGCCCACCACCACCGGTTCGGGCAGTGCATCGTGCGTGTGGCCTGACAGGATCACGTCGATGCCCTGCACCCGTCCCGCCATCTTCTTGTCGACGTCGAACCCGTTGTGGCTGAGCACGACGACCAGTTCGGCCCCGGCGGCCCGCACTTCGTCCACCATCTCCTGCATCCGCTCGTCACGGATCCCGAACGAGTATTCCGGGAACATCCAGCCGGGGTTCGCGATGGGCATGTACGGGAAGGCCTGCCCGATCACGCCGATCTTCACCCCGCCCGCTTCCATCATCTTGTAGCTTTCAAAGCTGTCGGCGGGCTCATCCCATTCGGCGTCGAAGATGTTCTGACCGAGGGCGGCGAAAGGCAGCCCTTCGACCAGTTCGCGCACCCGGTCAGAGCCCAGCGTGAACTCCCAGTGGAAGGTCATCGCATCGGGGGCGAGCGCGTTCATCACGTTGACCATGTCCTGCCCCTCGGTCTGGTAGCAGGTGTAGGAGCCATGCCAGGTGTCGCCGCCGTCGAGCAGCAGCGCATCGGGGCGCGCGGCGCGGATC
Organism: Pseudomonadota bacterium; assembly: GCA_036154315.1. GTDB lineage: Bacteria > Pseudomonadota > Alphaproteobacteria > Rhodobacterales > Rhodobacteraceae > Maritimibacter. Next base: position 48,125 of record JAYZLL010000041.1, read on the forward strand.
GACTTGACCACGGTGGCCACGCGGTCGAGCCCGCCGACCTTACCGTACTCGCGACCCAGCGCCGAAAAATCGTTGTAGGTCAGCGCATAAGCCGACGGGCTTCCATCGGCCACGCCATAGCGCGCGCGGAACTCGGCGCCGGTGATATGGGGCACCTGACCGATGTTTTCGCCGACGCCGAGGTTGATCTCGGGCTCGCGGAAATAGATCGGCTTCATCTGCGCGTGGATATCGGTGACGTGGATCAGCGTGACGTTCCCGAAGGTGTCGAAGTCGAGCAGCTGGTCCTGCGTCAGGGTCTGCTGTGCGGCCAGTCGTGCCCAGTTGCCGAAGCCCGAGGCCCCGACGATGGCGCTGGCGGCCATGCCCACTTGCAGGAAATCGCGGCGAGAGATCATGCGGTTCTCCGTGGCTTCCGTGTTGCATCGCAATCGCATGCCAAAAACGGAATGTATTTAGGTAGACAAAACCCCGCGCGAGACCTGCCCGCGCGGGGTGCTGGATCAGTTGCGGACCGACGGACCTTCGACCGACAGACCGTTGCCGCGCGAAGCGACGTAAAGCTCGAGCGCGATGAACTCGGGCGAACCCGGGTTGTAGGTCTCTGCCCGCGTGTCGCGCACACAGCCCTTGAAGCGGCTCTGCACGCCCACGAGTTTCGTGTCCTTGAGACGATAGGCCGGGAAGGCGTTGACCATGCCCATAGACAGGTGGTCGGCCCGGATCATGTTGCCGTAGTTCTGCTCGTGGCAGTTGGCACAGGAAAGGTCGAGCTGCCCGGTACGGGTGTAGTAAAGCTCTTTCCCCTGCTCCCATGTCGACTGGGCCGGACCGTCGATGGCGACGTTCATCGGCATGCCCCGGCTGACCGAGGACAAGAGCCCCTCCATCGCCAGCGCATCGCCCGCATCCACCTTCCACGGCTCGGCGCCCATCCGGTTCTCGCGGCAGTCGTTCATCTGCATTTGCAGCGTATAGACCGCCTGCGCGCCCTCGTTCCACTTGGGATAGACCGGCTTCACGCCCGCCATGTCCTCGGGCGAGCCGTGGCAATCCATGCAGGACTTGCCCTCGCTGCCCTCGGCCATCGCCCACTTTTCACGCGCATCTTCGACCGCCAGCATGCCGGGGTTGTCGAAGTCGTCCATCTCCATCGCCTGTGTCGTCGAGTCACGGAACCGCCAGCCCGACATGATCTCGTCGAGTGCGCCGTCGAGATGGGCCGGGGCCGCCGTCTTGGTGACGATTTCGATCTCACCGTTGATGACGAGCTCTGCGTCCTCGTCCGCGAATGCCGCCCCCGCGCCGAACGCGAGAGCAGCCGCTGCGATACCTGTGAACAGTTTCGCTTTCATCATATCTCCTCCCTGCGCCGCGCTCAGGCGACTTCGATGGCTTGAATGTCCTCGTAGACGTCGCCGTCGTCGTCGTACCACGTGAACTTGAACTCGCCGGTCGCATCCACCTTGGCTTCGAATTCGAAGTAGGGGTTGGTCGAGATCGCCGGTTCCAGCGTCACGTCGACGACCATGTTGCCGTTCAGCTCGCAGGTGAACCGGTTGATGATCGACCGCGGAATGACGTTGCCGTCCGAGTCCTTGCGCTGCCCCGATTCCATCGGGTGGCTGATGAGGGTCTTGAGCGTCACCACTTCGCCCGCCGAAGCGGTCTTGGGAGATTTGACGCGGGGTTTAACACCAGATGCCATTGTATTTACTCCTGTTTCCGCTTGTTAGCCGCCGCAGCCGCCGATGGTGACCTTCACGGTCTTGGCGGTCTGGATGAAGCTGCCGTCTTCCATCTGGGCGATGGCGATGACGTCCTGCGTGCCGGCGAGCCGGATGCGGGTCGAGGCCGACTGGCTGCCTGCGGCAGGACCGAAGTTGAAGGTGGCCACGCCCGGCGTCGGGTTGCCGGCTGCAAAGAGCCGGATCGCGACAGCGCCCGGCGCCGCGACCGAGACCGGCACGGTGTTGCCGTTTTCGGCGATTTCCGGCGCGTCGAGGCTGATGTCGCCCGATCCCGCTTCGGCACCGCCGGTGAATTCGGCGATCGAGTCCTCGATGGCCGCGAAAGCGCGCATCGGCAGCATGGCAACGGCGGTCGCGCCGAGGCCCCAGGCCAGTGCATCACGTCGTGTGAGTTTCATGTGTGTCTCCTGTTTCCTCTGTCCGCCGCCCGGATCACTCGGTGAGTGTCTTCAGGTAGGCGACCACGTCTTCGACCTCTTGGGCAGACAGGAGCGGCGTCACCGGCTCCCCTTCCGGCCAGGCCTTGCCGGTGAAGGCGTCGCCCAGGCGCGTGAACCCGTCGGTCTTGTAAAAGGCGGGCATCACCGTGCCCTCGAACGCCATCTTGGCGTTGATCACGAGCCCGCGCAGTTCGGCTTCGCTCCAGCGATCGCCTGCCCCGTCGAGCATTGGGCCGATTTCGCCCCCGAACGGCACATCGGCATAGGCCTCGGCCGCATGGCACGAGATGCAGTTGCCCGCCGACTTGTTGGTCATGATTTCTCGACCCTTCTCGGGGTCGCCCGGCATTCCGGTCAGCGACTCGGCGACTTCGTAGCCGTCGAAGGTCACGTTCTCGGGGGCCGTCTCCTCGGCGAGTGCCGCCCCGGCCCCCAGCGCGAACGCGCCGAGCGCGATCATTGTCCGCTTCATGATTCCTCCCATCACGATTTGTGAATACGACTGTATGCGGCCTGCGACAACTTGCCAATCATAAATTCTGCTATTTGAATAATTATGAATGTAAGTGCCTGAAACGCCCTGAAATTTCAGGTTTCAGACGGGTTCAGTCCGACATTGCCGTGCCTGCGGCCTGTTCCTCGTTGAAACGGGTCGCGTGATACTTCTGGAAGTTTTCCTCGCCCGCATAGCCCTCTTCCACGACCCAATCGAGCAGATGGCTGGTGGTCGATTTGCCGAAAGCCCCCGGCATCGTGACCACGGCAGCCTCGCGCGCGGTGGCGCCCTCGACCACCTCGTCGGGATGCGGAAAGAACATCATGGTCGGGGTGAACATCACGCCCCACTTCAGCGCCATGTCCTTTTCCGTCAGCGTCTCGCCGTCGAAATCGGTCACTTCGACATCACCGAACAGGTTCATCTGGACCACGAAGAACTGCTCGTTCAGCTTGTCGGCGATCTCAGGCACGACAAAGACCTCTTCGTGCATCTTGGTGCAGTAGATGCAGCCGCGCTGCTCCCAGATCACCATGAAGCGTTTGCCCTCGGCTTCGGCCTCGGCGAGATCCTCGGACATGTCCTTGAACGTGTCGTGCATCCAGTCGGCTTTGTGCAGCCCGTCGTCGCCCATTGTGGCGGCAAAACTCGGCAGGGCCAGCACCGCAGCGGCGGCGAAAATGGTCAGAAAACGCATGGTAACTCCTCCAGTCACCCCAGGGTCGAGAACACCGGGAACGTTTCGATCAGCCAGTTCGAGATCGCGTTGACCGATCCCGTGGCGATGAGCACGGCGAAGAGGATGAGCATCACGCCCATGACCTTTTCGACGTAAGGCATGTATTTGCGGTTGCGTGCCATGAAGGCGAGGAAGGGCTTGGCAAAGACCGCCGCGACCACGAAGGGCGCGGTCATGCCGAGACCGAAGACGATCAGCAGGCTCCCGCCCTGCCACAGGCTGTCCTTCATCGCCGCGATCATCAGGATCGAGGCCAGCACGGGCCCGACGCAGGCGGTCCAGCCGAACCCGAAGGCGAGGCCCATGACATAGGCCCCCACGATGGTGGACGGGTCCGCCTTGGACTGCATCCGCGCCTCGCGCATGAGGAAGGGGATGCGGATGACGTGCAGGAAATGCAGGCCAAAGACAAAGATGACGGCGGCCGCCACCCAGCTGAGCTCCTGTTTCCATTGGGCAAACGCCTGCCCCGCCGCCGTGGCACCAAGGCCCAGAAGGCCGAAAATCGTGGTCACGCCGAGCGCGAAGAAGAACGCCGAGACGATCAGGCGCCGTTGCGCGCCGGGCTGGATGTCGCCATCGCCGGTAAGCTGGGCCATCGAAATCCCGGCCATGTAGCTCAGGTAAAATGGCACCATCGGCAGAATGCAGGGTGTGAAAAACGCCACCAAGCCCGCAAGCGCGGCCCCGCCGTAAGAAATGTCTCCGAACATAAAACCTCCCACGCGACCCCTTCGTCTTGAACAGATCGCATAAACGAATTATGTTTTTTGCAATCGTTGCGTCAACTCGGAAATTTCGATGCGTGTTCTGGCCACCCTGATCGCGGTGTTCGCCGCCCTGCCCGCTTTGGCGGCCGACCTCGTCATGGTCGAACAGCCCGGCTGCGCCTATTGCCGCCAATGGGATGCCGAACTGTCCGAGATTTACCCCAAGACCCGCGAAGGTCAGGCCGCCCCTCTCACCCGCGTCCAGCTTGCCGACGTGCAGAAAGGCGACACGGCCTATGAATTTGCCCGCCCGGTGAACTTCACTCCCACCTTCGTGCTGGTCGAGGATGGGGCGGAACTGGCCCGGATCGAGGGCTATCCGGGCGAAGATTTCTTCTGGGGACTGCTCGGCATGATGCTTAAGGCCCAGATCGGGTTCGATCCGGCAACACAGGCCGATGGTTGAACGCAGGCAGGAACGTAAATATTTGCATGGAAAGATGCGATGGCATTAAACTACAGCGAAACACTCAACTATCAGGACCGTAGTATGGCCGCCCTTCCCGTGATCACCCCGGACATGTCCGAAGAGGACATGGACAAGATGATTACTTCGGCGTGCGATGCGTCGGCGTTCCTCAAGGCGATCAGCCATGAGGGTCGTCTGATGATCCTGTGCCATCTCGTCACCGGCGAGAAATCCGTCACCGAACTCGAAGAGCTTCTCTCGGCCCGTCAGGCGGCGGTCAGCCAGCAGCTCGCCCGTCTGCGACTCGAGGGTCTCGTAACCCCGCGCCGGGACGGCAAGGCGATCTATTATTCGCTCGCCGACGACCGCCCCAAACGGGTGCTCGAAGTGATCTACGACATGTTCTGCGCGGTCGATCAGGGCAAGGCCAAGGCCGCCGAGTAACCCGTCACTGCACTGCAGCGACGGAAGTGCTTGCAATCGCACCACCACATTCGATTGAATGAAGATGTCGGGGTGGAACCGCCCCCGGCATTGGGAGGAGTGCGGTTCGCGGGAGGCATCCATGCTCGACCTTTTGGGCGAATCTAATGCCGCTGCCTTTGTCGGGCTCGTGGGCGGCATCATGCTGGGCCTCGCCGCCCGGCTCGGTCGCTTCTGCACGCTGGGCGCGATCGAGGACATGCTTTATGCGGGATCGTCCGTCAGGATGCGCATGTGGGGCATCGCGATCGGCACCGCCATGTGCGGCAGTTTCGCCCTCATGCAGGCCGGGCTGCTCGACGCGCCCTCCGCCAGTTATTTCCAGTTCGGCTGGGTGCCTTGGGCCTCGGTCGTGGGCGGGCTGGTGTTCGGCTACGGCATGGCGCTCGCCGGGAATTGCGGTTTCGGGGCGCTGGCCCGGCTTGGCGGCGGTGATCTCAGATCCTTCGTGATCGTGCTGGTCATGGGCCTTGCCGCCTATGTCGCGATCTCAGGTCCGCTCGCAAAACTGCGGGTAATGGCCTTTCCGATGCGCCCGCTCGATCCGGGCGAGACGGTGCCGGGCATCGCGCATTACGTCGAACAGATCACCGGGCTTTCCGCGCCGGTTTTTGGCATGGCACTGGGTCTCGTCGTGATTGCGGCCATGTTCACCACGCCCGAGATGCGTAAAGCGCGGACCAAGGCGCTCTGGTCAGTGGTTGCCGGGCTCGCGGTCGTCGTCGGCTGGGGCGGTACGCAATGGATCGCAACCGCAGGATTCGCGCCGATCCCTGTCGAGAGCCACACCTATTCCGCCCCGCTGGGCGACACGATCCTGTACCTCATGACCGCATCGGGCACGTCGCTCAACTTCGGCGTCGGCTCGGTCGCGGGCGTGTTGGGTGGCGCCTTCATCGGCTCGGCGCTCAAGGGCCATTTCCGGTGGGAGGCCTGCGAGGACCCGCGTGAACTCAAGCGTCAGATCGGCGGCGCTGTGCTGATGGGCTTCGGCGCGGTCGTGGCCTTTGGCTGCTCCATCGGGCAAGGGTTGTCGGCCTTCTCATTGCTTTATGCCGGGGCGCCGGTGACCTTCCTTGCCATCATGGCGGGCGCGGCGTTCGGCCTGCGCCAGCTCATCTCGGGATTCGCCCCTGCAGAGTGAACCGCCCGCGCCACACGCCGCGTACACGGGATTTCGACTGGCACCTCCCGGCGAGCCGGGTATAGGGTCCGGCCAAAACGCGAGCGAACCCATGACCGACAGTTTCATCCCCGCCCCCGGCACCGAAAGACAGATGCGCGCCGCGCTCGGCATGTTCGCCACCGGCGTCACGGTCGTGACCTGCATGACGCCGGATGGGCCGATGGGCATCACCGTCAACAGTTTCACCAGCGTGTCGATGGACCCGCCGCTGATCCTGTGGTGCCCCGCCAAATCCTCGCGCCGCCACGACCCGATGGCCGCAGCTTCGAACTTTGCGCTGCACATCATGGGCGAGGATCAGGACGCCATCGCGCTCGGCTTCACCAAGACGGCAGATGCCTTCGACGGATTCAACTGGATCACATCAGACAAGGACGTGCCGCTGATTGAGGGCTGCCCCGCCCGGCTGGAATGTCATATCCGCGACCGGATCGACGCGGGCGACCACACCGTCATCATCGGCCATGTCGACCGCGTGACCACGACGCTCGCCACCCCCCGCGTGTTCATGGCCGGGAACTGGGGCAACTTCCTGCATCAGGACTAACGCGTCAGCACGGCTCCGCGCTGATACTCGCCCCGCTCCTCGCTGCCGTCCGGGAACGAAACCTCGACCGTCACCGACTGCACCGACCCGAGCGGATAGGTGAGATACGGCAGAATGTCCTCGGAATAGAGCGCGTTGGGCGAGGCTTCGTCGTCATGGCACGGCTCGTGTTCGAGCGCGCCGAGCCGCTCGCCGTTCACCGAGAACCGGATACGGTCGACCCCGCAGCGCCACGCCAGCAGGTTGGTGAAGTAGAGCAGATCGCGCCCGTCGTATTCGCGCACCGCAACCCAGTTTGCCTTGGTCATCGAGAGAATTTGTTTCGCGTCCTGCGCCGCAGCGGGCAGTACGCCTGCGATCATGGTCGTCGCGGCCAGCGCCGCCGTCCTGAGCATGTTCATCCGCCTGTCGTCCTCGCTTTGTCGGGACCACGTCGCCCCGGCCCCATGCACGCTTTTGCCGCGCGCTACTGCGGACTATAGTGGCAGAAAATCCGGAACCGGGCAAAGACAGGCGACACATCATGGCGAAACCGGCGGAAAAAGTCAGACGCGCCCCGGCCCCCTTCAACGTGCTCGTCATCGGTCAGTCCGGGCGCATCGGATATGAGGCGCTTTTGTTCGTCGCGTCCCTGCGCAAACACGACCCCGGCTTCGCAGGCCGCGTGGTCGTCGCCGAGCCGCAGCCGGGGCCGCTCTGGTCCGGCGATCCGCGCCTTTCAGGCGACCAACGCGACGCGCTTGAGGGGCTTGGGGCCGAGATCGTGCCCTTCGAGAGCGTGCATTTCGGCGAGGCCTATCCCAACGGCAACAAGATCGAGGGGCTGAGCACCCTGCCCGCAGGCGAACCCTTCGTGTTCTTCGACAGCGACACGGTGGTGACGGGGCCATTGTCGCAAGTGCCGTTCGATTTCACCCGCCCCTCGGCCTCGATGAACCGCGAGGGCACGTGGCCGCAGATCGAACTCTATGGCCCCGGTTACACCGAGACGTGGAAATCACTCTACGACCGCTTCGGGCTGGATTTCGAGACCTCGCTCGACCTGAGCGAGCCGGACGAATACTGGGGCCGATACCTGTATTTCAACGCGGGCTGGTTCTTTGGCGCTGACCCGCAGGCGTTCCGCGACCGCTTTCTCGACTACGCGCTCACCATCCGCGACGACCGGCCCGAGGCGCTGGTCTGTCAGGAGATTTATCCGTGGCTCGACCAGATCGCCCTGCCGCTGGTGATCCATTCTTTCGGCGGTGGGCGGCCCGGCCCGGAGCTTGAGGGTCTCGACGGGGATGTGACCTGCCATTGGCGCGTGTTGCCCTTGGCCTATGCCCGCGAGTCGGACGCGACGATCCACGCGCTGGAAAGCGCCGCGGCGCCGAACAAGGTCAAGAAAGTTCTGAAGAATCATGAGCCTATGCTGCGCATGATCTATCAGGGACGTGGCCATAAGGTGCGCGAGATGTTCGACCGCAACGACCTGCCCCGGATGGAAAAGACCATCCGAAACCAGATCAAACGCGAAGGCTTCTGGATGCGCTGACGCCTAGAACGGCGTCGCGTTCAACGTCTCGGCCCAATGGGCGAGCCGGTCCTTCATCGCCGTCTCACGCGCCATCGCCGACAGGTCCTCGTCCAGTTTCTCGACCACCTCGACAGAGATCACACCGGCCTCGTGAAAGGCTGCCTGCATCCCGGCAGGCGCGCCGTTCGATCCGCCCGTGCGCAACATGAAGGACAAGCGCCGCTCCAATGCGGCCGGATCGGACACGCCTTTGACCCAGACCGCATCGCCGACGCGCACCGCGCAGATCGACCAATCCGCCTTGCGTTCACCCCAAGCCGCTTTCGCCGCCCGTTTCTGATCTTTCGACACAGCCATCTTGTCACCTTTTTATCCGGGTGTTATTCCGGTCGCATAATTTTATCCGGGTGTAAATAGATGACTGACGAAACCTTCACCGCGTTCCAAGGCACGTCTCGGCTCGCGCAGGGCACACGTGCCGCGCTCGAAGCTGAACTTGCCCCCCTCGGCCCGCACCCCAAGGGGCTGTTGGTGTTCTCGGATATGACCGGGCGCGAAACCGACCTTAACCTCAGCGGCACGGCCGCCCCCGCCCCGCGCGGACGTCCCAAGATGGGGGTCAAGGCGCGTGAAGTGACGCTTCTGCCGCGCCATTGGGAATGGCTGTCGGGCCAGCGTGGCGGGGCTTCGGCAGCGTTGAGGCGGTTGGTGGACGAGGCGATGCGCGCCGAACCGGCCGACGACCCGCGCGCGCCGGACCGCGCCTATCGGTTCCTGACCGCAATGGCCGGGAACCTGTCGCGTTTCGAGGATGCGATCCGTGCGCTCTATGCGGGCGATGCGGATGGATTTGCGCAAGCAATGTCCGGCTGGCCCGGCGATGTGCGCGCCTACGCGCTTGGCCTCGCGGGCCTGCCTGACGCATAGATCAGGAGGCGAAGAGGCCCGCCATGTCCGCGTAACCCTTGATTTCCAACGGGTTCCCCGAGGGATCGCGGAAGAACATCGTCCATTGCTCACCCGGCTCGCCCTCGAACCGCACCGAGGGCGGGATCACCCAGTCGGTGCCGTCGGCCTCCAACCGATCCGCAAGCGCGCGCCAGTCGTCGAGCGCCAGCACCAGCCCGAGATGCGGCATAGGCACCATGTGTTCGCCCACCTTGCCCGTGTTCGTCGTCTCGAACGGTTTGCCGCGGTGCAGGCTGATCTGATGCCCGAAGAAATCGAAATCGACCCACGTGTCGGTCGAGCGCCCCTCGGCACAGCCCAGCACCCCGCCGTAGAACGCCCGCGCCTCGTCCAGATCGGTCACGTGGTAGGCCAGATGGAACGGTGTCAGCATGCGCTTTCTCCTCGGATTGCCGGGATTGAATGTGTCTGCCCAACGGCTTACCGCAATTGAAGCACCGGCGAAATCCCCGTAGCGTCCACCCGGACAGTCACGGGAGGACATTATGTCAGATGCACAGATGAACGGATTCGACACGCTTCAGGTCCACGCGGGCACCGCGCCGGACCCGACCACCGGCGCACGTCAGGTGCCGATTTACCAGACCACATCCTATGTTTTCAAAGATGCGGACCATGCCGCGCGGCTCTTCAACCTCGAAGAAGTCGGCTACATCTATTCCCGCCTCACCAACCCGACCGTCGGCGCACTGGCCGATCGGATCGTGGCGCTCGAAGGCGGTGCGGGCGGGGTCTGCACCTCGTCTGGTCACGCGGCCCAGATCATGGCGCTCTACCCGCTCATGGCACCGGGGATGAACATCGTCGCCTCGACCCGGCTCTATGGCGGCACCTACACGCAGTTCACCCAAGTTTTCAAACGCTTCGGCTGGTCCTGCACCTTCGTCGATTTCGACGATCCGGCGGCGATCGAGGCGGCGATCGACGACAACACCCGCGCGATCTTCTGCGAATCTCTCGCCAACCCCGTGGGCTATCCCATCGACCTAGACGCGGTCGCCAAGGTGGCCGACAAAGCGGGCCTGCCGCTGGTCGTCGATAACACTTCGGCCACGCCCTACCTGTGTCGTCCCATCGACCACGGCGCGACGTTGGTTGTGCATTCGACCACGAAATACCTCACCGGCAACGGCACCGTGACTGGCGGCGCTATCGTGGATTCGGGCAAATTCGACTGGTCGGCCTCGGGCAAGTTCCCGTCGCTGTCTGAGCCCGAACCCGCCTATCACGGCGTGAACTTCCACGGCGCTCTGGGCGCGATGGCGTTCACCTTCCACTCCATCGCCATCGGGCTGCGCGATCTTGGCATGACCATGAACCCGCAGGCCGCGCACTACACCCTGATGGGGATTGAGACGCTGTCGCTGCGTATGCGCAAACACGTCGAGAACGCGCAGAAGGTGGCCGAATGGCTCGACGCGCACGACAAGGTCGAGCTGGTGAACTACGCCGGTCTTGAAAGCTCGCCCGCCCACGAGGTTGGCAAGCGCATCTTCCCGCGTGGCACCGGCGCGCTGTTCACCGTGGCGCTCAAGGGCGGCTACGAGGACTGCGTCAAGCTGGTCTCGAACCTCAAACTCTTCAGCCATGTGGCGAACCTTGGCGACACCCGGTCGCTCATCATCCACTCGGCCTCGACCACGCACCGCCAGCTTACCGACGAGCAGCGCGCGGCGGCGGGTGCGGGCAACAACGTGGTGCGCCTGTCGATCGGGATCGAGGATGCGGATGACATCATCGCCGACCTCGAACAGGCCCTCGCCGCACTCTGAAAAGCTTGCGCGCCCAGACATTTGGGCGCGCTTCCTCAAGCATCGCGCGAACCATCTTTCCGGTCTCGAAATATCCTCGGGGGATCGGGGGCAGACAGCCCCCGAAGCCTCGCGTGGCTTGAACGCAATCTGAAAATGCGTGCGCGTCAGCGCACTCCTTCAGATCACACTTACTCGTCCAGCAGGATCGCCGAGACCGGCGCAAAGTTCACCGCCTGCGCCCGATTGCCCAGCGACCATTCCAAGAGCGCCTGTATCGACGTAGGCTGCACCCGCGCGACGGCGATCACACCCGCATCGTTGCGCGCCCGGAAGGCCACGTTGTCGAGGAACCGGCGCATCACGTCGCCCGTCTGCCCGTCCCCGTCGAGATCACGGAAAATCTGGCCTGCAGGAAGATCCTCACTGATCGCGGCGCGGTGGCCAGTGTTCAGCCCTTCGGGATAGGTGACCAGACCCAGCCCGCGTTCGTCCAGATTGGTCACCACCTGCGCGGCGGCGTCCCCCAAGCCCTGAAACCCGGCTTCAGGCGGGAACATCACCGCAACGATGTCGGTCATGAGCGGGTCGTAGGCCTGAAAGGTCACGTCCACGTCGATCGCCGTCGCCTGTTCCGGCAGCGGCACGATCAGCACCACTTCGGCCCCGTTGGCGCGATAGAATGCGATGGCCTCTGCCGCATCGGGCGACGAGGCATCGACCGCGACCGAAAGCGGAAACGGCATCACGGCAAGGTCGCCGACGTTTTCACGCCCCGGCCCCGTGTCGAGCAACAGCACGGACATCGCCGGAAGTTCGGCAATCCCCTCATAGGGCACCGCATTGGCGCGGATCGCAGGCTGCGGGCCTGCGTCCACCTGCTCTTGCACGGCGCTTTCCCCGATGGTGGGCAGGCGACCGGTCACGACCGGCGCGGAAGGCGCAGGCTCTTCCAGCGTATCGTCTTCGAGCGGCGGGGGATCGAAGCTGCTCTGGCCTGCGGCGCGCACGGTCCCGTTGCTCTCGGGGATCACCACCTGCTCGCGCGGCGGGTTGGAGGGCGCGATGACCATCGGAAGCTGCGCGACCTCTTCGTCCCGCGGGGCGGCATCGTCCTCCGGCGCGGCCTCGGCGGTGTCCGTGGGCACCTCTTCGACAGGCGCGGCCTCGGGCGTCGCCTCGATCATCGGCGCAGGCTCGACGGGCTCCAGCGTTCCAGCGGCTTCTGCCTCGATCTCGTCCTCAGTCGGGCGCTCCTCCGGCTCGACCATCTCGACCGTCTCAGGCGCCTCCTCGGGCTCGACGGTTCCGATCACTTCAGGCTCTTCGGGGTCCAGCAGCTCCTCAGTCGAAGGGGCCTCGGCGGTCCCCTCAGGGCTTGCAACATCGGGAATTTCGGCGCTCTCAGCCTCGGGGACGATCGTCTCGGGCACCACAGTCTCGGGCACCTCGGCCACAGGCACAAGTTGCACCGGCTCGATCACCAGCGCCGCCGTCGTCACGCCGACCGCGGCGACGACCACGCCCGCGAACACTCCCGAAACCATTCCGCTCGCCACTTCTGCCTCCAGTCTCGCGCGCGGCGCGACCCCCGCACGGTCCTTCGTTTGCCCGGCTGCCCTTGACCCCCGGCGCCGGCTCTGAACATGTATACCGCGACCAAGCTTCAGTGAAAGCCCCAAGGCAAGCCCATGATCCTGCTCATCGATAATTACGACAGCTTCACCTATAACCTCGTCCATTATTTCGGCGAGTTGGGCGCGGATATCAAAGTCGTGCGCAACGATGCGCTGAATGTGCAGGAGGCGATGGGCATGCGCCCCGAGGCGATCATCCTGTCGCCCGGCCCCTGCGACCCGGATCAGGCGGGCATCTGTCTGCCGCTCACGTTGGCCGCAGCCGAGGCGAAGCTGCCGCTCATGGGTGTCTGCCTTGGCCATCAGACCATCGGTCAGGCGTTCGGCGGCAAGGTCGTGCGCCATTCCGAAATCGTCCACGGCAAGATGGGCGAAATCCATCACGAAGGCGCAGGCGTCTTTTCCGGCCTGCCCTCGCCCCTCAAGGGCACGCGCTATCACTCGCTCGTCGTCGAACGTGCGAGCCTGCCCGACAGTCTCGAGATCACCGCGTGGCTCGAAGACGGCACCATCATGGGGCTGCGCCACAAAGAGCTGCCCATCGAAGGCGTCCAGTTCCACCCGGAAAGCATCCGGTCCGAACACGGCCACGCCATGATCCAGAATTTCCTGAACACGCTGAAAGTCCCTGCATGAGCGACGCGATCAAGCCGCTGATCGGGGCCGCCGCCGAGCGCGCCCTGACTCGTGACGAGGCCGAGGCGGCCTTCAACATCATCATGACCGGCGAAGCCACGCCGGGCCAAATCGGCGGGCTTCTTATGGCGATGCGCACGCGCGGCGAAACCGTCGACGAATATGCCGCCGCCGCCGCCGTCATGCGCGACAAGATGAACAAGGTGCGCGCGCCTGAGGGGGCTATCGATATCGTCGGCACCGGTGGTGACGGCAAGGGCACGCTGAACATCTCGACCGCGACCGCCTTTGTCGTCGCAGGCGCAGGCGTGCCGGTCGCCAAACACGGCAACCGCAACCTGTCGTCCAAGTCCGGCTCCGCCGACGCGCTTGGCGCAATGGGCGTCAACGTCATGGTCGGCCCCAAGGTGGTGGAACAGGCGCTGGCCGAGACCGGCATCGCCTTTATGATGGCGCCGCTGCATCACCCGGCGATGGCCCATGTCGGCCCGATCCGCGCCGAGCTTGGCACCCGCACGATGTTCAACATCCTCGGACCGCTCACCAACCCGGCGGGCGTCACCCGGCAACTGACCGGCGCGTTCTCCAAGGCGATGATCCGCCCGATGGCCGAGGTGCTGCAGACGCTGGGCTCCGAAAAGGCCTGGCTCGTCCACGGCGGCGACGGCACCGACGAGTTGTCTATCGCGGGCGTCTCGTGGCTCGCAGCCCTCGAAGACGGCGCGATCACCGAGCGTGAGGTGCATCCCGAAGATGCAGGCCTTCCGGTTCACCCGTTCGAGGATATCCTCGGCGGCACGCCCGAGGAAAACGGCAAGGCTTTTGCCGCGCTCCTGTCGGGCGCACCCGGTGCCTACCGTGACGCGGTGCTCCTGAACGCTGCTGCAGGGATGGTCGTGGCAGGCAAGGCCGCCAACCTGCCCGAAGGCGTTGAAATCGCCCGCGAGTCCATCGATTCCGGGGCCGCCAAGGCCAAGATCGACGCCCTCGCAGCTGTGACGCAGAAAGCCGCATGATCCTGAACCCCAACATGGCCGCGACCCGCCCCTCGCCGGTGGTCGAGGCCAAGCGTTGGATCGCGGACAAGACGTTTTCGCCCGACCTGCCGCTCCTGAACGTAAGTCAGGCCGCGCCGGTCGACCCGCCGCCGCGTGCCTTGCGCGAAGCGATGGCCGAAACCGCGCTGACCCTGCCCGCCGCCCATGTCTATGGCCCGGTCCTCGGCCTGCCTGCGCTGCGCGAAGCGATCGCGGCCCGCTTTTCTCGCGCCTACGGCGGCACGATCACGCCGGGCAACGTGGCGATCACCCAAGGCTGCAATCAGGCATTCTGCGCCGCGCTCGCCACACTCGCCGGGCCGGGCGACGAGGTGATCCTGCCGACCCCGTGGTATTTCAACCACCAGATGTGGTTGTCCCTGTCCGGCGTCAGAACCGTGCCACTGCCGACCGGCGACGAACGCCTGCCCACCGTGGCCGAGGCCGAGGCGCGCATCACCGACCGCACACGCGCCATCGTGCTGGTGACCCCGAACAACCCGGCGGGCGTCGAATACCCGGCAGACCTCGTCCATGCCTTCGCAGACCTCGCCCGCGCGAACGGCCTCGCCCTCATTCTGGATGAGACCTACCGCGATTTCGACAGCCGCCCTGCCGCGCCCCATGACCTCTTCACTGATCCGGCATGGTCCGACAAGCTGATCCAGCTTTACTCCTACTCCAAGGCCTACCGCCTGACCGGCCACCGCGTCGGCGCGCTCATAGCCAGCCCCGAACGCCTCGTCTCGGTCGAAAAATTCCTCGACACCGTCGCGATCTGCCCCAGCCAGATCGGCCAGCACGCCGCCCTCTGGGGCATGACGCATCTGGACGAATGGCTCGCAGGCGAACGCGCCGAAATCCTCGCCCGCCGCGGCGCCATCGAAGAGGGTTTCGCGAAACTGCCCGACTGGCACCTCTCCGGCGCAGGCGCTTATTTCGCCTATGTCCGCCACCCGTTCAACGAACCCAGCGACACCCTCGCCCGCCGCATGGTCGACGACATCGCCGTGCTCGCGCTCCCCGGCTCGATGTTCACGCCCGAAGGCGATCCCGCGGGTGCCACCCACCTGCGCATCGCCTTCGCCAATATCGACAGGACCGGCATCGCGACCCTCATGGACCGGCTCCAAACCCTGTCCTGATCTTCATCGTTCCCCAAATACTTCGGGAGGTCCGGAGGGCAGCGCCCTCCGGACGCGGCCCCGGCCGCGTCTCACCGCGACGGCCCGGCGAAAGCCGGGGCGGCGCAAACCCTGCGCGGGCACAAGCCCGCCCCTTTTCACAACCCCTCCAGCACGCCAAAACCCCTGTTGGCATTCCCCAATCGCGCCGTTACAACCCACTGACCCAACCGGAGGCAATCGGGCATGTTCTCGAACATTTCGCGCTTTTTCGTCTGGATTATCATGGCACTCGTCATGGTCGGACTGATCGGCTTCGGCTCGGTCAACTTCGGCAGTTCCGGGCAGTCGATCGGCCGCGTCGGCGACACCGACATCGACGCCTCCGCCTATTTCCGTGAGCTGAAC
>JAYZLL010000042.1:0-57413 GCA_036154315.1 Pseudomonadota bacterium
CTCCAGACCTCCCCGGGATATTTTGGACCGGAAAGAAGCCTAGCGCTTTTTGCTGAAGAACGCCTTGAGAAGTGCCTCGGCCTCGGCTGCCGCGATCCCGTCGTAGACCTCGGGCACGTGATGACACTGGGGGTGGCTGAAGACCCGCGCGCCGTGGGCGGTGCCGCCGGACTTGGGATCGGAGGCCCCGTAGTAAAGGCGGCGGATGCGCGCGAAGGAGATGACGGCGGCGCACATCGGGCAAGGCTCGAGCGTGACGTATAGGTCGTGATGCGGGAGGCGTTCGGTCTGAAGTGCCGCACAGGCGGCGCGGATCGCGAGCGTTTCGGCATGGGCCGTCGGGTCGCTGAGTTCACGGGTCCGGTTGCCTGCGCGCGCGACCACATCGCCACCCGGCCCCACGCGGACGGCGCCCACCGGCACCTCGCCCCGGTCGGCGGCGGCGCGCGCCTCGTCCAGAGCCACGTCCATATATGAGCGAAAGGCGGTCATCCCCCTACATCGCGCGCGCCGCGCCGCTGGACAAGGGCTGTGCTGCGCCCTATCGGGGGTTCATGACCGACAAGACACCTCCCGGCGACCGGATCGCGAAAGTGCTCTCACGTGCAGGCGTCGCCTCGCGCCGGGAAGCCGAGCGTATGATCGAGGCCGGGCGCGTCACCGTGAACGGCAAGGTTATCGACAGCCCGGCCCTGAACGTCACCGCGCGCGACAAGATCGTCGTGGATGGCAAGGAGGTCAGCGAACCCGAGGCACCGCGCCTGTGGCTCTATCACAAGCCCACGGGGCTCGTGACCACCGAGCGCGACGAAAAGGGCCGCGAGACGGTTTTCGACAAGCTGCCCGAGGACATGCCCCGGGTGATGAGCGTGGGACGGCTCGACCTCAACTCCGAGGGGTTGCTCCTGCTCACCAATGACGGCGGGATCAAGCGCAAGCTGGAACTGCCCTCGACCGGCTGGGTGCGCAAATACCGCGTGCGGGTGAACGGCAAACCCGAAGAGGCGGTGCTCGACAAGCTGCGCAAGGGCATCACCGTGGATGGCGAGGCGTTTCAGGGCATGTCCGTGACGCTCGACCGCCAGCAGGGCGCAAACGCCTGGCTTACCATCGGCTTGCGCGAGGGCAAGAACCGCGAGATTCGCCGCGCGATGGAGGCGGTCGGGCTGACCGTGAACCGGCTGATCCGCATCTCCTACGGCCCGTTCCGCTTGGGCGAGATCAAGGCCGGTGCCGTAGAAGAGGTCAAGGGCCGCGTGCTGCGCGAACAGCTTGGGCTGGAACCGCCGAAAGACCCGACCGGAGCGGCGAAAAAGACGCCAGTGCGCCGCCGCAAACCACCGCGCAAACGCTGATCCCTTCTCTGTTTCCTGAAACCTCGGGGGTGGAATGCATTTGCCTGCAAATGCGTTCAAGGGGGCTGGCCCCCTTCATCGCGCGTGCCTGCCGAAGGCAGGTACGCGCAAAACCTGTGCGGGCGCATGCCCGCTCTGCTCTCTGACATCACGGATCGGCGAGGTTCCCCGCCTTTTCGGGAAACGTCTGGCCCGCAGCCGGTATCGCCCCTATATCTAGGCCAAGTCATGGAAATTTCCGGCCGAGGGGGTCGTGGTGTCCGGTTCCGGTTTGCAAAAACTGTCCTACCTCATGTTGCTCGCGCTCATCCTGTATGTCGCGATCACGGGGGGTGGCTGATGGCGCAGCGCTACGGCGGCAAGTATAGCCCGGACGGGTCGGACCATCCGACGCCCGCGGCGAAAAATCCGTTCGACGGCCAGACCCGGTCGCGCGCGGGCGGGCGGGTGAATTTTCTGTTTCTCGCCCCCCTGCCCTTGGCCGTTTCGGCGTTCTTTCTCGACCCCGCCGGGCTTGCGGTGCGGCTCGTCGCGTTCGGGCTTCTGATCCTCGCGGCCTGGCTGACCCGTGAGGGTGTACTGGCGCATGAGGCTTATGATGCGCGCAAAATTGCGCGTCGGCCTGCCGCGCCGCGCAAGATCCTCGGGTCGATCACCACCGGGCTGGGGCTTGCGCTTGCGGGGTTCATGGGCGGCGGTGTGATGAACGCCGTCATCTTCGGCGTGCTGGGCGCTGCGCTCCACATCATGGCCTTCGGTCCCGACCCGATGAAGAACAAGGGCATGGAAGGTGTGGACGAGTTCCAGACCGACCGTGTGGCCCGCGCCGTGGGCGAGGCCGAAAAGCTGCTCGCTGCGATGAAGGATGCGATCCTGCGCGCCCGCGACCGCGAGCTCGAGCGTCGGGTCGACAGCTTTCAGGCCACCGCGCGCCATATGTTTCGCACCATCGAGGACGATCCGCGCGATCTGACGGCGGCGCGCAAGTATCTGACGGTCTATCTGATGGGCGCGCGTGACGCGACGGTGAAGTTCGCCGACCTTTACGGGCAGTCCCGCAATGCCGAGGCGCGGGTCGATTACATCCGCCTGCTCGACGATCTGGAGGCCGGGTTCACGGCGCGGACACAGAAGATGCTTACCGATGACAAGGCCGATCTGAACATCGAGATCGAAGTTTTGCGCGAACGTCTGGCGCGCGAAGGCGTGGTCAGCTCTTAAGGACGGGGACGGATTATGGACGACAAGACATTCAAGGATGCAGGCACCGACACGAAAGAGGTCGAGGATGTGACGGCGGTGGTTCTGCGCGAACCTTCGACCGATCTGGTGCCGCTCGAAGCTGCCGAACCGGCCCAGAAGGCCGAGATCACGCGCAGGATGGGCGAGCTCGACATGGCCAACACCCAGTCGATCATCGAGTTCGGCTCATCGGCGCAGGCCGAGTTGCAGACGATCAGTCAGGAAATGCTGTCGGGCGTACGCAACAAGGATGTGGGCCCGGCGGGCGACAGTCTGCGCGATATCGTCACCACCATTCGCGGCTTTTCGGTCAGCGAACTCGACATGCGCCGCAAGCGGTCGTTCTGGGAAAAGATCGTGGGCAAGGCCGCGCCTGCCGCCAAATTCGCGGCACGCTATGAGGATGTGCAGGGGCAGATCGACCGGATCACCGACAATCTGCTCAAGCATGAGCACACGCTCTTGAAAGACATCAAGTCGCTCGACGTGCTCTACGACAAGACGCTCGATTTCTACGACGAACTGGCGCTCTACATCGCGGCCGGGGAAGCCAAGATCAAGGAACTGGACGAGACGACCATTCCCGCCAAGGTGGCCGAAGTCGATGCCGCGCCCGAGGAAGAGGGCGTGATGAAGGCGCAGGAATTGCGCGATCTGCGCGCCGCGCGTGACGATCTGGAGCGCCGGGTGCATGACCTCAAGCTCACGCGGCAGGTCACGATGCAGTCGCTGCCGTCGATCCGGCTGGTGCAGGAGAACGACAAGAGCCTTGTCACCAAGATCAATTCGACGCTGGTGAACACGGTGCCGCTGTGGGAGACGCAGCTTGCGCAGGCGGTGACGATCCAGCGCTCGGCCGAGGCTGCTGCGGCGGTCAAGGAGGCCAACGACCTGACCAACGAGCTTCTGACCGCGAATGCCAAGAACCTGCGCGAGTCGAACAAGGTCGTGCGTCAGGAAATGGAGCGTGGCGTGTTCGATATCGAGGCGATCAAGACGGCCAATGCCGATCTCATCGCCACGATACAGGAAAGCCTCCAGATCGCGGACGAAGGCAAAGCGAAACGCGCTGCGGCCGAGGAAGAGTTGAAGACAATGGAGACCGAGCTGAAAGAAACGCTCGCGTCGGCCAAAGCCCGCGACACGTCGTCGGGGCATAACATGGGCGAGTCCGTACCGAATTGAAACTGAAGCACAAATTCCTGCCTGCCGCGCTGGTTGCGGCGGGTCTCCTGTCTGGTTGCGACATGCCGGGCTCCGGTGCCGTTGCGACGGCGCCAATCCCACAGCCGCGCCCTGATCTCTCTGGCGTGCCGGAGGCGGACGGGCTGTCGCCTGAGCTTGTCTCGTACTACGCGCGGCTGCAGAACGGCCTGCTGACTCAGGGGCTGTTGCGGACGGACACCGGCGGGCCGGACGCGCCCTATACCGCGCGCGACCTGACGCGCAACTTCCTCAAGATCGCGTTCTACGAGGAATACACCGATCAGGGTGGCAGGCTGGTCGCGCGTGAGAGCGCGTCGAAGCTACATCGCTGGGACAAGCCGGTGCGGCTGACGGTCGAGTTCGGCCCTTCGGTCTCGCAGGTGAACCGGACCCGCGACACCAACGAGCTTTACGCCTTTGCCAACAAGCTGGGCCGGGCCACCGGGCATCCGGTTTCCGTCGGGCAGAACGGGAATTTCCACGTCTTCATCGTATCCGAGAGCGAGCGCCGGGCGCTGGAGCCGCGGCTGCGTCAGATCATGCCGAATATCTCGCGCACCGCTCTGAACACGGTGATCGACCTGCCGCAGACCACCTATTGCCTCGCTTTCGCGACCGACCCGGAGCAGAACGGCACCTATGATCAGGCGGTCGCGATCATCCGGGCCGAGCACCCGGACCTCCTGCGGGCGTCCTGCATCCACGAAGAGGTGGCGCAGGGAATGGGCCTGTCCAACGACTATCCGCTGGCGCGGCCTTCGATCTTTAACGACGACGAGGAATTCGGTTTCCTCACCACACATGACGAGAAACTATTACAAATGCTTTATGACGAGCGGCTGCGCCCCGGTATGAGAGAGACCGAAGCGCGCCCGATCGTGGAACGCATCGCCGCCGAGCTGATGGGCGGAAACGTATAGGGAGATGGGACAATGGGCATTCTGGATTTCCTGAGCGGGCAATTCATCGACGTCATCCACTGGACGGATGACACCCGCGACACGATGGTCTGGCGTTTTGAGCGCGAAGGCCATGAGATCAAGTATGGCGCCAAGCTGACGGTCCGCGAGGGTCAGGCGGCGGTGTTCGTGCATGAGGGGCAACTGGCGGACGTGTTCACGCCGGGGCTGTACATGCTCGAAACCAACAACATGCCGATCATGACCTCGCTTCAGCACTGGGACCACGGGTTCAAGTCGCCGTTCAAGTCGGAAATCTACTACGTCAACACGACCCGGTTCACCGACCTCAAATGGGGCACGAAGAACCCGATCATGTGCCGCGACCCCGAGTTCGGCCCGGTGCGACTGCGTGCGTTCGGCACCTATGCCGTTCGCGTGACCGACCCCGCCCTGTTCCTGCAGGAAATCGTGGGCACCGATGGCGAGTTCGCCATGGATGAGGTCAGCTTTCAGATCCGCAACATCATCGTACAGTCGTTCTCCCGCGTGATCGCGGGCTCGGGCATCCCGGTGCTCGACATGGCGGCGAACACGATGGAGCTGGGCCAGATGGTGGCCAAGGAGATCTCAAAGATCGTCGCGGAATACGGTCTCGCCATCCCTGAGTTCTATATCGAGAACATCTCGCTCCCCCCGGCGGTCGAAGAGGCGCTGGACAAGCGCACCTCGCGGGGCCTCGCGGGCAATCTCGACGAGCACATGAAATGGTCCGCCGCCGAAGCCCTGCAAAAGGGTGGTGCGGCCTCCGAGGGCATGGGTGCCGGGATGGGCATGGGTCTGGGCATGGCGATGGCGCAGGGCGCGCAGACCCTGCAAGGTCCGTGGGGCGCCGCCCCTGCCCCCGCTGCTGCGCGCCCCGCGCCGCCGCCCCCGCCGCCGGCCGAAAAGGTCTGGCACATCGCCGAGAACGGCGAGACCAAAGGCCCGTTCAGCCGCGCCACGATGGGGCAGAAAGCCGGGGCCGGTGAGGTCACGCGCAACACGCTCGTGTGGACCGCCGGTCAGGACGGCTGGCTCAAGGCCGAAGATGTGGCCGACCTTGCCACCCTGTTCACGGTCATGCCCCCGCCCCCGCCGCCGCCCGCGGGCTGAGGCACGGCAGAGAACTGGACAGTATCGCGCCGCCTTTTGTCCAACCGGGCGAGAGGTGTTCTGGCCCGTCCCACTGATCCGAGCACGCGTATCGGTTATGCTTCGCCCGTGGCCATCCGGGCGATGTCGCCAAGGCTAAGGTCTTCGTAACGTTGCAGGACGTGGCGCGCGGCGTCGGCTTCGATCTCGGACAACGTCCTGTTCACCGCACCCTCAACCGGGCAACCGGGGTGATCGTGCGAGCGCGCAGGATCGGACCATCCCGGACGACCGAGCGCCTCGAACACGTCGGCGACGGAAATCGTGTCCAGCGATCTGACCACCTGCCAGCCGCCGTTCCGCCCCTTGGTCGCTTCGATGAGGCCATTCTCACGAAGGCCTGCCAGCATCCGCCTGACCACGACCGCGTTGATCGACAGCATCTCGGCGAGTTCGGCCGAGGACATGACGCGCTCACGCAGGGACAGGTGGATCAAAGCGTGGAGCACACGGGGAAGCCTGAGGTCTGGGGTCATGGTTTCCTCCTAAACTGTACCAGAGGGGGTTACATTATCGCGGGGCGTATATATGTTACCTCTCACGTTACAGATTTGAGCGCCACCGTGAATCGCCGCCAAACACGCGGAATTCTCCCGGCCCCGGCTGTGCTGACGTTCATCAGGGGCACCGGTGCCAGCGCGCAGACTTATGGAGACAACGACATGACCCAACTCACCTACCGCTCTATCGATGCGAACGGCCTGAAGATGCGGATTGCCGATCACGGCGAGGGGCCGCTCGTTCTGCTGTGCCACGGGTTTCCGGAATCCGCCTATGCCTGGCGCCACCAGATCGAAGCATTGGCGGCTGCGGGATATCGGGCTGTTGCACCGGACCTGAGGGGGTTCGGTGGCACGTCGGCCCCGGCTGCCGTTGACGCCTATGCGCTTCAACATCTCGTGGCGGACATGGTCGCGCTGACGGATGCGCTGGACGCGGAAAGCGCCGTCATCGTCGGCAACGACTGGGGTGCGACGCTGGCATGGCACGCCGCACTTTTGCGCCCCGACAGATTCACAGGGGTCGCCGCCATTGGCGTGCCGATCATGGGCCAGCCGCCGATGCCGCCGACCGAGATATTCCCGCAGTCCGATGATGCCCTGTTCTACACGCTCTATTTTCAGGACGAAGGCGTGGCGGAGGCAGAGTTCGAGGCGGACATCGGGCGCACCCTGCGCAAGATTTACCACGCCGCGTCCGGCGATGTCGGCCCGCGCGTCGCGGGCGACGACACGCCCAATCCGTTCGGGATGGTGTCGCGAGAGGCCGGGCTGCTCGAACCCCTGCCGATGCCGGAGGGCGATCTGCCCTGGCTGACGGAAGACGACCTCGCCGCCTTCGTGTCGGACTACGAGGAGAGCGGCTTTCGGGGCGGTCTGAACCTCTATCGCAATCTGGACCGCAACTGGGCGCTGCAGCATGCGTTCACAGGGCTTACCGTCGACGTGCCCGCGCTTTACATAGTTGGCACGCGCGACACCGGCCTCGCTATGCCGGGCATGCGCCAGATGATCGAGGCGCAGACAGCGCTCGCCCCGAAACTGCGCGACCCGATCTTTCTGGAGGCGTGCGGGCACTGGGCGCCGCAGGAACAGCCTGAGCAGGTCAGCGAGGCGCTACTGCGCTTTCTCGCGGAGGTCGCATAGGCTCATTTCAGGCGCAACTCACTCAGCAACATCGACGGCCTGCACCCGTCGACCGGGAAGTCGTAGGTGTCGACGCGTTCCGCCGGAAAGGGCGCGACGGGCGGCATCTGGCTGTCGGCGATCAGTGTCCCGCCGATGCAGATATCCTGCGCGTAGTTGCCGATGTTGAAGCCGAAGCCGCCCTCGCCGCAGTCAGTGCCGTAGCCGTCCATGTTCCACGCCTGCGGCATCGGATCGCCAAGACCGTAGGTTACGAATTCCTCGACCCCGGTGTCGAAGGTCAGAAGCCACGTGGTTTCGGGGATCAGCATGCCGAGCGCCCAGCGGCCCACGGGAACCTCGCCGCGCCGCCCCTCGATCACGAAGCACTGGACGTCGCCCTCGTGGATGCGTCCGCCCCCCAGTTTGGAGGCGTCGAAGGACATGGCGCCGTCGAAGGCGTAGCCGCCCGCGCCCTGCCATGTGAAACGATAGATCGCGTCTTCGGCATGGGCCGCGACGGGGAGCGACAGAAAGGTCAGTATGAGGGCGATGCGCATCCGGCCTCCGGGGTTGGACGCGCTCAGGATAGGGGCGGTTCGCCGATGTGCAACATGCGCGGCAATCACGGTTTCCGGCTCGGCGCCCCCATGCTACCCCTGTCGCGAACGCCACTCGTGCGCAGGGTCTCGACGGCCCTGATCCCAGACACCGCAAGGATGCCCCGATGACCCGGATCGCCCGTTCGCCCGATTGCGGCAACAGCCCGAAGAACACGAAAACCGAGGAAATCGCGCTGGCCCTCATGGGGGTCGGGGCGCTGGATGCGGACCTTTTGGCCGAAGGCGCGTCGTGGGATCGGTTCGGCAAGGGTCACACCGGGCGCGACGCGATCCGTGCGGCGCAGGCCCAGACGCCCGGCCACGAGTGGATCGAGATTTCCGAAGTGGTGAGCCACGGCAAGGCCGGGTCGGTTTCGGGCCGTCTGCAACGCGCGGGCGAGCCGCCCCGTATTTTTTGCCACGTGATCCGCTTTACCTCGGCTTCGGCCAAACAGATTGCCCAAATCGTGAGTTTCGACCATGCAGGATGAACCCAATCCGCTCGACACCGTCAGCCCGATGGAGGAGCACCGCTTTCCCTGTGACCAATGCGGGGCCGACATGCGGTTCAACGCGGTGGCGGGGGAGCTGGTCTGCGACCATTGCGGGAACGTCACCAAGATCGAGGGCCACGGCGGTCAGGTCGCGGCCATTCAGGAGCTCGACTTCCGCGCCGCACTCGACGCCAAGCTGCCCGAGGCCGAGATCGAGGAAACCCGCGTCGCCTCCTGCCCCAATTGCGGGGCGCAGGTGGAGTTCGACGAAAAGACCCATGCCAAGGAATGCCCGTTCTGCGCCACCCCGGTGGTGACGGATACGGGCGTGCATCGGCACATCAAGCCCAAGGGGCTCTTGCCGTTCGGGGTAGAGGAACGCGCCGCGCATGAGGCGATGAACACGTGGCTCGGCAAGCTCTGGTTCGCGCCCAACGGCTTACAGCAATACGCGCGCAAGGGGCGGCGGATGTCGGGGATTTACGTGCCGTACTGGACCTTCGATGCCGACACGACCTCGCGCTACACCGGCGAGCATGGCACGGTTTACTACGTGACCAAGACGGTCATGCGCGACGGCAAGCAGGTGCAGGTGCGCGAACAGCGGGTGCGTTGGCGGCCTGCGGCGGGGACGGTGAAGCGGTTCTTCGACGACGTGCTGGTGCTGGCGTCAAAGTCGCTGCCCAAGAGCTTTACCGACAACCTCGCACCTTGGGATCTGGCCGCGCTGGAGCCGTATCGCCCCGAATACCTCGCCGGATACCGGGCCGAGGGCTATTCGGTCGAGCTGCCTGACGGCTATGACGAGGCGCGGCGTCATATGGATCAGGTGATCCTGCGCGACGTGAAGTTCGACATCGGCGGGGATCGTCAGCGGGTGCATTCGGTGAACACCACCGTGCGCGACGTGACGTTTAAACACGTGCTGCTTCCGGTCTGGCTCGCCGCCTACAAGTACCGGGGCAAGACCTATCGTTTCGTGGTCAATGGCCGCACCGGCAAGGTGCAGGGCGAACGGCCCTGGTCGTGGATCAAGATCACCATCGCGGTGGTGCTGGGCCTGCTGGTCGCCGGTGTCGTGGGGTATTTCGCCAGTCAGGCGCAATAGCCGCTCATCCGCGCGACGCGCGATTTCGCTGGGAGGACGAGATGAACCGATATGACACATTGCTCGACATTCTGAGCGCGCGGCATTCCTGCCGGGCGTTCAAGCCGGATCAGGTCGCGCGCGAAGATATCGAGGCGATCCTCTTGGCGGCGCAGCGGGTGCCGTCGTGGTGCAATGCCCAGCCGTGGAAAGTTTCTGTGACCTCGGGGGATGAGACCGCGCGGCTGCGGGAGGCGCTTGGCGCTGCGGTGGCCGAGGGCAAGCCCGCGCCGGACATTCCGTTTCCCGAGGGCTACACCGGCGATCATCGCGACCGGCGGCGCACCTGTGGCTGGCAGCTTTACGAGGCCGTGGGCGTCGAAAAGGGCGACCGGGCCGGGTCGGCGCGCGAGATGATGAAGAACTACACCTTCTTCGGTGCGCCCCATGTGGCGATGATCTCGTCAGGGCGTGAGTTGGGCAGTTACGGCGCGCTCGACACCGGCGGGTTTGTCACCGCCTTTACGCTCGCGGCCGAGGCGCGCGGGATCGCCACGATCGCGCAGGCCGCGCCTGCGGCGTTTTCGCCTGCCCTGCACGACTTCTTCGGGCTGGGCGAGGATCGTCTGGCGCTTTGCGTGATCTCGTTCGGCTACAGCGACACGGACCACCCCGCGAACAGTTTTCGCACTGCGCGCGCGCCGCTGGACGAGTGGGTCGACTGGCGCGGGTGATTGCGCAAAGCGCGCGCCCCCGCTAGGACTGATACCGCTAACAACCGACCCGGAGTCCTGCCATGATCCTGTGCTGTGGAGAGGCGCTGATCGACATGCTGCCGCGTGAAAGCGCGGGCGGCGAGCCTGCCTTTGCCCCCTACCCCGGTGGGGCCGTGTTCAACACCGCCATCGCGCTGGGGCGGCTCGGGGTCGAGACCGCGTTCTTTTCTGGCCTGTCGCGGGATCTGTTCGGCGAAATGCTCGAAGATGCGCTCGCGGCCTCGCATGTGGACGCCAGCCTTGCCGTGCGCTCGGACCGGCCGACGACGCTGGCTTTCGTCAA
Organism: Pseudomonadota bacterium; assembly: GCA_036154315.1. Taxonomy (GTDB): domain Bacteria; phylum Pseudomonadota; class Alphaproteobacteria; order Rhodobacterales; family Rhodobacteraceae; genus Maritimibacter. The sequence goes on from JAYZLL010000042.1 coordinate 10,764, forward strand.
GCTGGTGGACGGTCAGGCGCGCTATGCGTTTTACGACGAGAACACGGCGGGGCGGATGCTGGTGGGGGACGATCTGCCGGACGTGCCGGAGGCCGAGGCGCTGTTTTTCGGGGGAATTTCGCTGGTGGTCGATCCTTGCGGCGCGGCCTATGAGGCGCTGTTGCTGCGCGAGGCAGGCAAGCGGGTGACGATGATCGACCCCAATATCCGGCCCGGTTTCATCACCGACGAACGCGCCTATCGGGCGCGGATCGAGCGGATGCTGGGGGCCGCCGATATCGTGAAGATCTCGGACGAGGATATGGACTGGCTCGGCACCGATGCAGACGAGATTCTGGCGAACGGGGCCGTGCTGGTCTGTGTGACCGAGGGGGCCAAGGGCGTCGTCGGCCATTGGCGCGGTGGCTCGGTTCGGGCCGAGGCGGAGCGGGTGCAGGTGGTCGATACCGTGGGCGCAGGCGATACGTTCAACGCGGGGCTGTTGGCGGGTCTGTCGCGGGCCGGGCTGCTCGACAAGGCCGCGCTCCAAACGCTCGACGCGGACAAGGTGAAGCCCGCGCTGGCGCTTGGCAACCGCGCTGCCGCCGTCACGGTGTCGCGCGCCGGGGCCAACCCGCCGTGGCTGGAGGAATTGGCATGAGGGCGCTCGTTCAACGAGTCAGCGAAGCCGCCGTCCGGGTGGATGGCGAGGTTCTGGGCGAGATTGGCGCGGGGCTTTTGATCCTCGTCTGTGCGATGGACGGGGACGCGCAGGCGAATGCCGACACGCTCGCCGCCAAGGTGGCCAAGCTGCGGATTTTCAAGGATGACGCGGGCAAAATGAACCGCTCGCTTCTGGACACGGGCGGGGCGGCTCTGGTGGTGAGCCAATTCACGCTGGCCGCCGATACGCGTTCGGGCAACCGTCCGGGGTTTTCGGCGGCGGCGCGGCCGGACGAGGGCGAGCGGCTCTACGAATACTTCGCAGGCCAGATGCGGGCGCAGGGCATCGAGGTTGCGCAGGGGCGGTTCGGGGCGGACATGAAGGTGTCGCTGGTAAACGACGGGCCGGTGACGATCTGGATGGAGTTCTGAGGCGCGCTCACTCCGCCGCGCGCAGCGGGCCGTTGCCCAATTCCGAAATCACGTAGCCGCCCGGATAGGTCGGGCGGCGGCGCGCGGTGATGAGGCGTGGCGTCTTGCGGCGCGGGAGTTTTCCGAGCACCCATTTGCGGACGGCCATCGCCCGCTCCACCGTTTTGCGCAGTCCGCGCGAGGGCGGCTCGAACCCCATCGCGAGGATGAGGGGGCCGTCCATCAGGGCGAGGGCGCCGGGCCGGGCGAGAGAGAAAAGCGGGCGCGGCAGGTAGAAGCCCAGAAGCAGGTCGAGCGAGGCGACGGCGATCCGGTGATTGCTTTCGGCGTAGCGAAAATGCGCCTCTTCATACCCGCGGTTCAAGGCGTCGAAGGCGGTGTAATCCGTGGGGATGCCGGAGATGCCCATGCGTGCGCCCAAGGCGCGGTAGTAGTTGGTCCATGCGCGCATTTCGTCGTCGCTGAACGGGCGCTTGGCGTATTTGGCGCACCAGCGGACGGGTTCGCAGACGAAGGTGGTCAGGACATAGCGCATATCGTCGTTTGAGATGCGGAAGCGGCCGTGGATCGCGTTGATACGGTCCACCGCCTCGGCCCCGCGATCCGAGTCCAGCCCATGCTCCATCGGTTCGGAAAGCAGGAGTTCGGTGTCGTCGTAGCGCTTGCGCGGCTCGGCCTCGAACTTGCCGGTACGCACGAGGAGGCCCGAGATCGACGGCACGGCATAGGTGCGAAAGAGCGCAAATTCGAGCGATTTTTCGATGTCCCACGCGAACTCGATCGCGCCGAGCCATCGGCATATCGCCTCATACTCGGTCTCGGGGTCGAGCCCCAGACCGCTGGTCTCGGTGATCTTCATGGCCTCCGTCCCGTCAGGCGCATCTGTCCGCCCCACTATTGCGGGGCGGACCGGATCGGGCAAGGTCAGCCGTCGATCTCGTGCTTGCGGGCGTGGAGGAAATCGCGCACGTCCAGCACCGCCTTTTCGTCCATCGAGACATAGATCAGCGACATATTGGTCCGTTCGCGCACCATCTCGCCGGGAAACGGCAGGTAGCTGAGTTCGCGCGAGCCGAAGCTGGGCGAGGCGGTGCCGACCTGCCAGTCGGTCGTCAGTTCCACATCCACCAGCTTGAGCGCCTTGTCGCCCCCCTGCCCCGGACGTTCGAAGGGCACGCCCGCGAGCTTGAGGTAACTCGTCTTGTCGGCGGCATTGATGAAGCCGTCGATGAACTGGGTGGCGAGGACCTGAAGGTCCGCCGCCTCGTCATGGTGGTGCATGTGCGAATGCAGGTGATCGGCGTCATGCGGATGGTTGTGATCGTGCGGGTGGTGATGCCCGTGATCATGGTGGTGGTGCGGGTGGTCGTGCGGCATGGATCAGCCCCCGACCTTGTGCGGATGCGGGTTCGACCAGCGCTTGCCCTCGAACTCGCCATGCGGGAACTGCACCGGCTTGTCGATCAGCGGCTTGTGCTTGCCGAGCGTTCCGTGGCTGACCATCGCGCCCAACACGTCGACGATCACGCGGGTGCCCATGAGGGCGGTGATGTCGGAGGTGTCGTAGGGCGGGGAGACCTCGACCAGTTCGAGCCCGCAGAGCCCCTCTTTCGCGACGCCGGAGGCGAGCGCCAGTGCCTCGCGCGGGAGGAAACCGCCGGGTTCGGGCCAGCCGGTGCCGGGGACGAAACCGCAGTCGATCGAGTCGATGTCGAAGGACATATAGACCATGTCGACCCCGTCCCATGCCATGTCGAGCGCCATTTCGACGGTCTTGTCGATGCCCATCGCCTCGACATCCGCCATCGTGATGATGTTGGTCTGCCGCTCGCGCGCGACCTTCACCGCCTCGCGTGGCACCTGCCAGCCGCCGATCCCGATCTGGACGAGGTTCTTGGCGGGCACGTTGGGCATGTTCGTCGCGTGGAACCACGGCGTCGTGTGCATGCGTTCGTCGAGGTCTTTTTCCTGAATGTCGGCGTGGCGGTCGAAGTGAACGATGCCGATTTTCTTGGACGTTACTTCGGCGATGCCGCGCACGCAGGGAAAGCCGATGGAGTGGTCGCCGCCGATCATGATCGGGAAGCTGCCGCTTGAGGCCACGTGGCTGACGGCACGGGTGATCTGGTCGAAGGATTTCTCGAGGTTCGCCGGGATCGTGAACACGTCGCCCGCATCGCAGAGCGTCATCTGTTCACGCAGATCGACGCCGATCTCGTAGTTGTAGGGCGTGTAGAGCGCGGAGATCTTGCGCACGCCTTGCGGGCCGAACCGGGTGCCGGGGCGGTAGGTCGTGCCGCCGTCAAAGGGGATGCCAAGCACGGTGGCGTCGTAATGCGCGACCTCCAGCACGTCCTCGGCATAGGGCGCTTTCAGGAACGTGTTGATCCCCGCGTAATGCGGCAGCTCGCCCCGCGCGAAGGTGGGGATAGACTTGTCCTCGATGCTGTCGGCGCCGGTCAGGCCCATGCGCAGCGCCCAGCGGCGTTCTTCGTCCCAGCGGCCTTCGGGCAGTTCGCCCTCTTTCTGCATCGCCTTCCAGCCGCCCAGCTTGGTGAGGTCCGGGTGGTGTTCGCGCCGCTCGCGGGCATCCAGTCGGGCCGCGAGGTCGCGGGGATGGTGGGAACGGGTGTGTCTCGGGGTCGAAAACATCGCTGTCTCCTGTCGTCATGCCGCGTCTGGCGGCGCTTCCGGGCCTTGGTTTCATCGTCATGCGGAGCCCGGGGGCGCATGACGTGTCGGGTCAGCTGACGTGGGCCAGCGAGGGGTAGAGGTCGAGGATGCGCTGGAACGGGATGCCCCGGTCGCGGGCGTCGAAGTCATAGGTGATGGTCGCGCCGAACGCGCCGGGGTCGTGCGGGTCCCAGCGCGGCTTGTCGAAGACGAGGACGCGGTCGCCCAGTTTGAAGCCCTCTTCCAGATCGTGCGTGACCATAAAGACGGTCATTTTGGTCTCGGCCCTGAGTTCGGTGAGAAACTGGTGCATCGAGAGCCGCGTGCCGGGGTCGAGCGCGCCAAAGGGTTCGTCCAGCAACAGGATGCGCGGTTTCGCGGTGAGCGCCTGCCCGATGGCGAGGCGCTGCTGCATGCCGCCCGACAGGCTTGCCGGATACTGGTCGGCGACGTGGTTCAGCCCGATCCGGTCGAGCATGGCGTCGGCGCGTTCCAGCGCCTCGCGGCGTTTGGACCCGCGCAGGCGGCCCGATGGGGTCTGAAACCCCTCGCCCGCCACGATGTTCTGGCGGACGGTAAGATGGGGAAAGACCGAGTATTTCTGAAACACCACGCCGCGCTCCAACCCCGGTTCGACCGCGGGCTCGCCCCCGTCGATGGAGATGATGCCGCGCGTGGGCCGCTCTTCGGCCAGAAGCATGCGAAGGAAGGTGGATTTTCCGCAGCCGGACGCCCCGACGATCGAGATGAACTCGCCCTCGTTCACCTCGACGTTCACACGTTCGAGGATCGGGCGGTTACCGTAGCTTTGGAACACGTCGCGGACGGAGACGAAACTCATAGCCCGGCCTCCATCCACGGGAACGCCTTGCGGGTCAGGAGCCTGAGGGCCCAGTCGATGATGAAGGCCAGAAGCGTGATCCAGATGACGTAGGTGAGGATGACGTCCATCGCGAGGTAGCGGCGGACGAGGAAGATGCGGTAGCCAAGGCCGACGTCCGAAGCGACGGCTTCGGCGGCGATCAGGAAAAGCCACGCGGAGCCGAGCGACAGGCGCACGTTGGCGATGAGGCGCGGAAGGATCTGCGGGAGCGCGACGCGGGCGGCGATGACCCATGTGGAGGCGCCGAGGGTCTGCGCCTTGACGATCTGTTCGTGCGGGATGTCGAGCACCCGCTGGCTGAGATCGCGGGTCATGAAGGGCGTGATGCCGATGACGATGAGGACGATCTTGGAGGTCTCGCCAAGGCCGAACACGATGAACAGGATCGGCAGAAGCGCCAGCGGCGGCACCATCGACAGGACCGCGACAAAGCCCGACAGGCTGCGCCGGGCATAAGGCAGAAGGCCGATGAGCATGCCGATGATGAGCGAGGTCAGCGCCGCAATCCCCACGCCGCCCAAGAGCCGGATCAGCGAGGCCGCCGTATCGCGCCACAGCAGGATTTCGCCCGAACGGCGGTCAGGCTCGGTGAAGAGCCGGATCGCGGTGTCGAGGATCGTGCCGGGCGCGGGCAGCAGCTTGTCCGACGGGTTCGCGGCCAGCCGGATTTCGGACCCGATGGCATAGGCGATTGCGACGGCCACGAAAGGGGCCGCCGCGAGGGCGACCGCGAGGGGCCGGGCCGGGGATCGGTTGATGAGACGCATGGGTCAGCCTCGTGGCAAGGCGGGGCCGCGTGAACGGCCCCGCGACGCGTGCTTACAGTTCGCCGTCGGCGGCCATCTGCATGTAGGTGGCGTCGTAGCGGAACTTGACGTTGGCCTCGTCGCCGCTGGTCGAGCCGTCCGGATAGGCCACGCCCACGAAGTCGGCCGAGGGCGCGCCTTCGCCAAGGATGCCCTTGTCGAACAGGAATTCGGCCACGTTGGTCATGGTCGTCGGCAGATCGGCGGAGGACGCCTGCGCCACGGCATCGGCCGGGTCATAGAACATCTCGGTCGCGGCAAGCTGTGCCTTGTAGCCCTCCAGATCGGTGCCCGAGGCTTCGGCCATCGCGGTCAGCGCCTCTTCGTCGCCGGCCGCCATCAGGCCCATGACCTCGTACCAGGCACCCACGAGCGCCTTGCCGAAGTCCGGGTTGTCGGCGAGCGTTTCCGAGTTCACCACCATGAGGTCGAGGATTTCGCCGGGAATGGCCGACGAGTCGAACACGTTGGTCGCGTCGGGATTGCTGCCAAGGATTTCCGACACCAGCGGGTTCCACGTCACAACGACTTCGACATCGTCGGTGGCATAGGCCGCGATCATGTCTGCGTCCGAGGTGTTGATGACCCCGTCGAGGTCACGCTCGGCCAGCCCGACACTGTCGAGCCCACGGGCGAGCAGGTAGTGCGAGACGGAAAGCTCGACGAGGTTTACCGGCTTGCCTGCGAGGTCTTCGATCGTGCCCTCGCCCTTGAGGATCACCGCGTCGTTGCCGTTCGAGTAGTCGCCGATGATGAGCGCGGTGGTGTCCACGCCGCCGCCCGACGGGATCGAGAGCGTGTCCATGTTGGTCGCGGACACGCCGTCAAAGGCGCCTGCGGTGTATTGGTTGATCGACTCGACGTAGTCGTTGATCTGCACGATCTCGACGTCGATGCCGTATTTCTCGGCCCATTTGTCCATGATGCCGCTCTCTTCCAGATAGCCCCACGGCATCCAGCCGACATAGATGGACCACGCCACCTTGAACTCGGTCTTTTCCTCGGCCTGAGCCGGAGCGAGAGATGCGCCGAGGACGCCGAGAGAGAGCGCCCAAGCGGACAGGATGTTCGTTTTGGTCATGATGTTCCCCGTTCTGCGTCCCGCCTTTGACTGGTCGGGTTCCGGTCCACTGGCGGAACAAAGAGATTAGGCGCGGACGAAACCAGCGCAGTATGTCTCCCGGGATTTTGGCCCGCCGTGTGCCCCGCCGGAATTTGCCGGATGGGTGACGCTTCTCGGACCAGACCCGCGATTTGGCGCGGCGGAACCCTAAGCGTCCTGCCCCTTTAGCTGAGCCGATCCGGCGAGAACGGGTCAATAAAACTCGCACCTCGGGCCGGGGGCGGCGCGAGATTGTCGGTTATTTGGGCAGGTGTGCTGCGGGATCGGGCAGGGTTGGGCCGGTTTCAGCGGCTAACGCGGCTGAATTCGCGACGAATCCGTGGGCCGTGCCACGCCCCTTACCCTACGTAAACAGTTTCCACGACTCAGGATTTGAGACACTCTGTGCCGGGACACGGGCCAATCCAAGACCCGTCGTCCGTTTTACGGTATCAGGTGTCTAATGGATGGTGATTTTGGCCCGGTCGGGCGCAGCGCGATTTTTGAAGCGATTACATCGAGAGACGGGTCTTCTGCCCATATCGAGCGGCTTTCACTGGAACGTGGCGAGACGCTGATCGAACAGGGCACGCAGGCCGACACGCTGTTTCTGGTCGAGACCGGGCGGCTCAAGGTCGTGCGCGACGGTGTGGAACTCGCCGAAATCGGCGCAGGTCAGGTGGTGGGCGAGATCGCCTTTTTCACCGGCAGCGCGCGCACGGCGGACGTGATCGCGGGGCGCGACAGTGTGGTGCTGCGGCTGACGCGGGCGCATTTCGACGAGTTGACCGCGCGCCATCCGGGGCTGTTGGCCGATATCGCACGCGATCTGGCGGGGCGGCTTGCCACGACGAGCGCGCGGGTCCGGCCCGAGGCGCATCCGCCGGTTGCCCGGACCGTGGCGCTTATCCCGGCGGGCGACGCGCCGCTCGATCAGGACTTCGCCACGCGGCTGGCCGCACAGGTCGCAGCCTATGAGCCACGCCTGCGTGTGGTCGATCAGGAGGCCGCGAAGGCCGAGTTGGGGCCGGACCTGACCGGGTCGGATGCGGCGCATTGGTTCAACCAGCTCGAAATCACCGCGCCGATCGTGCTCTATGTCGGCGCGCAGAACGCTCCCGACTGGACCGCGCGCATTCTGCGGCAGGCCGATCAGGTGATGATCGTCGCCACGGCGGGCACGCCGCCCGCCCTGTCGCAGACCGAGCGGCTTGCGTTCGAGGTCTTGCCGGAGAGCCATCGGCGATTGGTGTTGATCCACCCGGAGCGGAGCCACACGGTCGAGGGCACGGCAGGTTGGCTCGACACGCGGCCTGCGTTCATGCACCACCATGTCGCGCTTCAGGACGATCAGGACATCGCGCGGATCGCGCGGTTTCTGACCGGGCAGGCGGTCGGCTTCGTCGCAGCGGGCGGCGGCGCGATGGGGGCTCTGCACACCGGGATTTTCAAGGGTCTGCGCGAGCGCGGGCAGGTCTTTGACATCTACGGCGGCACCAGTGTCGGGAGCGCGATGGCCGGGGCCTTTGCGATGGGGCTGGAAGGCGACGACATCAACCAGCAGACCGGCGAGATGTTCGTCAAAGGCGGGGCGCTGGCAAAGTTGACGGTGCCGAAATACAGCCTGCTCGATCACACGCATTTCGACGGCTACCTGATGAAGCACTACACCGATGTGCGGATCGAGGATCTGTGGTTCCCGTATTACGCGGTGGCGACCGATCTGTCGGACAACAGCCAGAAGGTGATCCGGCGCGGCAAGCTCTGGCATGCGATCCGCGCCTCGGCGGCGATCCCGGGCGCCCTGCCCCCGTTCTATGACGGCACGGGCAGCATGCTGGCCGATGGCGGATCGATGGACAACATGCCCTACCGGGTGATGCATGCGCTCAAGACCGGGCCGAACGTGGTGGTCAGTTTCGCGCGTGAAGGGCGGCAGGCGTTCGACGTGCCGTATGAGAAGATGCCGGGGCGGCGGTCGCTTTTGCGGCGGCTGGTGCTGCCGTTCGGCAAGCGCCCACCCCGTGCGCCGGGTATGGTGTCGGTCGTGATGCGGGCCGTGATGGCGCGGCAGGCGGCGGATGCGCTGGACCTCGCGCCCGACGACTGGCTGATCCGTCCGCCGATCCCGCCGGGGACCGGGTTCCTCGACTGGAAGTCGCACGACAAGCTGTATCGCATCGGGCAGGAGACCGTCAGCGCGCTGCTCGATGCCCCCGAGGCACCGGGCGACGCGCGGCGTCATTTCCTGAGCTAGTCGAGGAAGGTCCATGTGTCCGCGCCGTCGAACCGGCGGATGCGGACATGGGCGACGGCGTCGGGATTTTCGGCCAGACGCATGTTGAACGAGCGGCGTTCGTCGATCTGGCTTTGCCAGTGGGTGAGGTTGCCGCAGGTCGCGCAATGGTGGAAGGCCAGCGATTCCTCGCCGCGCAGGTACGGAATGGTCGTGCCCTCGCCTTGCAGAAAACGCGCTTTTGCAGGCGGCGCATAGGCCCAAAGCGCCGCGTACCTTCTACAAGCCGAACAATTGCAGCTCGTCATCTTTTCCGGTTCGGAAATCTCGAACCGGACGGTGCCGCACAGGCAGGCGCAAATGATGGGGTCGTCGTCTGGCATGGCAGCCTCCGGGAATGTCCCCGAAGGCTACCATGAAACCCGTCAGCCATCCACGCGGATGCGGGCGTTGGAGGGGTCGTGCGGGCTGTCTTCGACGATCTCGCAGTCCCACAATTGGTTCTGCATCTTGACCTTCAGCTTGGTGCCGACGGCGGCCAGTTCGGGCTTCACATAGCCCATGCCGATCTGCTTGCCGAAGGCGACCGAGTAGCCGCCCGAGGTCAGACGCCCGACCTTGGTGTCACCATCAAAGAGCGCCTCACGGCCCCACGGGTCGGCATCGTCCGGCCCGTCGATCAGGAGCGTCACGCACATGGACCGGATGCCTTTGGCCTCCATCTCGGCCTTGCCGTAGAAATCCTTGTCCATGTCGACGAAGCGGTCGAGACCGGCCTCGAGCGGGGTCGCATCGCGGCCCAGTTCGGTGCCGAAGGCGCGGTAGGATTTCTCCTGCCGGAGCCAGTTCTGCGCGCGGGCACCGGCCGGTTTCAGGCCGTATTTCTCGCCAGCCTTCATCAGCTGGTCCCACAGGTAGTTCTGCATCTCGATAGGGTGATGCAGTTCCCAGCCAAGCTCGCCGGTGTAGGCCACGCGGATCGCCATGACCGGGCACATCTTGAGTTCGATGTTGCGCATCGACAGCCACGGGAAGCGTTTGTTGGACAGCGCCGTTGCCGGGTCGGCGTCGACGATCAGCTCCTTGAGGATGTCGCGGGCGTTCGGACCGGCCAGCGCGAAGACGCCGTAGCGGGTCGTCACGTCTTCTTTGTTGATGCGGCCGAATTCGGCCTCTTTGTCCTCGATGGCCTTGTAGAGGTAGTCCTCGTCATAGGCGTGCACGCCACCGGCGGAGACGAGGTAATAGCTGTCTTCGGCCTCGCGCACGATGGTGTATTCGGTGCGCGTCGTGCCAGCAGAGGTGAGCGCGTAGGTCAGGTTGATCCGGCCCACTTTCGGAAGTTTGTTGGTGGTGAACCAGTCGAGGAACGCGGTCGCGCCGGGGCCCGAGATACGGTGCTTGGCAAAGGCCGAGGCGTCGATGAGGCCAGCGGTTTCGCGGATCGCCGTGGCTTCGGCCTTGGCATAGTCCCACCAGCCGCCGCGACGGAACGAGCGCGCGTCGTGGTCGAAATTGTCGGGCGCATCCAGCGGGCCGTAGTAGTTCGGACGCTCGAAGCCGTTCACGACACCGAATTGCGCGCCGAGCGCTTTCTGGCGGTCATAGGCGGGGGCGGTGCGCAGCGGGCGGCAGGCCGGGCGCTCTTCGTCCGGGTGGTGCAGGATATAGACGTGGTCGTAGGCTTCTTCGTTCTTGCGCGCACCGTATTCGGTGGTCATCCAGTCCTGCCCGAACCGCTTGGGATCGAGCGACGCCATGTCGATCTCGGCCTCGCCGTCGACCATCATCTGGGCGAGGTAATAGCCGGTGCCGCCTGCGGCGGTGATGCCGAACGAGAAACCTTCGGCCAGCCACATGTTGCGCAGGCCCGGCGCGGGGCCGACGAGCGGGTTACCGTCGGGGGTGTAGCAGATCGGGCCGTTGAAGTCGTCCTTCAGACCCACGGTTTCCGAGGTCGGAATGCGGTGGATCATCGACATGTACTCTTCCTCGATCCGGTCGAGGTCGAGCGGGAACAGGTCGGCGCGGAAGCTGTCGGGCACGCCATGCTCGAACCGGGCCGGTGCGCCCTCTTCATAGGGGCCGAGAATCCAGCCGCCGCGTTCCTCGCGCACGTACCATTTGGCGTCGGCGTCGCGCAGCACCGGGTGCTGTTCGTTGGTCTTGCGGTATTCGACGAGCGCGGGGTCGGGCTCGGTCACGATGAACTGGTGTTCGACCGGGATGGCGGGCATTTTGATGCCCAGCAGTTTCGCGGTGCGCTGCGCGTGGTTGCCGGTGGCGGTGACGACATGCTCGGCGTGGATTTCAAAGGTCTCGTCCAGCGGCACGAGGTTGCCGCCGCGCTCGCCCATCATGGTGCCGCGCACGATCCAGTGGTCGCCGGCCCATTCGTAGCTGTCGACCTGACGTTTGCGGATGATCTCGACCCCGCGCTGGCGCGCGCCTTTGGCCATCGCCATCGTGACGTCGGCCGGATTGATGTAGCCGTCGGTCGGGTGGAACAGCGCGCCGATCAGGTCGTCGGTGTTCACGAGCGGCCAGCGTTCCTTGATCTCGGCGGGCGAGAGGAATTCGTAGGGAATGCCCACGGTGTCAGCGGTGGAGGCGTAAAGCTGGTATTCGTCCATCCGCTCGGACGTCTGGGCCATGCGCAGGTTGCCGACGACGAAAAAGCCCGCGTCGAGCCCGGTCTCTTCTTCCAGCGTCTTGTAGAACTTGACCGAGTAGTCGTGGATGTGGCTGGTCGCGTAGCCCATGTTGAACAGCGGCAGGAGACCGGCGGCGTGCCAGGTCGAGCCGGAGGTCAACTCGTCCCGCTCCAGAAGCGCGACGTCAGACCAGCCTGCTTTTGCCAGGTGATAGGCGATCGAGGTGCCAACGGCACCGCCCCCGACAACCAGAGCTTTCACTTGTTTCGTCATCGCACGCGACTCCCTTGCATGTCCGCGCCCAACATGGCGATTCCGTGGGAAAGCGGACAATTTGGCCCGACGCTTCTCGGTGCGAAAACGACCTAAAGCGTCGTCATGCTGCGGTGCAGGATCGGCGCGGTGCTGCCCGCGGCGGATCAGCGCCCGTAGGCGGCGATGAAACGGTCGACGGGTAGGATCGGGCGCAGGATGTCGGCCAGCTCATCGAGCTTGGGATCCTTGGGGTCGAAGAGCGTGTAGCAGACGAGGTCTTCGACGATGGCGGCCTGTTGTTCGTAGCCGTAACTTAGGAATTCGCGTCCCGCCTCGGGCACCCAGAAATAGGGGTCTTTCGACTCGATGCTTTCGCCAGCCGAAACCAATGGCGAATAGTTCGTGCGCTCGCGGTTCTGCCATTGCCAGACATGCACCAACTCGTGCGCCATGATCGGCGCGACCGGGTAGAGCGCGGATTGCGGCAGGCCTTCGAACGCGTCTGCGGGGAACCAGCGGTAGGAGAAATAGATGTTGTCGTCGAGGACGAACGCCGCGGGCCAGTCCCAGTATTTGCGCGGCGAAGGTTTGCGCACGCAGAGGTCGTCGGGCGCCTTGCGCGGCGGCGGCGCGACGGTGGGCGTGTCGGAGGCGCTGGTCAGCGCCGGGTAGTCGCGCGGGATCGGCAGGACGCCGACACCGGCCAGAACCTCGATCCCCTCGACCTCGATCGTGTCGCCGAACAGGTTCTTGGCAAACGCGGTTTCGTTCGGGGTCAGCGTGCGCGAACAGGCCGCGGTCAGGGCGACGCAGACGAGTGCGGCACAGAGTTCCAGGCGCATGTCACCTCCGAGCAGACGAGGTGTCAGATTAACCAAATGTGGGTGGAGTAAAAGGGGGCAGGCCCTTTTACTCGGCCACGAATGAGAGAGGTCGTCCGGCGGTTTCGGCCATATCGTGCCGGTCGGTCTCGGCCATCTGTTCGGGGCGTTTGCCCTGTGCCAACAGGTCATACAGGCGTTCGCTGCATTTCCCGTCCCGGAAATCGAAAGCCTCGTACCGGCGTGCGGCGTATTGGGGCGCCTCATGGCCCGTAAGGGCGTCGGAGATCGCCTGAACCGCCGTGTCTTGGGTCGTGGTCACCGGGCCGAACCCGTCGGTCTCGAAATCCCATTCGCTGCGGGCATAGACGTGCACGCCGGGCTGGAACGCCTCGTCACGATCGAACTGGTAATAAATGATGGGCCGTTCGAGATAGGCCACTTCGAACGCCACCGACGAGAAATCCGTCACCATGACAGCCGCGCGCGTGAAAAGGTCCTGGTAGGTCTCGGTGCCTTCGGTGCTGAAAAGCTCGACATGATCGGGCAGATCGAAAGTCTCGAGATACATCTGCATGTTCGGATGCGGCGCAAAGACGATCTTGAGGTCATGTGCGGCGGCGAGGCGGGCGAGGTCATCGCTCGCCAGAAAAGCCTGCCACGTTCTGGCATAGAGCGAGGTCTGGAAATCGTCGATACGCGCTTTTTCCATCGAATTGCCGTGCTGCTGGTGTGCGGTCAGATATCGCCGCCATGTGGGCGCGACGACGATGGCGTCCGGCTTGCCCGCCCGGCGCTGGCGCGCGAGCAGGGCGTCGTGGCGTGGCAGACCGGTCTCGGCGATGGATTTGCGCGACAGTTTATAGTTGCTCGCCACGTGCCCGATCGCCTCGGTTTCCCATCGGGCCGAAGTCACGATGTACTTGAACTCCTTGCCGTTGAACCATCTCGACATGTCATTGTAAGACACGCCGTGCTGCAAAAAGATGTAATCCGACTGCTCAAGGTCGCCCGTGACGTTACGCCCGAACGGATACCGGATGAAGTGGTCCGCGTGTGACGACAGCAGGTAGCGGCACTGGACAAGCGCCGCAGCATGATCACGCGACCCGGCTTCGACAAGGTTGAAGCCCTCGGCCTCGAGCCGCTGCCAGTCACGGGTGTCACGCGCGATGACAAAGACCGCGCGGTCGTCCTGCCCGATGGACTGGAGATAGCGGTAGAAATGCTCGGCATTGTCATCGGCGCGCCGGTCGTGGTCGGTAAAGACCCAAGCGCCCGCGAACCGGTCCCCCGCCAGTCTGGAGACGGCATAGGCGCGCAGGTCATTTTCCACCGCCGTGCATTTCTCGGAATACACGTCGCGCGGGTTCAATGCGGCCAGCAGGTCCTCCCACCGGGGGGAAGTACCCAACGCCTTGCCGCCTTTGCGGATTTCACATTGCGTGTCGCCCAACGAGATCGACACCCGCTGGCCCGGCTTCACCTTGACCCAGAAGGCGTGATGCGTGTGATACGGCGCATCCAGAAAGGTCGATGTGACCGCGGACCGATGTTCCGGGGCCACTGCGGAACCGTCGACCTGCACGACAATATCAGGGGACCCGCCGGGAGGTGTACAGATCGCAAACTGGAACATGTCGTCGCGAAAGTCATGTTCGCGAGCCTCGGCGATTTGTTTGAGTGGCGTCTCGCCCCAGTATTTCCACAGCAGTCCCACCTTGTGATCCTGAGTGCACCCTGCAAGCTGGCGCCGCTTGATGATACCCGGGCCAATACGCTCCATGATGTCACGAAGCAGGGCTTCGAACTCGGCGCGCTGGTCCAGTGTCAGAATATCGAGATGGTGATCCTTGTTCACCAGATGGCGCACCCGCCACATCATGTCGTAGAGACAGATCGCCCGTACAAACTCTGGCTGCGACTTCCGGACACGCGTGGCCAGATCGAGCAGTTCCAGAAATCCGTATTTCAATTCGTCGACATACCAGCCGACCTTCGACTTGGAACCGTCAAGCAGCGACGAGCCATCGGCCCTCTTCCGATAATAATATCGTGCGTCCGGCAGGATCGCGACGTCCCACTTGGGTTCGAGAACCAACAGGCTGTTCAACAGATACCGATCCTCGAATGACGGCTGAATACGCGATTCGAACCGGAGTTTGTGTTTGATTAGGTATTTACGTCGCAGAAAACAGGAATTCACGCTCGATGGGAAATACGTCTTTGGGTCAGAGGTCGGCACGCGCACCGTCCCGCGCTTGAACCGATAAGACATCGGGTGCTGATCGAGGAATTGATCGGTCTCTTCCCTGTAGATGATGTAATTGGACTGGATGACCAGCGTCTTCGCGTTTGCGCGCATTTCATCGCGCACATGCTTGAGGAAATCTTTGTCGTAAAAATCGTCAGGGTCGGGAAAGCTGATCCAGCGGCCACGAGCCACGGCCATTCCAACATTGCGGGCAGCGCATAGGCCGCAGTTTTCCTGGTGAATCACGCGGATGAGCGTGGGGTGGCGGCGTTGCCAGTCGTTCGCCATCTCGCCGGTATTATCGGTCGATCCGTCATTGACCACGATCACCTCGACGTCGTCGGTGCCCGATGACTGCGCGATGATGCTTTCCATGAAGCGGTCGAAATAGGCCGAGACATTATAGCTCGGCACGACCAGAGAAATGAGGGGCTTACGCCAAAAAATACCGGCGCGTCGCACCGGTGCGTTAAATGCTTTCGTCATCGTCCACCCAAACAAGCAGTTTGTCGCAAAACTGTTACATGAAAAGTTTTGGCAATAAAATAGGGCGCGGAACTCTGGCGCCCTATTTCACAAGATCGCGATAATTATACGCCGCGTGGATTGACCAGTTTCGCCAGAACGCTGGCTTGAGACACGCGACCGATCACGGTTCCGCCCTCGACCACCGACAGCGGGGCGCCCTGCCCCAGCCGCTCCATCACTTCGCCGACCTTGGTGGCGGCGTCGATCTGGCCCTCGCCTTCGCCCGGTTCCATCACGTCGCGGGCGGTCAGGACGCCGAGCGGGTTCATGTGGGCCACGAAGTCGGCGACATAGTCGTTGGCGGGGGCGGTGAAAATCTCACGCGGAGTGCCGCACTGGACGATGCGCCCGCCCTCCATAATCGCGATCCGGTCGCCGATCTTGAACGCCTCGTCCAGATCGTGGCTGACGAAGATGATGGTGCATTTGAACCGGGCCTGAAGGTCGAGGAGTTCGTCCTGCAACCGGGTGCGGATCAGCGGGTCGAGGGCCGAATAGGGCTCGTCCATCAAAAGGATCGGGGCACCGGTGGCAAAGGCGCGGGCAAGGCCCACGCGCTGCTGCATGCCGCCGGACAATTCGCCCACCATCCGGTCGGCCCAGTCCGACAGACCGACGATGGCGAGTTGTTCGTCCACCTTGGCGGCGCGCTCGGCCTTGGACTGGCCGCCCAGTTCCAGCCCGAGGCCGACGTTGTCGCGCACGCTGCGCCACGGGAGGAGGCCGAATTGCTGGAACACCATCGACACCTTGTTCAGGCGGATATGGCGCAGGGTGGCGGGGTCGGCGTTGGTGACATCGACCATCTGGCTGCCGTCGGCCACGCGCACCGATCCGCGCACCACGGGGTTGAGCCCGTTGACCGCGCGCAGAAGCGTGGATTTGCCGGAGCCGGACAGGCCCATGAGGACGAGGATTTCGCCCTCGGCCACGTCGAGCTTGCAGTCGTGGACGCCCAGCACCTGCCCCGTCGCCTCCTGCACCGCCGCGCGGTTCTGGCCCTTGTCCATCAGCGGAAGCGCCTCGTCCGGCTGCTCGCCGAAGACGATCGAGACGTTGTCGAATTCTACAGCGTTGGTCATTTGCGTTCGATCCTCAGCATCCGGTCGAGGATGATCGCGACCACCACGATGACAAAGCCGCTTTCAAAACCCAGCGCCGTGTTCACCTGATTGAGCGCGCGCACGACCGGGACACCCAGACCGTCGGCGCCGACGAGGGCCGCGATCACCACCATCGACAGCGACAGCATGATTGTCTGGTTGAGACCCGCCATGATCTGCGGCAGCGCGTAGGGCAGTTCGACCTTCCACAAGAGTTGCCGCCCGGTCGCACCAAAGGCCTGCGCGGCCTCCTTGAGCGCCATCGGGGTCGAGGAAATCCCGAGGTGCGTCAGCCGGATCGGCGCAGGCAAGACGAAGATCACGGTGGCCAAGAGGCCCGGCACCATGCCGATGCCGAAGAACACGATGGCCGGGATCAGGTAGACGAAGGTGGGGAGCGTCTGCATCAGGTCGAGCACCGGGCGCATCGCGGCGAAGAGCTTGGGCCGGTGCGCCGCCGCGATCCCGATGGGGACGCCGATGAGCATGCAGACGACGCAGGCCGACAGGACGAGCGTCAGACTTTCGGTCGTCTCCTCCCAATAGCCCTGGTTCATGATGAAGAGGAACCCGACGACGACGAAGGCCACGACCTTCCAGTTCTTTTGCAGGAACCATGTCAGCACCGCAAAGACCGCCACGATCAGCAGCGGGGGCGGCGTTTGCAGCACCCAGAGGATCGCGTCGATCATGGTTTCGCCGACGATCGAGATCCAGTCGAAGACCGGGCCGCCCACGTTCTGGAGCCAGTCGAACACGTCGCGCGCCGTGCGACCGACCGGGATTTTCATGTCTTCGAGCCAGTCCATGTCTCTCCTATCGTGCGACGTCGGCGGAGGTGCCGATCCATGTGTAGTTGAATTGCGTCTCAGTACCCTCCGGGCCGATCGAGTGGGCGGCCAGCACCGCGCCGAGGTCGGGGGCGTAGACTAGTTCGCGGGTGTCTATGGTGCCGTCGGCTCCCGCCTCCATCACCCGGACGGTCCACACGTCATAGGTGCAATTGAGGATCATCCGCGTGTCGGTGCCGATGTGATTGAACAGCATCCGCCGGGTCGTGGTCTCGGCTCCTGCCGTGTCGGTCGCGCTCAGGGTGACGTCGCCTTCGGTCGGCAGGGTTTCGAGTATGCGGGTGTCGGTGTCATAGGCGGTCAGGCGGGTTTCGCGGCCTTCGGTGCGCGACATCGGGGCCAGCGCGTTCTCATAGGACAGGGCGATGACCGTTCTGGCGTCGTCGGCGGTGCGGATCAGTTGGACTTCGTGAAAGCCATCGGGGCGCAGCTCGATGTCGGCGCGGATGAAGTAGGGTTCGTTCTGGACGAGCACGATGCCCTCGCGCAGATCGGCACGGGACGGGCATGTGGCCAGCGCCGGGGCGGCTGTGAGGATGAGTGCGGCGGTCAGGGCGTGGTTCATTCGAAGGCTCCCGTGACGATGCCGTCATATTCGACGACCGAGAGCGTGCGCCCGCGTGGATCGACCTGTTCGGTGCGCACGACGATGCCGAGGTCGGGCGCGTAGTCCCACAGGAAATGAATGGTCCCCATCCCCTCGATCTCGCTTTCGTTGCGCAGGACCCATGTGTCGTAACCGCATTCGCCGATCCGCACCCGGCCTTCGCCTTCGTAGAATAGCCGGTAATGGCCCGTGCCATAGCGTTTGCCGTCGACGATCAGGGCGAACATCGCCGCGAAATCCTCGGTCTCATTGACTGCGAGCGCGGCGTCCATGTCGGCCATGTAGTCGAAGGCGATGGTGCCGTTCGTGCTGTCCTGCTCTTGGACCGCGAGGGCATTGAGATAGGTGGAGGAGCGTCGCACCTCGCCCTCGAGCCGCGACATCTGGCGGTATTCGGTGAGGACCCCGTCCTCTTCCCGGTAGATCACCTTGAACATCGGGCTTGCCCGCACGAGCGTCACGCCCCCGGCCAGATCGGCCTTGGTCGGGCATTGCGCCATCGCGGGCGAGGCGAGGAGCAGGGACAGAAAGAGGGCGCGCATAGGGAAAGGGCGGCAGGTTGCCCCGCCGCCCGTCCGGGTCTTATTCGAGCGCTGCGGTCACGGCCGCGGCCGCGTCGCCACCGTCCAGCGTGGTCACGCCTTCGAGCCACGGGGTCCAGGCGTCGGTATTGGCGGCGAGCCAGGCCGAGGCGGCCTCGGTTGGCTCCATGCCTTCATCGAGGATCGCGCCCATGATCTCGTTCTCCATCGCGAGCGAGAAGTTGAGGTTGTTCAGAAGCGCGCCGACGTTCGGGCATTCGGCGGCATAACCCGCGCGGGTGTTGGTATAGACCGTCGCGCCGCCCAGATCGGGGCCGAAGTAGTCGTCACCGCCGGTGAGATAACCCATTTCGTAGTTCGCGTTCATCGGGTGTGGTTCCCAGCCGAGGAACACGATCGGCTCGTCACGGCTGGTGGCGCGACCGACCTGCGCGAGCATGCCCTGCTCGGAGCTTTCGACCACGTCGAACCCTTCGAGGTCGAAGGCGTTGGCAGAGATCATGTCCATGATCAGGCGGTTGCCGTCGTTGCCCGGCTCGATCCCGTAGATCTCACCGTCGAGCGCGTCGCGATGGGCGGCAATGTCGGCGAAGTCGGCGATGCCGAGGTCCATCGCAGCCTTGTTCACGGCGAGCGTGTATTTGGCGCCTTCGAGGTTCGCGCGCACGGTGTCGACAGTGCCAGCCTCACGATACGGGGCGATGTCGGCCTCCATCGTCGGCATCCAGTTGCCGAGGAAGATGTCGATGTCGCCTTCGGCCATCGAGGTGTAGGTCACCGGCACGGAGAGCACTTTGATGTCGGTCTCATAGCCCAGCGCGTCGAGGATGAAGGTCGTCGCTGCAGTGGTCGCCGTGATGTCGGTCCAGCCGACGTCGGAGAAGGTGACTTCTTCGCATTGCGCGAAAGCCGGGGCCGCGGCGGCACAGAGCGCCAGTGCGGACAAGGTCGTCTTGAGGTTCATTTTTGAGCTCCCTGTTTTTATTGATTGACGAGTCAATCAAAGATGAACACTTTGGCGGACGCGTTACAAGGGTGTCTTATGCCAAAGGTTGGAATGGAGCCTATTCGCCGCGAGGCGTTAGTGAAAGCGACGATTGCTGAAATCGGCGCGATGGGGTCGCTGGACGTGACGGTGAGCAAGATCGCCAAGCGAGCCGGCATGTCCCCTGCCCTCGCGCATCACTACTTCGGGTCCAAGGATCGCATCCTGCTGGCGGCGATGCAGCATATCCTGACCACTTATGGCCATTGGGTGCGGCGCGAACTGGCGCAAGCCACCACGCCGCGTGCGCGGTTGGAGGCGATCATCCGCGCCTCTTTCGAGGCCGGGAATTTCGAGCCTGCCGTGATCGCGGCGTGGCTGAATTTCTACGTCCACGCGCAGGGCGATCCGGGGGGCGCGCGGCTTTTGCGGATCTATCACCGGCGGTTGCGCTCGAACCTCTTGCACGATCTGCGCCCGCTCGCTGGCGACCGGGCCGAGGACATTGCCGAAACGCTCGCCGCGCTGATCGACGGCGTCTACATCCGCCACGCGCTTGGCACCCCGCCCGATGGCGTCTCGGCGGTGGCCCGCGTGACCGACGTGCTCGACCGCCTGCTGGAGGCCCGATGACCAAGCCGAACATCCTGATCCTGATGGTGGACCAGCTGAACGGGACGCTGTTTCCCGATGGACCTGCCGACTGGCTCCACGCCCCGAACCTGAAACGGCTCGCGGCGCGCTCGGTCCGGTTCAAGAATGCCTACACCGCCTCTCCGCTCTGCGCGCCGGGGCGCGCGGCGTTCATGTCGGGGCAATTGCCGAGCCGGAACGGCGTCTACGACAACGCCGCCGAATTCCGGTCCGACATTCCGACCTACGCCCACCACCTGCGCCGCGCAGGCTATTACACGGCGCTGTCCGGCAAGATGCATTTCGTCGGCCCGGATCAGCTGCACGGTTTCGAGGAACGGCTGACCACCGACATTTACCCCGCCGATTTCGGCTGGACGCCGGATTACCGAAAGCCCAGCGAGCGGATCGACTGGTGGTATCACAATATGGGGTCGGTCACGGGGTCGGGTGTCGCCGAGATCTCCAACCAGATGGAATATGACGACGAGGTCGCGCATTTCGCCAAGATGAAGGTCTATGACCTCGCCCGCGCCAAGGACGACCGGCCCTGGTGTCTGACCGTGAGCTTCACGCACCCGCACGACCCTTACGTGGCGCGCAAGAAATACTGGGACCTTTACGAGGATTGCGAGCATCTGCTGCCCGAGGTGCCCGCGCTGGATTACGAGGATCACGACAACCACTCCAAACGCATTTTCGATGCGAACGACTGGCGCAATTACGAGATCACCGAGGATGACATTCGCCGGTCGCGGCGGGCCTATTTCGCCAACATCAGCTACCTCGACGACAAGATCGGCGAGATTCTGGAGGCGCTGGAGACGACGCGGCAGGAAGCGACGATCCTTTTCGTCTCGGACCACGGCGACATGCTGGGCGAGCGCGGGCTGTGGTTCAAGATGAGCTTTTTCGAGGGGTCGAGCCGCGTCCCGCTGATGATCGCCGCGCCCCAGTTCGCGCCGCGGCTGGAGGAAACGCCCGTCTCGACACTCGACGTGACGCCGACTTTGGGCGAGCTGGCCGGGCTGGACCTGTCGGACATTCTGCCGTGGGTCGATGGCGAAAGCCTGTGTCCCGTGGCCTATCATCAGGCGCGCGAGACGCCAGTGAAGATCGAATATGCCGCCGAGGCGAGCTATGCGCCGCTCGTTGCGCTGGTGCAGGGGCGATGGAAATACACCCGTTGCGCGCTCGACCCGGATCAGTTCTTCGATCTGGGGGCCGACCCTGAAGAGCGGGTGAACCTCGTCCAGACCGAGCCTGATAACCCGTTCCTTGCCGAGTTCCGCAAAATGGCGGATGCGGCGTGGGATCTGGAGCGGTTCGATGCCGATGTGCGCGCCTCACAGGCCCGGCGCTGGGTCGTTTACGACGCGCTCAGGAACGGCAGCTATTACCCGTGGGATTACCAGCCGCTGCAACGCGCGTCGGAACGCTACATGCGCAACCACATGGACCTGAACGATGTCGAGGAAAGCCAGCGCTTTCCGCGTGGAGAATGACGATGATCGACCCAAAACCGACCGCCAGCCATTTCATCGACGGCGCTTATGTCGAGGATGCGGGCGGCACACCGATCCCGGTGATCTATGCCGCGACGGGCAAGGAAATCGCCCGCGTTCACGCAGCCACGCCCGCGCTGGTCGATCGGGCAATTGCCGCGGCCAAACAGGCGCAGCCTGCTTGGGCCGCGATGAGTGGGACCGAGCGGGGGCGCATCCTGCGCCGGGCGGCCGACATGATCCGCGAACGCAATCGCGAGCTGTCCGAGCTGGAAACGCTCGACACCGGCAAGCCGTTGCAGGAGACGCTAGTGGCCGACGCGACCTCGGGCGCGGATGCTCTGGAATACTTCGGCGGGATCGCGGCGACGCTGACCGGCGAGCATATCCCGCTGGCGGGGGGCGATTTCGTCTATACCCGGCGCGAGGCGCTTGGCGTCTGCGTCGGCATCGGCGCGTGGAACTACCCGACCCAGATCGCCTGCTGGAAGGCCGCGCCCGCGCTCGCCTGCGGCAATACGATGGTGTTCAAACCCTCCGAGACGACGCCGCTCTGCGCGCTCAAAGTGGCGGAAATCCTGAAAGAGGCGGGCCTGCCCGACGGCGTGTTCAACGTGGTGAACGGCGCGGGTGAGGTCGGCGCGGCTCTGGTGACGGACGAGCGGGTCGCCAAGGTCTCGCTCACCGGGTCGGTGCCCACGGGGCGCAAAGTCTATCAGGCGGCGGCGGCGGGCATGAAGCACGTGACGATGGAGCTTGGCGGCAAGTCCCCGATGATCGTGTTCGAGGACGCGGATATCGAAAACGCGATTTCCGGCGCCATTCTGGGCAACTTCTATTCGTCGGGGCAGATCTGCTCCAACGGCACGCGCGTGTTCGTCCATACCGACATCAAGGAGCCGTTCCTCGCGCGGCTGTCTGAACGACTGGGCAAAGCCGTCATGGGCGACCCTTTGGACGAGGCCACGAACTTTGGCCCGATGGTCAGCGAAGGGCAGATGTCCATCGCGATGAACTACATCGCGAAGGGCGTGGAAGAGGGCGCGCGGCTGGTGGCAGGCGGCAAGAGCGTGGATCGCGACGGCTGGTATCTGGAACCCACCGTGTTCGCCGACGTGACCGACGACATGACCATCGCGCGGGAGGAGATTTTCGGCCCCGTCATGTGCGTGCTCGACTTCACGGATGAGGACGAGGTCATGGCCCGCGCGAACGACACCGAATTCGGGCTGGCCGCCGGGGTGTTCACCCGCGATCTGACCCGCGCGCATCGTGTCGCCGCCGGGTTCGAGGCGGGCACCTGTTACATCAACACCTACAACGACGCGCCGGTCGAAGCGCCCTTCGGGGGTGTCAAAGCCTCGGGCGTCGGGCGCGAGAACTCCAAGGAAGCCATCAACCACTACTCCGAAGTGAAGTCGGTTTATGTGCGCATGGGTGACGTGGAAGCGCCGTTCTAGGCATCGAAAGGCCTGAAGAATGCAAGCGGACTATGTGATCGTCGGGGCCGGGTCGGCGGGCTGCGCGATGGCCTACCGGCTGGGCGAGGCCGGGCATTCGGTCATCGTGATCGAGCATGGCGGGTCGGACGCGGGGCCGTTCATTCAGATGCCGGGGGCGCTCAGCTACCCGATGAACATGCCGCGCTACGACTGGGGGTTTTCGTCCGAGCCGGAGCCGCAGTTGAACAACCGGCGCATGGCCGTGCCGCGCGGCAAGGTGGTCGGCGGGTCGTCGAGCGTGAACGGCATGGTCTATGTCCGGGGTCACGCCAAGGATTACGACCACTGGGCCGAGAGCGGCGCGACGGGCTGGGGCTACGCCGACGTGCTGCCCTATTTCCAGCGGATGGAGCATTGGCACGGCAAGGGTGAGAGCGATTGGCGTGGCACCGACGGGCCGCTCCATGTTCAGCAGGCACGGCAGTGGAACCCGCTCTTCCATGCCTTCGTCGCGGCGGGGCGCGAGGCCGGGTATCCGGTGACGGATGATTACAACGGCCACCAGCAGGAGGGGTTCGGCGCTTTCGACATGACCGTCTGGCAGGGGCGGCGCTGGTCGGCGGCGAATGCCTATCTCAAGCCCGCGGTGGCGAAGTGGGACGTGACGCTGGTGAACGGGCTCGCCAAACGCGTGGTGTTCGAGGGGGGCCGTGCGGTCGGGGTCGAGATCGCGCGCCGGGCGGATGAGACCATTCGCGCCACCCGTGAGGTGATCCTTGCCGCCTCGTCGATCAACACCCCGAAGCTGCTCATGTTGTCGGGGATCGGTCCGGGTGCCGAGTTGCAGAAACACGGGATCGAGGTGCGGGCGGATCGGCCCGGCGTCGGGCAGAACCTGCAGGACCACCTCGAGGTCTATATGCAATACGCCTCAAAGAAACCGATCACGCTTTACCGCTATTGGAACCTGCTCGGCAAAGCTTGGGTCGGGGCGCAGTGGCTGTTCACCCGCACCGGGCATGGCGCGTCGAACCAGTTCGAAAGCTGTGCCTTCATCCGGTCGCAGGCGGGCGTCGAGTATCCCGACATTCAGTTCCACTTCCTGCCCATCGCCGTGCGCTACGACGGCAAGGCCGCCGCCGAGGGCCACGGGTTTCAGGCCCATGTGGGACCGATGCGCTCGAAATCGCGGGGCGCGGTCACGCTGGCTTCGGCCGATCCGGCGGCGGCACCCAAGATCGCGTTCAACTACATGAGCCATGACGAGGATTGGCACGACTGGCGCCGGGCCGTGCGGCTCACGCGCGAAATTTTCCGCCAGCCCGCGATGGGCGAGTTCGTCAAACACGAGATCCAGCCGGGCGGCGGGGACACGGATGACGAGATCGACGCCTTTGTCCGCGAACATGCCGAAAGCGCCTATCACCCCTGTGGCACGGCCCGCATGGGGGCAAAGGACGACCCGAATGCGGTCGTCGATCCGGAATGCCGAGTGATCGGTGTCGAGGGGCTACGGGTCGCCGACAGTTCGATCTTTCCGCGCATCACCAACGGCAACACCAACGCGCCCTCGATCCTCGTTGGTGAAAAGGCGGCCGATCATGTGCTTGGGCGCACGCCCCTTGCGCGCGACAACCGGGGGCCGTGGCTCAACCCGGACTGGCGCACCGCGCAGCGGTGACATAGATCAGGATCATGTCCGACGATCTGAAACTCGACGCCCGCGAGGGCCTGCCTGCCGACTTGCGCGTTCTCGTGGAGGAGTTTCCCCGCGAGATGTGGGAGGGGCACGCGAATTTTCAGGGCCTCACCGCATTTTGGCTCCAGATGCACGGCAAGTTCCGCTCGGTGCAGACCGAGCTTTTGCGACTGACGCAGGACTATCTCGACGGGAAAGCGGATCCGATGAAGTTCGGTTCGGCCACATCGCGTTACACCGGGTTCTTTCTCGAGGGGCTGCATGGCCACCACGGGATCGAGGATCACCACTATTTCCCGATCATGGCGCAGATGGACGACCGGGTCGCGCGGGCGTTCGACCTGCTCGACGCGGACCACCACGTGCTGACCGACCATATGAACGCGCTGGCGGATGCCACGAACGCAGTCCTGCGCCCGTTGCAGGACGGCAAGGACATTCGCGATCCGGTGGGCAAGCTGCACGGGGTTCAGAGCGGATTTCAGACCTTTCTCGACCGTCACCTGACGGATGAGGAGGACGTGGTCGTGCCGCTGATCCTGAAGTACGGCGACAATTTCCACTGACTTGATCCGGGTCAAAGTGTCCCGCCGGTGCGCGCCCTAATCTGGGGTCACACGCTGACAGGAGACAGACATGGCCAACACGCCCCACGAACTGCACGACGAATTCCCGGAACTGGGCGAGCGGATCACCGCGCTCAAAGCCGAGGACCCGCATTTCGCGAAGCTTTACGACGCGTATCACGAGGTGAACCGCGCGGTGCACCGGGCCGAAACCAACGTCGAGCCGACCGATCAATTCGCCGAAGAGGACATGCGCAAGGAACGCACGCGCCTCAAGGATGAGCTGTACCGGATGCTGACCGCAACGGTCTGACGAAGGCCCTAGCCCCGCTTGCGAAACAGGTTCGAGAACCGCAGGACAATCGGATGAGATGCGTTCTGCGGTCCGCTCGCTTCACCGGATGCCCCGCCGCTCACCGCGGCGGGCATTTCGCGTTTCTGCAGCAAGGCTTCGACCCTGCGCGACTCCCGCAGAAGCTCGAGATCGGCCCCGATCACTTCGGTGGCTGCGCGCGCGAATTCCTCGACTTCATCCGCACGGTTCTGCGACTGTCCGGTCATGTCCGTATAACGCCCTAACTCTTCCCTAGCCCGTGGCCCGGCAGACGTGGGGCCGGGTTTCGGTTGGACAATCTAGGGCCGGATTTTCGATCCCGCTACAGCTTTTTGCGGCACCGGGTCTCAGATCGGCGGAAAAGCGTCAGTCGGCGGTTTCGTCTGAGACGTCGTCAGGGTTCTTGCCCTCTTCGACGATCTGACTGAAGCGGTCGAAGAAACTGTCGACCATCTTCTTGGCGAAACCGTTCACGATCCGGCTGCCCAACTGGGCGAGCTTGCCGCCGACCTTGGCGTCGACGTCATAGGTCAGCTCGGTGCCGCCCTCGACTTCGGCGAGCGACACGTTCGCGCCGCCCTTGGCAAATCCCGCGACGCCCCCCTTGCCCTCGCCCACGATGCGGTAGCTCTCAGGCTCGTTGATGTCTTCGAGCGTCACTTCGCCTTTGAAGGTCGCTTTCACCGGGCCGACCTTTTGTTTGACCACGGCCTGAAAGCCCTCGTCCGGCGATCCGGTCAGTTCTTCGCAGCCCGGAATGCAGGCCCTCAGCGTGTCCGCGCTGTTGAGGTGGTTCCAGACGGTTTCGCGATCGGCCGCGATGATGCGGCTGCCAGTCATTTCCATGATGGGGCTCCCTGTTCGTTGGGCTGAACCTAGTGGGCGGGCGACGGAGGGTAAAGCCGCCTCAGCGCGCGATCTCGTAGGGCAGCGTGCCGCGCAGGTCCGGGTCGACGCGCAGTTTGCGTTCGAGCGGCGGGACCGAGCGTTGATGGCAATCGGGGCGTTCGCAGATCCGGCAGGAGATGCCGATGGGCTCGAACGCGGTGGCATTGGTCACGTCGAGGTCGTCGGCATAGACCAGCGAGCCGGCATGTTTCACCTCGCACCCGAGGCTGATGGCGTAGCGACGGATCGGAGCCTGAAAGCTACCGCCGGATTTCGACACGTCGCGGGCGAGCGAGATGTAACGCACCCCGTCGGGTGTCTCGGCCAGTTGGCGCAGAAAGCGGCCCGGCGTTTCGAAGGCGCGGTGGACGTTCCAGAGCGGGCAGGCCCCGCCGAAGCGCGCGAACTGGAGCCGGGTGGCGGAGTGGCGTTTGGTGATCGTGCCCGCCTGATCGACGCGCACGAAGAAGAACGGAATGCCCTTGGCGCCGGGGCGTTGCAGGGTCGACAGACGATGCGCCACCTGCTCGATGGAGGCCCCGAAGAGATCGGCAAGACGCTCCAGATCGTGCCGCGTGGTCCGGGCCGCTTCGAGAAACCGGGTGTAGGGCAAGAGCGCCGCGCCCGCAAAGTAGTTGGCGAGACCGATCTTGGCGATGGCGCGCGCCTCATCCGACTGGAACCGGGCGAAGTCGAGGGTGGCTTCGAGCAGGTCGTTCTGCGCGATGAGCGCCACCTGATGCAAAAGCTGAAAGCGGCGGGTGGCGGCCGAGGCGAGCGACGAGAGCGTGAGCACGCCGGTCGCCGCGTCATAGCCCCGGATGCGGTCGGTATCGGTCAGCACGACCGAGATGCCACGGCGGGTCAGATAGGCTTCGGCGGCGGCCTCGGGCGAGGTGTCGCGCACGAAATGTTCGGCGGCGCGGTCGACGGCGTCGATGTAGTTGTCGCAGTAGTGAAAGAAGTCGCGCACCTCTTCCCACGGGCTCGCCTGCACCGTCCCGCCTTCGCGCCCCAATGCCTCGTCCAGCGAGGCGAGGCGTTCGTGCCCCTGACGGTAGGCGCGGTGGATTTCGAGAAACGCGCGGGCGAGCGCGGGGGCGTTGGAGGCGACGAGCCGCAGGTCGGCGACCGGGGGCGCGATTTCGGCGAACACGGGGTCGGCCAGCGCCTCGCGCATGTCCGTGACGAGCCGCTCGGCATCGCCGGTCGACAGTTCAGCGACGTCGAAGCCGAACTCCTGCGCCAGCGCCAGCACCACGCCGGTCGAGACCGGGCGGTTGTTGTTTTCCATCTGGTTGAGATAGGGGAGGCTCACGCCCAGCTTTTCGGCAAAAGCCTTTTGCGTCAGGCCCAGCCGCGTGCGCGTCTCGCGCAGCTTGACGCCTGCATAGAGTTTCTGCGTGGCCATGCCGTCCTCCCTTTGCAAAAGAAAGCGTTACGCTTTGCAAATGCGTCCGGCAAGGGTCAGACGCCGAGGCCCAGCCTTTTTTCGCGCCGGATCACGAGCAGGATCGACAGGATCGCCATGACGGTGGAGGCGAGCATGAGCCAGATCAGCGGATCGGGGCCGCTTTCGACGCTCAGGCGGGTGCCGACAAAGGCCGAAATGGCCGCCCCGCCGCCGATCATCATGGCACCGCCCAGTCCTGATGCGCTGCCCGCTAGTTCGGGGCGCACGGACAGGATGCCGCTGTTGGCGTTGGGAAGCGCAAAGCCGTTGCCGAGGCCGACGAAGGTCATCAGGCCAAAGAAAATCCACGGCGTCGCGAGATCCGTGAGAAGCAGGAACATGACGACGGACAAGCCGAACATCGTCACGATGCCGCCGGCGAGGATCATCCGGTTGATCCCGTAGACGGGCGAGTACCGGCCCGTGATGTAGTTGCCGAGCAGATAGCCGATGGCGGGCATGCCGAGAAGCAGGCCAAGCATCCCGGCGTCGATGGCGAACAACACATCGCCGACGAAGGGCGCCCCGCCGAGATAGGCGAAGAACGCGCCGGACGAGAACATCGCGGCGGAGCTGTACCCCCAGAAACGGGGCGAGCGCAGAAGCTCGGGATAGGCGCGCAACTGGTCGCCCCATGTGCCCTCGCTGCGCGGCTTGGTCTCGCCCAGATCGCGGAACATGAGGGCGAAGATGAATACACCGAGAAAGACTTGAAGCCAGAAGGTCGCTTGCCACCCCAATGTGGCGGCGAGATAGCCGCCCACCGCGGGTGCGGCCATCGGCACGAGCGACATGCCCATCGTCACATAGGCGATCATCGACGCCGCGTGTTCGGCGGGCACCATGTCGCGGATGACCGCGCGCCCCAGGACCATCCCGGTGACGACAAAGGCCTGCATGATGCGGAAGGCAAGAAATATGCCGATCGTCGGCGCGAAAATGCAGCCCAGGGTCGCGACGACATAAATGCCGAAACTCACCATCAGGACGGGGCGGCGCCCCAGCTTATCGGAAATCGGACCGAGAATGATCTGCAGCATCGCGTTCATCGCGAGATAGACCGCGACCGACAGCTGCATCACCCGATAATCGGTGTTGAAATACTCGGCCATCTCGGGAAGCGCAGGAAGAAACACGTTCATCGAAAGCGCGGAAAGCCCCGTCATCAGCGTCAGCGTCAGAATATGGGGCGGCGTCTTTGGATCGAGAAAACGAACAGCCGGAATACTACTCATGCGTGAGGGTTATGATGCGGTTTCGCCCCTGTCGAGTTGAAACACTGCGTCACACCGCGGATTGAACGGTCGTGACTCTTCATCCACGCACAGGCGTTTCAGACGTAGAGGTCGCCGTCGCTCAGCTCGGCACGGGTCGCGTCATGCACGATCAGGAGATCGCCGCCGCCGAAATCGAACCAGAGATCATCGCCCTTTTGTTCGGCTTTCGCGAGGATGTCGGCCAAGGTGCCGAAGCCCTGCACCTTGATGCGGTCGGTGTCGTCCTGAAAATCCTTGATCTGGTCGCGCCCGCCGTTGAACACGAAGGTGTCGGCCCCCGGCCCGCCACGCAGGATGTCGTCGCCCGGCCCGCCGTTCAGCCAGTCGTCGCCCTTGCCGCCGCGCAACCGGTCGTCGCCGTCACCTGCAAGCAGGATGTCGTCGCCCTGTTTGCCGTTCAGCATGTCGTTGCCCCGGTTGCCCTCGATCCGGTTCGAGGCCGGATTGCCCGCGAGCCGGTCGTTGCCCGCCCCGCCGCGCGAATCCTCGATGACAGTGCCGAAGGCGACCACCACGTCCTCATACGCCGGGCCGAAGCGGGAATATTCGCCCTCGCGCAGGTCGAGCTTGACCCGGTGGGAGGTGCCGGTGGCATCAAGCACGTCGGTTCCGCCCGTGTCCCAGATCGTGTCCGTGGTCGATGTGCGCGAGCCGACATAGGTGGTGTCGCCGTCGTTGTAGCGGGCGGCGCCCCAGATGTCCTGCAAGGCCAGCACGTCGAACACCGCCATCGCGTCCGAGCCCGCGCCGGACCCCGGGTGACGCTCATAGGCCATTGTCGAGAACTTGTTGGTATCGAACTTGTCGGGGAGCAGGCCGCTGTCGAAGCTGTGGCGCAGGCCCAGCGCGTGGCCGATTTCGTGCAAGACGATGCCGTAACGATCGCTGGTGATGTCGAACGCGCGGTCGAAGACGGCGAAGCTGTCGACGGCGGTGATCTGCGCGCCCGAGGTTTCGGCTTTCCAGCCGCCGTAACCGGCGGTGCCGTCTTCGAGATCGGCGAGCCCGAGGTCCAGATCGGGGTTGGTGCTGGCCGACACCTCGTCGAACCGGACGTTCAAGAAGGTTTCGATATGGGCCATCGCGCGGCGGACCGCCAAAAGCTCCCCCACGCTCCACGCCTCGAACCCGCTGAAGGCGACCGCGCCGTTCGCGCCGACGAAGCTGAAGGTGGAGGCGGTGTCGTTGAAGGCATAGGTGATCTGGTGCCGGCTGCCGGGCGCATTGCCGTTGATCGGGTTGCCGTTCTGAAACGTCGGATACTGGAGCGCTTGCAGGATCGTCGATTTGTCGGGTGTCGCCATAGAATTCTTCCTTGGGTCCGACGCGGTCGGATCAGGGAAGGCCCGCCGCGCAGGCGACGGGGTACGGCAAGCACAGTTAACCCGGCCTCAAACCGGGGCCGGCATTCTGTCTCAAATTTGAAGGATTGGGCCCCTGCGCGTGCGCCGCGCGGGCGCTGAAGTCAGGTGCTGAGGGCGGCTTCGACGATGGCGAGCGTGGTGTCTTCGAGCGTGAGGATATCGCCGCCGCCGAAGTCGATCACGACGTCCGAGCCGGATTGTACGGCGCGCGACATGACCGACGCCTCGTCCCCGAACCCGGTGATGCGCAGGGTGTCGTCGCCTTTGCCCAGATCGGTGATCGTGTCGCGGTCGTAGCCCGGCTTGAAAATGAAGGTGTCATCGCCGACGCCGCCGCGCAGGCGGTCGTCTCCGGTTCCGCCGTCGAGCAGGTCGTTGCCGCGCCAGCCGCGCAGATCGTCGTTGCCGGGGCCGCCGTAGAGCCGGTCGTTGCCGGGGCCGCCCTTGACCAGATCGTTGCCTGCCTCGCCATACACCCGGTCGTCGCCGGGCGTGCCTTTGACGATGTCGTTGCCTGCGCCGCCATAGACCAGATCGTCGCCCGCGCCGCCGCGCACTTCGTCGTTCTGGTCGTCTCCATAGACGGTGTCGTCGCCCTTGCGCCCGCGCACGAGGTCGGTGCCGCCCCCGCCGTAAAGCAGGTTGGGGCCGTCATTCCCGATCACGGTGTCGCCAAAGCCGCTGCCGCGCGCGTTCTCGATCACGGTGTTGTAGGCTATGACCATGTCCTCGGTGCCGTTCCAGCGCGAGAACATGCCCTGGCCGAGGTCCAGATGCACCGCGCGGCCCCAGGCCGAAGCGTCGAGCCAGTCGGTGCCCCCGCTGTCCCAGACCACATCGACCAGACCCGCCGAAAGCCGGGGGCCGAGGTAGCTGGTGTTGCCGTCATAGTAGCTGGCCGCGCCCCAGAGGTCCTGAAGCGCGAGGATGTCATAGACCATCATACGCACTGTCGCGCTGATACCGGGCGTCGGGTCGGCGTCGTAAGACATGAGGCTGTAGTGCAGATTGTCGTAGGCCGGGTCGAGCGTCGCGCCGTCGAAGGTGTGGTCGAGCCCCATTGCGTGGCCGATCTCGTGCAGGATCAGGGCCTGTTCGCCCGAGGCGAGGTCGATCGTGTTGTTGAACACGGCGAAACCATCGAAGGCGGTGATACGCGTGCCCGCATTGGAATACTGCGGCCCGCCAAGGCCCGCGGTGCCCCGGTGCATGTCGACCTTACCGAAGTTCAGGTCAGGGTCGCTGTCGCCCGACACCTCGACGAAATCGACGTTCAGAAAGGTTTCGATGGTTTCGAGCAGGAACCGAAACACCGACTTTTCCGCGCCCGAGAACGCGGTCCAGCCGGTGTAAGTGTACCACAGGTCGGCGGGCTGGCTGGTCTCGAACTGATAGCTCACGGTGCGGCGCGGGGCGGCAGTCGTGTTGACCGGGCCCAGCGCATAGAGGCCGGGGAACTGGAGCGCTTCGATGATTTCGTTTTGAGTCGGCATGTCGGTCGGCATAGTGTGAGGGGGCCGGTGGGACATAACGCAATCCGTCCCCCTGCCCTAGTCCCTGACTGCCGCTGCGGCCCATATGGCCCCGGTTCGGGCAAGAACCTGCCGACCGCGTGTTTCAGCGTGTGAATGCGACGATTGTTTGCAATTATTCAATTCGCAATCCGATGCTCACAATAGATTTGCAAATACGCCGGATTCCGTTTGGGAAACCCGACGCTTGCGGCTAGGTTGCGCGAAAATCAAGGAGGGCCGCCCCATGAAAGACATCCTGCAACAGCTCGAGGATCGCCGCGACGTCGCGCGCATGGGCGGTGGCCAGAAACGGATCGACAGCCAGCACGCCAAGGGCAAGCTGACCGCGCGTGAGCGGGTCGAGCTGCTTTTGGATGAAGGAAGCTTTGAAGAGTTCGACACGTTCAAGGCCCATCGCTGCACCGACTTCGGCATGGAAGAGCAGCAGTACCCCGGCGACGGCGTCATCACCGGCTGGGGCACCATCAACGGGCGTCTGGTCTATGTCTTTTCGCAGGATTTCACGGTGTTCGGTGGCTCGCTCTCGGAAACCCATGCCGAGAAGATCTGCAAGATCATGGATATGGCGGTGCAGAACGGCGCGCCGGTCATCGGTCTGAACGACTCGGGTGGGGCGCGGATTCAGGAAGGCGTCGCCTCGCTCGCAGGCTACGCCGACGTGTTCCAGCGCAATATCATGGCCTCGGGCGTGGTGCCGCAGATTTCCGTCATCATGGGGCCATGCGCCGGTGGCGCGGTCTATTCGCCCGCGATGACCGACTTTATCTTTATGGTGAAAGACACTTCTTACATGTTCGTCACCGGCCCCGACGTGGTGAAGACCGTGACGAACGAGGTCGTGACCGCCGAGGAACTGGGCGGCGCGTCGACCCATACCAAGAAATCCTCGGTCGCGGATGGCGCGTTCGAGAACGATGTGGAGGCGCTTTACGAAGTGCGCCGCCTCGTCGATCTTCTGCCGCTCAACAACCGGGAAAAAGCGCCGGTGCGCCCGTTCTTTGACGAGCCCGGCCGTCTCGACCATTCGCTCGACACGCTGGTGCCGGACAATGCCAACGCCCCCTACGACATGAAGGAACTGATCCTGAAGGTCGCGGACGAGAGCGATTTCTACGAAATTCAGGAAGATTTCGCGAAGAACATCATCACCGGCTTTATCCGGCTCGAGGGCCAGACGGTCGGCGTGGTCGCGAACCAGCCGATGGTGCTGGCGGGCTGTCTCGACATCGACTCGAGCCGCAAGGCCGCGCGCTTCGTGCGGTTCTGCGACGCGTTCGAGATCCCGATCCTGACCTTTGTGGACGTCCCCGGCTTCCTCCCCGGCACCGGGCAGGAGTACGGCGGCGTCATCAAACACGGCGCGAAACTGCTCTTTGCCTATGGCGAAGCGACGGTGCCGAAGGTCACGGTCATCACCCGCAAGGCTTATGGCGGCGCCTATGACGTTATGGCGTCCAAGCACCTGCGCGGCGATTTCAACTACGCCTGGCCGACCGCCGAGATCGCGGTGATGGGCGCCAAAGGCGCGGTCGAGATCCTGTATCGCTCGGAACTGGGCGACAAGGACAAGATCGCAGCGCGCACGAAGGATTACGAAGATCGCTTCGCCAACCCGTTCGTCGCCGCCGAGAAGGGCTTTATCGACGAGGTGATCATGCCGCACTCGACCCGCAAACGGGTGAGCCGCGCCTTCGCATCGTTGCGCAACAAGAAGCTCCAGAACCCCTGGAAGAAACACGACAACATCCCCCTTTAAGGGATGTCGGGAGGGAAGCGTGATGTGTCTGGCACTGTCAGTTCGAAGCATGTTGGCCGCCCTCGTGGCCTCGCTCGCGCTGCCCGCCGTGGCGCAAGAGGAGATCGCGCTTCCCTCCGGTTTTTCCGTCACCTACCACGACTTCATCTGGGGTGAGCCGGGGCCCGCGGGTCTGACGATCCGGTTCCGGTTTCTCGACCCCGACCTACCTGCCCGTAAAGACGCGGACGGGGTGATAGACGCCACCGAAGACACGCAGTATCTGTGCGAATTCTTCGCGTTGGAGCGGATATCGACCACCGGGCCGCAACCGGAGCAGATCGTCATCTCGATCTCGGACCGGCCCGTCGAATTCGGAGACCCCGACCCGGAGGCCACGCAAATCTTCGAAGCGTATTCCAAGCGCGACGGCACCTGCATCTGGGAGATGTTCTGATGGCCCTTCCTTACATGACCAAGCACCGCGGCTTTCCGGGCCGCCTGCC
Organism: Pseudomonadota bacterium; assembly: GCA_036154315.1. Lineage (GTDB taxonomy): Bacteria > Pseudomonadota > Alphaproteobacteria > Rhodobacterales > Rhodobacteraceae > Maritimibacter. The sequence continues at coordinate 45,075 of JAYZLL010000042.1, forward strand.
GGGCACCGATTACCAATTCACCGTTCGCCGGGCGAACAAGAAGGGGGCGACCCCGATCATCCGGCGTGAGCGGTTCGCGGACCGCAAACATGCCGACAAGCGCGCCGACATGGGGTTCATGGCCGCGCTGTGGGATCACTTCGGCGAAGAGCCGTTCGAGCGCGGCAATCTCGACGCCGGCCGTCTGTCGTGGCTTTTCGGGCGCGAGGTCGTGGCCGCCGAGGACCCGTTCGACCCCAAGAACTATGAAGCCATGCTGAAGATCGACCGCAGCGTCGCCGAGGCGAGCTTTCCCGAGATCTTCAACGACGAGACCGACTTCGGCTTTGATGACGACGACGGGTTCGATGATGACGGATGGGACGACGAATGAGCAATTTTTCGCTTCTCCTCCAAGGATTTGCGCAAGGTTTGGCGCATCGCGCCGCGCGTCGCGTTTCGCGCTGTTCGGCTGCGAACGCCCGTGGCACGGTCTTTGACATGGCAGGCACTCTATCCCGGTGTTCTGCTTGGTTTAGTCAAACCGTTACCCTTCCCCTTCTGCCCGGGTTGGCCTCCCCTGGCCAACCCGGGATTTTCTTTGCCGCTCCGCTGACCAGCGTCGAGCGATGGCTTCCCCATTCCTGCGGCATGGCCGCCCAAAAGACGTAAGAGAGAGGGACAGGACATGTTCAAGAAGATCCTGATTGCGAACCGGGGCGAGATCGCCTGCCGCGTGATGAAAACCGCGAAGAAGATGGGCATCCAGACGGTCGCGATCTATTCGGATGCGGACCGCAACGCGCTGCACGTCCAGATGGCCGACGAGGCGATCCACATCGGGCCGCCGCCTGCAAACCAATCCTACATCGTCATCGACAAGGTGATGGCGGCGATCAAGGAAAGCGGCGCCGAAGCGGTTCACCCGGGCTACGGGTTCCTGTCCGAGAATGCCAAATTCGCCGAGGCGCTCGAAGCCGCCGGTGTCGCCTTTATCGGCCCGCCGAAGGGCGCGATCGAGGCGATGGGCGACAAGATCACGTCGAAGAAGATCGCGCAGGACGCGAACGTGTCGACCGTGCCCGGTTACATGGGTCTGATCGAAGACGCTGAGGAGGCCGTGAAAATCTCGAACGAGATCGGCTATCCGGTGATGATCAAGGCCTCTGCCGGTGGTGGCGGCAAGGGCATGCGGATCGCGTGGAACGACACCGAAGCGCGCGAGGGCTTTCAGTCGTCCAAGAACGAGGCCGCGAACAGCTTTGGCGACGACCGTATCTTTATCGAGAAGTTCGTCACGCAACCGCGCCACATCGAAATTCAGGTGCTCTGCGACGCGCATGGCAACGGGATTTATCTGAACGAACGCGAATGTTCGATCCAGCGCCGCAACCAGAAAGTCGTGGAGGAGGCGCCCTCGCCCTTCCTTGACGAGGCCACCCGCAAGGCGATGGGTGAGCAGTCGGTCGCGCTGGCCAAGGCCGTCGGGTATGCGAGCGCGGGCACCGTCGAGTTCATCGTCGATGGCGACAAGAATTTCTACGTCCTCGAAATGAACACCCGGCTTCAGGTGGAGCACCCGGTGACGGAACTCATCACCGGCGTCGATCTGGTCGAGCAGATGATCCGCGTGGCGAATGGCGAGCCGCTGTCGATCACGCAGGACGATGTGACAATCAACGGCTGGGCCATCGAGAACCGGCTGTATGCCGAAGACCCCTATCGCGGCTTCCTGCCTTCGATCGGGCGTCTCACCCGCTATCGTCCGCCCGAGGAAATCGCTGCCGGGCCGCTGGTCACCAACGGCAAATGGCAGGGCGACGCCCCCGAGGGCGCGACCGCCGTGCGCAACGATACCGGCGTCTATGAGGGCGGCGAGATCAGCATGTATTACGACCCGATGATCGCGAAGCTCTGCACCTGGGCGCCGACGCGGGGCGAGGCCATCGAAGCGATGCGCGTGGCATTGGACAGTTTCGAGGTCGAAGGGATCGGGCACAACCTGCCGTTCCTGTCCGCCGTCATGGATCACCCGAAGTTTGTCTCGGGCGACATGACCACGGCCTTCATTGCCGAGGAATATCCCGAAGGGTTCGAGGGCGTGACGCTGGACGCCGCACACCTCAAACGGATCGCTGCCGCCTGTGCCGCCATGTACCGCGTCACCGAAATCCGCCGCACGCGCATTTCGGGCACGATGGACAACCACGAGCGCACCATCGGCACCGATTGGGTGGTGTCGTTGCAGGACGCGGTCTTCCCGGTCTCGATTGCCGCCGACCGCGAGGGCGCGACGGTGACATTCGACGACGGGACCGTGTCGCGCGTGTCGTCGGACTGGACGCCGGGCAAGCAGTTGGCCCATGTCGACGTCGACGGCGAGCCGGTCGTGCTGAAGGTCGGCAAGATCACCAACGGCTTCGCGATCCGCACCCGTGGTGCCGCGCTGAACGTGCATGTGCGCACCCCGCGCGCCCACGAGCTCGCGCTTCTGATGCCGGAAAAGGTCGCGCCGGATACCTCCAAACTGCTCCTCTGCCCGATGCCGGGTCTGGTCGTGAAGATCGACGTGGAAGAGGGTCAGGAAGTGCAGGAGGGTCAGGCGCTCTGCACCATCGAGGCGATGAAGATGGAGAACATCCTGCGCGCCGAGAAGAAGGCCATCGTGACCAAGATCAACGCAGGTCCCGGCGACAGCCTTGCCGTGGACGAAGTGATCATGGAATTCGAATGATCCTATGGGCGTGTGCGGCGACATATCCGTGACCTCGTGCGGCCCTTTGGCCGCGCGTCACGGCGTTCGCCGCGCCCGCCACTGGCCCCGTCAGGCCACCGTGTCCGTTTGCGCCAATCCGACCCGGCGCGAGGCATGAGCATGTCGATGACGGACGACGGGCAAACGCTTTCCGCTGATCGGTTGACCCTATCGGGTCTGTCGATGGCGAGCGCATTGGGCATTTTCGCGCTGATGCAGGGGATTGCGCTCTCCCTCAACGGCGGGGTCTTCGACTATCCGCTGGACGACCCCTATATCCATCTGGCCCTGTCCGAGGTTATCGCGCAGGGCGGGTATGGGGTTAACCTTGGCGAGCCTGCCTCGCCCGGCTCGTCCGCACTGTTCCCCCTGCTGCTCGTCCCCTTTGCGGGGACCGAGTTCCACCGCTACATGCCGCTGATCTGGAGTGTCGTCGGACTGACGATAAGCGCATGGCTCTGGGGGCGTCTGCTGATCGAGGCAGGCTTTGCGCGCGCCGACTGGCGCTGGCTCGGACGGGTCGCCGCCCTGCTGGGACCGATTGCGATCATGATGCCGATGGTCGCCTTTCTCGGAATGGAACATTCCCTGCATGTGGCGGCCACTCTGGCGCTGTTTCTGGGGCTTCACCGGCACATTTCCGACAAGCGCGGGCTGGGCCTGATCCTCGTCGGGGCCTTTTTCGGCACCGCGTTTCGGATCGAAGGACTGGCGCCGGGGCTGATCGTGGCCGTCGCGCTGTTCTTCACTGGCCGCCGCAAGGGCGGGCTCGCGACCGTCGTCGCGACGCTCCTCCCGGTCGTTGTGTTTGCAGGCTTCCTCGTCTCACAGGGGCTCGACCCCCTGCCCTCGTCGGTGCAGACGAAACTCAATCTGACCGATCCGGGCGCCCAAGTCGGCTTTGTCCCGCTGCGGCTCGCCATACTGCTTGCGAACCTGCAGGAACCGGCGGGGCTGTTCGTGGCCGTGCTGGCGGTCGCCACATTCCTGATGTGGCGGGTCACCCCGATCAAAGGCACGCGCTGGAGCACGCTGGCGCTGGTCGTCTTTGCCGCCGCCTTTGCGCATATGCTGGCGGGGCAGATCGGCTGGCTGAACCGCTACGAGAATTACATCCTCGCCTTTACGGCGGCCGGGTTTCTCTCGCTGCTACCCAAGGCCACCGAGGGCGCGGTCACGCCGCTTGCCATCGGTGGGGTCGCCGCGCTCGTTCTGGGTGGGGCCGTGGCCTATCGCCTGCCGATGCATTTCTTCGAACTGCCGCCCTCGGTCCGCGCGATCCATACGCAGCAGGGGCAGATGGCGACCTTCGTGAAGGACTATCTGCAGACCGGCGTGGCGGTGAACGATCTGGGCTATGTCGCGTGGCAGAACGACAATTACATTCTCGACCTCTGGGGGCTCGCCTCGGCCGAGGCGCGCACGATCCGCGCCACCGCGCCCGTGCCCGGCTGGACCGGTGAATTGACCGCCAAATACGACGTGCCGGTCGCGCTGGTCTATGACCCTTGGTTCGAGGACGGGATCGGCACCGACTGGGTCAAGGTGGGCGAGTTCCAACTGACCATCGAGGGCGGCTATCTGGGCGGCTACGTGGTGTCGTTCTACGCCACCACGCCCAAGCATGTGGACCAGCTTACGGATGCGGTCGAGGCGTGGATACCGACGCTCTTACCGCACAGCCGGTTCGTCTGGGCCGAGGGGATGGAACCATGAGCCGCACCCGCCCCTACCGGACGAGGCGCTCGTCCTGGCGCTCCTGCCGCCGCACCGGCATCTTGTCGATGGAGCGTGAGATTTCGCGCACGTCCCACGGCACCGGTTTCCGCAGATATTTCTGCCCGTCCTTGCCGATAAGCACGATCATGAAATCGCGCGGCCTTAGCTCGCGCCGGATCGGGGACAGCGTGTCGGGGTCGGTGTCGGTGATGACGACCACGTCGCGCGCAATCAGATCGTCGGGCCGGTCGGCGATGAACGCAAGCTGTTCAAGATACCGGGGGTCGTTCGGGCTGTCGGCGAACACGACCAGAGGCCGCGCCTCCCACTTGAAATCGTCGAGCGTGTGCTCGCCCGCTTCGATGATCGGCAGTTCCGGCGCCTCTTCGGCGGCATGGACGATGGGTGCGGCGAGCATCATGAGCCCAGCCAAGGCAGCGGTTCTGAACATCTCTTCTCCTTCTGCCCCCAATATAGGGGCGGGAGACACACGAACAAAGAGCCGGATTATCGGCGCTATGCAAGGAGTTAGCCCATGAGCGACCAGAACGACTGGAAAGCGCTGGCCGAAAAGGAACTGCGGGGCCGCGCGGTTGACGATTTGAACTGGGAAACCCTCGAGGGGATCACGGTCAAACCGGTCTATACCCACGACGATGTGAAGGATCTGCCGCATATGGGCAGCCTCCCCGGCTTCGGTCCGTTCACCCGTGGGGTGAAGGCGACGATGTACGCCGGACGCCCTTGGACCATTCGCCAATACGCCGGTTTTTCGACCGCGGAAGAGAGCAACGCCTTTTACCGCAAGGCGCTGGCGGCGGGTCAGCAGGGGGTCTCGGTCGCTTTCGATCTGGCCACGCACCGGGGCTACGACTCGGATCATGAGCGGGTCGTGGGCGACGTCGCCAAGGCGGGCGTGGCCATCGACAGTGTCGAGGATATGAAGATCCTGTTCGACGGCATCCCGCTCGATCAAGTCTCCGTGTCCATGACGATGAACGGCGCAGTGATCCCGATCCTCGCTAACTTCATCGTGACCGGCGAAGAGCAGGGCCATGACCGCGCGGTGCTGTCCGGGACCATTCAGAACGACATTCTGAAAGAGTTCATGGTCCGCAACACGTACATCTATCCGCCTGAACCCTCGATGCGGATCATCTCGGACATCATCGAGTACACGTCCAATGAGATGCCGAAATTCAACTCGATCTCGATCTCCGGCTACCACATGCAGGAGGCGGGGGCGAACCTCGTGCAGGAGCTGGCGTTCACGCTGGCGGACGGCAAGGAATATGTGAAAGCGGCAATGGACGCCGGGATGGACGTGGACAAGTTCGCGGGTCGTCTGTCGTTCTTCTTCGCGATCGGCATGAACTTTTTCATGGAAGCCGCCAAGCTGCGCGCCGCACGTCTGCTCTGGCACCGGATCATGACCGAGGTGGGCGCCAAGAACGACCGCTCAAAGATGCTGCGCACCCACTGCCAGACCTCGGGCGTCAGCTTGCAGGAGCAAGACCCCTACAACAACGTGGTGCGCACGGCTTATGAGGCGATGTCGGCGGCACTCGGCGGCACGCAAAGTCTGCACACCAATGCGCTGGACGAGGCCATTGCGCTGCCGACCGAGTTCTCGGCCCGGGTCGCGCGCAATACGCAGCTCATCCTTCAGGAAGAGACCGGGATCACCAACGTGGTCGACCCCCTCGCCGGCTCTTACTATGTCGAGGCGCTGACGGCGGAACTCGCCGACAAGGCGTGGGAACTGATCGAAGAGATCGAAGAGATGGGCGGCATGACCAAGGCCGTGGCCTCCGGCATGCCCAAGCTCAGGATCGAGGAAACCGCGGCGCGGCGTCAGGCCGACATCGACCGTGGGACCGAGGTGATCGTGGGCGTGAACAAGTACCGCAAGGATCATGAGGACCCGATCGACATTCTCGACGTCGACAACGTGCGCGTGCGCGAGGGTCAGGTGAAGGCGCTGGAACGCATCCGCGCCGAACGCGACCAGCCTGCCTGCGATGCGGCGCTCGACGAACTCACCCGCCGCGCCAAGGAAGGCGGCAACCTGCTCGAAGCCGCGGTGGAAGCCGCGCGCGCCCGGGCCACAGTGGGAGAAATCTCGATGGCGATGGAAAAGGAATTCGGCCGTCACCGCGCCGAGGTGAAAACGCTCGCCGGTGTCTATGGCGCGGCCTATGAGGGCGACGAGGGCTTTGCCGCGATCCAGAAGGATGTCGAGGCATTTGCCGAAGAAGAGGGCCGCCGCCCGCGTATGCTTGTCGTCAAGATGGGTCAGGACGGGCACGACCGGGGGGCCAAGGTGATCGCGACCGCGTTCGCCGATATCGGTTTCGACGTCGACGTGGGCCCGCTGTTCCAGACGCCCGAAGAGGCAGCGCAGGACGCGGTGGACAACGACGTCCACGTCGTCGGCATCTCGTCTCAGGCGGCAGGTCACAAGACGCTCGCGCCGAAACTGATCGAGGCGCTGGCGGCACAGGACGCGGGCGACATCATCGTGATCTGCGGCGGGGTCATTCCGCAGCAGGACTATGAGTTCCTCAAGAAAGCGGGCGTGAAGGCGATCTTTGGACCGGGGACCAACATCCCCGAGGCGGCTAAGGACATTCTCAAGCTGATCCGCGCCGCGCGCGCCTGATCCACGCGCCAGACAAACGACACGGGCCGGGCAAACGCTCGGCCCGTTCGCGTCAGGGCATGCTCCACCCTTGCGAGCGCTGCGCCCACATCTTTTCCCCGATCAGGCAGTCATAGCTTTCATCCTCGGAGTACTGCACCGGGATGATCTGCTCTTCGGGCGGGATGGAACCGATGAAGACCTCCATCACCAGTTTTTGCAGGACGGCATCCGCAAAATCCTCCCACCCCAGCACGGGAACCACGAAGGCGCCCGGCCCGCCGATCACGCAGTCGCGGTAATAGACGTCGAGGTCGTCGATGCTCCAGTTGCTCCAGAGCCCATCGTCGGTCAGCAGCGGCAGGCCATTGATGACGATACCCTGCGCCACGGCGGCGTCGCGCATCGGCTCGACATGGCGGCCCTGATTGTTCGGCCCGTCGCCCGACACGTCGATCACCCGGCGGATTCCGTCGTAGTCGTTCCCGTTGATCGTGTCGGTGGCAAAGGCGATGGCCTCGGATATCGAGGTCCGGCGCATCGTGGGGTTGAAGTTCACCGTGAGCTCGTCGGCGAAGGCATGCAGGTCTTCGCGGCTTTCGATCAACTGCCACGGCACGATCACGCGCTGGCTGCCCGCCCATTCGACATAGGTGATGGCGATGCGCCCCATCGCGCCGGAGGCGACGGCGTCAGCCAGAGCGTCGGATTTCAGCGCGGCGGCGTAGCCCTGCCTTTGGATTTCCAACTCGTCGTAGCTGACGGAGCGCGAGACATCGACCATCAGGGCGAGCTCCAGATCGACAAGGATCGGCTGGGCGCGAAGGGGGGCTGCGGCGAGGGTCGCGAGGGCGACGAGGGGAAAGAGCTTCATGCGCCGAGCATGCGAGCCGCGGGCCTGACCTGTCTATTCACAAGACGGTGGCCCAAGCGGGCGGCAGGTCAGGAATCGTCGTCCGGCGTCCGGCGGGTGACGGTCATGCGGGGCGACCGGGCCGCGCGCCCACGCGCCTCGGATGCGCGGTGTGCGTAGTCGTCCTGCCCCACATGCATCCGGCCCGGCAGCGGAAACTCCGGGCTGAACGGTGCGCTTTCGCCGTAGCCAAAGGCGCTGTCCTGCACGAACACGCGGTCGCGCATCCAGGGCCAGACCTCGCGCCTAAGGAACAGCTGATCGTCCACCCGGCTGTTCAGCACCTTTTCGCGCGATTTCGCGAAGGCGAGGATGCGTTTGCCCATGCCGGGGATATTGCCGCGATGCGCGCCCCAGAGGCCCGCGAGGATCAGTTCGGAATGGGTCACGAAATCGCGCATGACGTGGAACGGCTCGCCTGAGTTCAGCCAATCCTGCACCGCCACACGCTCGCGGACCGTCGGCACGCTGTCGGCGTCGCGGCAGACATAGATGTCCACATCCTTGTCGTCCTCGACCAGAAAGCGCCAGAACAGGCCATAGCGGTTCGCAGGCAGGGACGGCACCATGCGAAGCTGGGCCCCATTGGCGCGAAGCTCTTTGCGGGCAGCCTCGGGCACGCTTTCGTCGATATAGAACCGGGGCGTCCAGCCCGGGTAGACGTAGCGCGCGACGATGGCGTTGCGGATCGCGCCCTCCAGATACCGCGCACCGTTGCCCCAGAGGGAATAGGCGATGATGTTGCGCTCGGGGCGTTCGGGGTCGAAGCGATGCGTGATCGGCGCGGGACGGTCGGTGAGGACCGGGGCCTCGGTTTCTTTCAGTTCGAGCGCCCGGATCGACCAGCGCCGGTTCTCGTCCAGATTGCCCTTTCGCCCGTTCAACTCGGACATATAGCTCGCCCGCATCACGTCGGGGATCGGCGTGCGTTCATCGCCCGCCACCGCCAGCGCCTCGTCCACCATATTGGCACGGGTCAGGGCCGAAATGAGGTTGGAGGCGTTCTCGCGGTTGGGTTCCTGCGCGTAGACCGCGCGCGTGATCTCGACCGCCTTGGCCTTGTCGCCGGTGTTGAAGGCATGAGCGCCAAGGATGCGGCGGGCGGGCAGATAGTCGTCGGGCGCGGTTTCCAGCACCGCAACCTCGTCCGGTGTCAGGGTGAGGGTGCCGCGGCTCAGGATGGCGGCGACGAGATCGGCATAGGTCATGCGGCCCTCACATCGGCCAGAAGATCAGAATGAGCGGGATCGAGGTCGCGACCACGATCGCTTCGAGCGGCAGGCCCATGCGCCAGTAATCCCCGAAACGGTAGCCGCCGGGGCCGAGGATCAGCGTGTTGTTCTTATGCCCAATGGGGGTGAGGAAGGCGCAGGAGGCGGCGACCGCCACGGCCATCAGAAACGGGTCCGGGTTCTTGTCCAGCGCGGCGGCCATCTGGATGCCCACGGGGGCGGCGACGATGGCGGTCGCGGTGTTGTTCAGCACGTCCGACAGCGACATGGTGACGATCATCAGGAGCGTCAGCACCGCCCAAGGCGGCAGGCCACCGGTGATCGAGACGAGGCCATTGGCGATGAGTTCGGTGCCGCCCGATGCCTCCAACGCAGCGCCCAACGGGATCATCGAGCCAAGAAGCACCACGACGGGCCATTCGACATGGTCGTAGACCTCGTTCAGCGGCACGATCCCGGTGAGGACGAAGCCAACGACGACCGCGCCCAAGGCGACCGGCAGATAGACGAGGCCGAAGCTCGCCAGTGCCACGGCCAAGGCGAACATGCCGATGGCGAGCCAGACCTTACGCTCCTGCGTCACCGCCAGCCCACGTTCGGCGAGGGGCAGCGCGCCCAGCCATTCGGTCACGGCGGCCTCCTGCCCCGAGGGGACGAGAAGCAGCAGGATGTCACCGGGTTTCACCGGCGTCTTGGCGATCTTGGAGCGGAATTTCTTTTCCGAGCGGCGGATGCCGAGCAGCACCGCGTGACGTCGCCAATTGAGGCCGATCGCCTGCGCGGTCTTGCCGTTGATCCGGCTGTCGTCGGTCACGACCACCTCGATCTTGGACAGGCCCGCGCCATCGGCCCGCAGCCGTTCCTCGCGTTTGGTGTCGGCGAAGCGAAGCGAAAGCGCGGCGCGGAATTCGTCGAGCGCTTCGGGCGTCGCCTCGAGCACGAGCACGTCGCCCGCCTCGATCCGCGTAGTGCGCTGGTTGCCGTAGCGGCGCTTGCCGCCCCGGATCAGGCCGAGGATGACGACATCGTTGCTTTCGGCCTCTTCATAGATTTCCTCGACCCGCTTGCCGATGACCTTGGCCTCATCCGGCACCACAAGCTCGGCGGTGTAGTCGGAATAATCCTGCATCGGGTCGATGGCCGCCCCGCCGACCTCGGCCTTGGGGATGAGCCGCCAGCCGATGAGCGCGACGAAGACGAGACCGACGAGCGCTGTCAGCGCCCCCACAGGGGCGAAGTCGAACATGCGAAACGGCTCGCCCAGCGTGTCGCCCCGGATCGAGGCGATGATGATGTTGGGGGGTGTGCCGATCAGCGTGGCCATGCCGCCCAGAATGGTTGCGAAGCTGAGGGGCATGAGGCTGAGGCCCGGCGCCCGGCCCGCCTTGCGCGCGGTCTGAATGTCGACGGGCATGAGGAGTGCGAGCGCAGCCACGTTGTTCATGAAAGCGGACAACACGCCGCCGATGGCCCCCATCACGGCGATATGCGCGCCGAGTTTGCGGGAACTGTCCACCAGCGTGCGGGTGATGAGGAACACGGCGCCGGAGCGCACGAGGCCCGCCGAGACGATCCGCACCAGCGCGACGATGAGCGTGGCGGGGTGGCCGAAGCCTGAAAACACGTCGTCCTTGGGCACGACGCCCAGCAGCGCGCCCAAGATGAGCGCCCCGAAGGCCACCATGTCGTAGCGGAATTTTCCCCAGAGCAGGAGCGCGAAGACCCCCACGAACAGCGCGAAGAGAATGATCTGATCCAAAGTCATGCCAAAGGCTTAGCGCCTCGGGCGGCGCGGGTCACGCCATAACGACGGGGATCAGCGAGGCGACGAGCAGCGCGGCCATCGTCCAGTTGAACACGGTGAGCCGCCGGGCATCGGTGAGCCACAGGCGCACGCGCCCGCCCAGCACGGTCCAGACCGAGACCGACGGCAGGTTCACCGCGCCAAAGACCAGCGCGACGAGGATCACGGCGACGAGCGTGCGCTCGGGCGCATAGGCGGCGATGGCGGTGAGGGCCATCGACCACGCTTTCGGGTTGGCCCACTGGAACGCGGCGGCTTGCAGAAAGGTCATGGGCTTGGCGCCCTCCCCCGCCTGCGCCGGGGCGGCGGCATGGGCGACTTTCCACGCGAGCCAGCCGAGGTAGAGCACGGCGACGACTTTGAGCAGGTCGTGCAGGATCGGCCAGCGGTCGAACAGCGCCATGAGGCCCGCGCCGACAAGCACGATCATCACCGTGAACCCGACCCCGACGCCCAGCATATGCGGGATCGTGCGCCGCACGCCGAAGTTCGCACCCGACGCCATGAGCATCAGGTTGTTGGGTCCCGGCGTGAGGGACGAAACGGCGGCGAAGCCGACGAGGGCGATGAGGAGTTCGTGCGTCATGGCGCAATGATTTCATGGCGCGTGCGCCGCGAGATTGCGAATTTGAGTTTCGTAAGCGGATAGCTTGCAATAATCATGAGATATGGACCATCTAGATCAACGAATATTGCGCGAGCTGAAGCGCGACGGACGGATCGCCAACACGCAACTGGCGGAACGAGTCGGGCTGTCGCCCTCGGCCTGCCTGCGGCGCGTGCAGGCGATGGAGAAGTCCGGCGTCATCCGTGGCTACCGCGCCGTGACCGATCCGACCAAGATGGGCACCGGGTTCGTGGCGTTTCTGATGGTCGGGCTGTCGGATCACTCGAAAAAGAGCCTCGAGCGGTTCGAGCGCACCATGCTGGCCTGCCCCGAGATCACCGAGTGTCACAACATCACCGGGACGGCGGAGTATCTGCTGCGCGTCGAGGCGGCGGACCTTGCCGCCTATAAGTCGATCCACACGGATGTGGTGAGTGCGCTGGACGGCGTGCGGCAGCTGACCACCCACGTGGTCGTGGGCACCCCCAAGGACGAGCGCGGCTGAGGGATTGCGCCGGGGCTTTCGCCCCGTCGCCCCCCGTTGCCCCTGTGGCAGCGTGCCAAGGACCCCATGCGGACTGATCCTTGGGGCGTGCGGGAGCGGAGGGGCCGCCCGCCCGACCGCCCGCGGTTTTCGGAAAAGAACAAACGGGGGGCGGGGGTGCGTGCCCCCGGCGGGGGGTCAAATA
>JAYZLL010000043.1:0-40764 GCA_036154315.1 Pseudomonadota bacterium
GTCGTGGCCACCGCGCGTCATGCCTCGCATTGGGAAGTGAACGTCGAGCGTGACGGGCGGATCGAGACGCACCGGGCGCGCAAGCTGGTCAATGCCGCCGGACCTTGGGCAGGCGATTTGAGCAAAAAGACCGGCGACAGCCACAAGCTACGCCTCGTACGCGGCTCGCATATCGTCGTGCCGCGCCTGCCGGGCCACGACCAACCCTATATCCTGCAGGGCGGCGACGGGCGGATCGTGTTCGTCATTCCTTATGAGGACGACTTCAGCCTGATCGGCACGACCGAGGCCGAGCACCACGGCAACCCGAACGACGCGGTCTGTTCGCCGGAAGAAGCACAGTATCTCGTCGATTTCGTGAACGACTATCTGGCCACCCCGCTGACGACCGATCAGATCGTCTGGACCTATTCCGGGGTGCGCCCGCTGATCGAGTCAGAGGGCTCGGCGCGGTCGGCCAGTCGCGACTATCAGCTGGCCTATGACGACAGCGCCGCGCCGCTGCTCACGGTTCTGGGCGGCAAGCTCACCACCTATCGCAAGCTCGCCGAATCCGCGCTGGAAACGCTGGGCTACACGGGCCAGTGGACGGCGCGCGCGCCGTTGCCCGGTGGCGCATACGACCGTAATTCCGGCCCGCGCATGGTGGTGGAGTGGATGCAGCGCCATCCGTTCCTGACCGAAGCCTGGGCGCGGCGCCTGCTGCGTTCATACGGGACCGAGGCCGAGACCATTCTCGGCAACGCGACCGAGGCAAGCGACCTTGGGCAGGATTTCGGTGCGACGCTCACTGAGGCCGAAGTGCGCCACCTGATGCGCAACGAGTTCGCGATGGCGGCGGAGGACGTGCTCTGGCGGCGCACCAAGCTGGGCCTGCGGGTTTCGGCGGAACAGGTCGCGGCGCTCGAGGCTTTCATGGCCGAGGCCCGGGCCACGCAGGAAGCGGCAGAATAGCTCGGCCGGGCGCTGAAAACGCGCCCAAGGACCGCGCCGTATGTTGAGGGAGGACACATGACCCATATTCTCGCGCTCGATCAGGGCACGACCAGTTCTCGCGCCATCGCCTTCGATGCCGCGATGCACCCGGTGGCCAGCGCACAGCGCGAATTCGACCAGCATTTCCCGCGTTCCGGCTGGGTCGAACACGAGCCTGAGGATATCTGGGACACGACCCTCGCCACCGCGCGCGAAGTGGTCGAACAGGTGGGCGAGGTCGCGGCCATTGGCATCACCAACCAGCGCGAGACCGTGGTGATCTGGGACCGTGAGACGGGCAAGGCGATCCACAAGGCGATCGTCTGGCAGGACCGGCGCACCTCGGACCTGTGCCACGACCTGCGCGGCGGCGATTTCGAGGATCTGGTACGCACACGTACCGGATTGCTCGTCGACCCGTATTTCTCGTCCACCAAGGTCAAGTGGCTGCTCGACGAGGTCGAGGGCGCGCGCGCGGCCGCCGAGGCCGGGAAACTGGCGTTCGGCACGGTCGACACGTTCCTGATCTGGCGGCTGACCGAGGGCCGGGTCCACGCGACCGATGCGACCAATGCGGCGCGCACCATGCTCTACGACATCCACAAAGGCGCATGGGATGCCGACATCTGCGAGGCGCTGGGCATCCTCATGTCGATGCTGCCCGAAGTGCGCGACAGCGACGGCGACTTTGGCGAGACGACGCTCTTGGGCGGTTCGATCCCGATCCGGGGCGTTGCGGGCGATCAACAGGCGGCGACCATCGGGCAAGCCTGTTTCACCCCCGGCATGATCAAGTCGACCTACGGCACCGGCTGTTTTGCGCTGCTGAACACCGGCGATACGGCGGTTACGTCCGAGAACCGGCTGCTCACCACCATCGCCTATCAGATGCAGGGCAAGCCGACCTACGCGCTCGAAGGGTCGATCTTCGTGGCGGGGGCCGTCGTGCAATGGCTGCGCGATGGGCTGGGCATTCTGGGGCAGGCGTCCGATGCGGGGCCGCTCGCGCGCAAGGCCGATCCGGGGCAGGACGTGATCCTCGTCCCCGCCTTCACCGGGCTCGGCGCGCCCTATTGGGATGCCGAATGCCGGGGCGCGATCTACGGACTGACCCGCAACTCGGGGCCCGCGGAATTCGCGCGCGCCGCGTTGGAAAGCGTGGGATTTCAGACTCGTGACCTGCTCGAAGCGATGGAGGCCGACATGGGCCAGCCGATCGAGGGCGTGTTGCGGGTCGATGGCGGCATGTCGGCCTCGCGCTTTGCCATGCAGTTTCTGGCGGACATCACCGGCGCGCCGGTCGACCGTCCGCCGGTGCTGGAAACCACCGCGATGGGGGCGGCCTGGCTCGCCGGTCAGGCGGTCGGGCTCTATCCCGATGCCGAAACCTTCGCGCGCGGATGGTCCGCCGAAATGCGCTTTGACCCCAAGATGGAGCCTGAGGCGCGTACAAGCCGTTATGACGCATGGAAAGACGCGGTTCGGCGGACCTTGACGGCGACCTAGGGTCGACCGTCCTCCGGATCGGCGACATTCCGGTTCATCTGTGCTAACTTGGTCTCAGCGCAGACGGGGAGGGACACCATGTCGGCCACGCCAGCATTGCAGCCTTACCGTTGGGTCGTCGTCGCGGCGGGTGCCCTGATCCTCGCCCTCGCAATGGGGGCCATCGTCAATGGCATGTCGGCCTATGTCGTCCCGCTGGAGGAGGCGCATGGCTGGGACCGGGGCGACATTTCTCTCATCAATGTGGCCGGTATCATGGGCATGGCGCTGGGCGGCATGATGATGGGCGTGCTCGCCGACCGGATCGGCACCCGACCGGTGGTGCTGATCGGCGTGACGGTCATGGGGCTGGCCTATCTGGCCTCGGCCCTCGCGGCACAGCTCTGGCAGTACTACGGGCTCATGTTCCTCGCCGGGTTTTTCGGGGCCTCGGCGATCTTTGCGCCGATCATGTCCATCGTCGGCCGCTGGTTTCCCGTCGGGGCAGGCCTCGCGCTCGGGATCGCCTCTGCAGGCCAGGCGCTGGGGCAGGGTGGCGTGCCGTTCGGCTCGGCGCTGCTCATCAAATCGGTCGGCATATCCGGCGCGCTCGCGATCACCGGCGGGCTGATGCTGGTCGTGCTGATCCCGCTCGCGCTGCTATTGCGCCCGGTCGCTACGGCCGGGGCTTCCGCGCAAGTGGACGAGAGCGGCTATCCCCCGATCCGCCTTGTCGTGCCCACCATGTGCGTCGCGATCTTTCTGTGCTGCACCTGCGTGTCCGTGCCTCTCATGCATCTCGTCCCCCACATTCAGGGCTGTGGTTACACGGCGGACGAAGCGGGCGGTGTCATTTTTCTCATGCTCATGGTCGGTATTCTGGGTCGCGTGAGCTTTGGCAAACTGGCCGACGTGATCGGCGCGATCCCGGCTTATATGACGGCGACCGCATGGATGACGCTGCTGATCTACGGGTTCATCCTGATCAATGATCTGCCGGCGTTCTACCTCTACGCACCGATCTATGGCTTCGGCTACGCGGGCGTCATGACCGGCGTGCTGACGACGGTCGCGTCCAACACGCAACCCTCGCGGCGCGGTTATGCGATCGGGGTGGTGAGCATGTTCGGGTGGTTCGGCCATTCGACCGGGGGCTACATGGGCGGGTATCTGTATGACCTGACCGCCGATTATGCGCTGGCTTATGGGCTGGCAGCCCTTTCAGGGGCTCTGAACCTCGTCGTGGTCGGCCGGCTTTATTGGCGTATTCGCGCTGGGCGGGGTGCCTTGGCGGCTGCGTGAAAGGGCCAACAGCGACGCGGGGCCATTAAGAACGCCAATATGTTGTAGTGGTTGACGCAAAAACACTGGGTTTTCGCGCCTTGCGCGCGCGAGGCGGGGCAACGTGACCTCCCACAAACCGGACCCGGACCCTAACGTGGCGATGGGTGGTTGCGCCACGCGCGCCGCGCGCCAGATGCGGCCCGTCGCCTCCGCCTGCCAATTAGCCAAGTGCCAACGGCGTCAGGGAGGACATCATGGCGATCACACTGAAAATCAATGGTGAGGAGAAGAGCGTCGAGGCACCGCCCGACATGCCGCTTCTCTGGGCCATCCGCGACGTGCTCGGGATGACCGGAACGAAATTCGGGTGCGGCGTGGCGTCCTGCGGCGCCTGCACCGTGCATGTCGATGGCGAACCGACCCGGTCCTGTCAGGCGCAGGTAGGCGATCTCGAAGGGGCCGAAATCACGACGATCGAGGGCCTGAACTCGGATGTCGCCGCAGCGGTGCAATCGGCCTGGGCCGATCTGGACGTGGTCCAGTGCGGCTATTGCCAGTCCGGCCAGATCATGTCGGCGGTCGGGCTTTTGACCGAGAACGCCAAACCGACCGACGAAGACATCGACAGCTACATGTGGGGCAACGTCTGCCGCTGCGCGACCTACACGCGCATCCGGGCTGCGATCCACGAAGCGTCCAAGCGGATGGAGGCCTGAGATGAACATCAAGACCACACGCCGCGCCTTTCTTCAGGGCGCCACCGCAGCCGCCGGCGCGCTCGTCGTCGGGCTGACCCCCAAGGGAAGCTGGGCCGCTGCGCATGGCGGGGAATTCATGCCCAACCCCTTCGTCAAGATCGCGCCGGACGGCAAAGTCACCGTCGTGCTGAAGCATTTCGAGATGGGGCAGGGCACGTCGACCGGGTTGTCCACGCTGTTGGCAGAAGAGCTCGACGCCAACTGGGATGATGTCGAGACCGAATTCGCTCCGGCCGACACCGGGACCTATATGAACACGCTGATGGGTGTTCAGGGCTCGGGCGGCTCGACGGCCATCGCCAACAGCTACATGCAGTATCGTGAAGCGGGGGCTGCGGCCAAGTCGCTCTTGGTGCAGGCCGCCGCCGCCGAATGGGGCGTGGATGCGGGCGAGATCGAGGTCAAGGACGGCATGGTGAGCCACGGCTCGAACAGCGCGTCTTTCGGTGATCTCGTGGGCCTTGTGCCGGACGGGGCGACGCCCAATCCGCAGCTCAAGGACCCAAGCGCCTTCACCAAGATCGGGGCCGACAAGCTGTCGCGCAAAGACAGTCGCGCCAAGACCAACGGCACCGCGACCTTTGCGATGGACGTGATGCCCGAGGGTGTGGTGTTCGCCGTGCTCCAGCGGTCGCCCAAATTCGGCGGTACGCTGACCTCGTTCGACGCCACGGCGGCGATGGAGGTCGAGGGCGTGGTGGACGTCAAGGAAACGCCGGTGGGCGTCGTCGTCTACGCGACCAACACCTGGGCCGCGATGAAGGGGCGCGAAGCGCTGACGACCGAGTGGGACTTCTCGAACGCCGAAACCCGTTCGCAGGACGCGATGGAGGCCGAATATGCCGAGGCGCTCGACCGCGCCGAGGGGTTGGCGGCCAAGGCCGAAGGCGATGCGGCAGGTGCGCTCGAAGGGGCGGCCAACACCATCGAGGCGGAGTTCCACTTCCCCTTCTTGGCCCATGCGCCGATGGAGACTTTGAATTCGGTCGTACAGATCAAGGACGGCAAGGCCCAGTGCTGGGACGGCTGCCAGTTCCACACCGTGACGCAGGGTGCGGTCGGCGCGGTGTCGGGCGTCGGACCCGAGAACACCGCGATCGAAACCGTCTATGCGGGCGGCTCGTTCGGGCGTCGGGCGAACTTTTCGTCCGATTACGAGGTCGAGGCGACGATGGCTGCGATGGCGCTGGGCGATGGACGTCCCGTCAAACTGGTCTGGTCGCGCGAAGACGACGTGCGCGGCGGCTACTACCGCCCGATGACCAAGCACCGGGTGCGCGCCGGGGTCGATGCCGACGGCAACCTCGTCGGCTGGCATTCGATCATGGCGAACAAGTCGATCTTCAAAGGCACACCGATGGGCGAGGCGGTGATCGTGAACGGCGTCGATCTGTTCTCGGTCGAGGGCGTCGCGGATACCGAATACGCCATTCCGAACATGGAGGTGACGCTTCATGACATGGAGACGGCGGTGCCGATGCTCTGGTGGCGCTCGGTCGGGCATTCGCATTCGGGCTATGCGATGGAGGTCGCCATGGACATGGCCGCCGAAGCCGCGGGCCGCGATCCGGTGGAGTTCCGGCAGGACCTGCTGGCGAATGCGCCACGGTCGCTGGGCGTCCTGAACCTCGCCGCCGAAAAAGCGGGCTGGGGGGGCGATCTGCCCGAAGGTTGGGGCCGCGGTGTCGCGGTGCACAAGAGCTTCAACACCCATGTGGCGCAGGTGGCCGAAGTGTCGGTCACGGACGGCAAGGTGAAGATCGAGCGTATCGTGGCCGCCGTGGACTGCGGTGTGCCGGTGAACCCGGATGTGATCCGGGCGCAGGTCGAGGGGGCTATCGGCTATGGCCTGTCCCATGTCATGCGCCAGAAGATCACCTTCACCGATGGCGAAGTCGATCAGTCGAACTTTCCCGATTACGAACCGCTCAGGATCTCGGACATGCCCAAGATCGAGGTGCATATCGTCCCGTCGAGCGAGGCGCCCACGGGGATCGGCGAGCCGGGTCTGCCGCCCGCCGGTCCGGCGGTGGCGAATGCGATCTACGATGCGATGGGCAAGCGTGTGATGCATCTGCCGATGGTGGACGACGGGATCGAGTTCTCCTGACGCTGGCTTGCATTTGACAACGACGCCCCCGGTTCCGG
Source organism: Pseudomonadota bacterium (assembly GCA_036154315.1). GTDB lineage: Bacteria > Pseudomonadota > Alphaproteobacteria > Rhodobacterales > Rhodobacteraceae > Maritimibacter. The sequence goes on from JAYZLL010000043.1 coordinate 6,651, forward strand.
CCGGGGGCGTTTTTCATTTCGCCGCGGGCTGCGCCCGCGTCGACCTAGGCGGGAGGGCGCTGCCCTCCCGCACCCTCCCGAGGTTTTTTGAAACGAAGAAGGGGGCGGGGTCAGGCCGTGACGGTCCAGGGCGTGTCGAAGTGATGCTCTTCGAGGTTGGCGCCCGCCCCGATCCGGTCGATGACGGCGAAGAGGCCGGGGGCCTCCAGCGGCGTGAGGACGCCATGCCAGGTGCCCCGATGGAAGTTGATCGCCTGACCGGGGCTGGTGAGGAAGGCTTCGGGTGTGCCGGGTGTATCGCCCAAGTCGGGTGCTACGATGACAAGGAATGAGGTCATCGACATCGGCACGAAGCATTGCGAGCCGTCCGGGTGCCGTTCAACCAGATCCAGCGTGTAGGGCAGGGTGCGCGGTTCGGCTTGGAACAGGCTTACGCCCGCGCGCCCGTCTGAAAAGTCGAGCGTGGCGCGGTCGTGGTAGCGGCCGCACATGCCCTGATTGATGATCTTGTCCGGCGCGCCGCCCGTGTCGAGCAGGTCGCCGTAGGGTGCAAAGGCGTCGGCCGTCAAAGGGCGGGCGGCGATGGTCCGGCTCACCCGAGCTTTTCCTTCAATCGCAGGAGTGCGATGCGTTCGACCTGTTTGCAGGCCTCGGTGAATTCGGTCTCGGTGTCGTTGTTCACGCGCCGGGTGAAGGCGTTGAGGATGCCCTGTTTGTCGTGGTCGCGAACCGCGATGATGAAGGGAAAGCCGTGTTTGGCGACGTAGTCCGTGTTGAGACGGGTGAAGGCCTCACGCTCGTCATCCGTGAGCGCGTCGAGCCCGGCGCTCGCCTGTTCCGAGGTGCTGTCCGCCGTCAGGCGTTTTGCGGCGGCGAGCTTGCCTGCGAGGTCGGGGTGCGCGGTCAGGACGCCGAGACGTTCCTCATATGTGGCCGAGCGGAAGACTCGGGCGAGCGCGTTGTGCAGGCCCACGGCGCTGTCATGCGCCGGGCCGAGCTCCAACGCCCAGGCGCGTTCGGCGATCCAGCTGGAATGTTCGAAAATTCCCCCAAACTCCGCGACGAAATCGGCCTTGGCCCAGGTGTGAGGTTCGATTTGTGCAACTGGCGGGTGCTCTTCCGCCCAGTGGCGGGCGATGTCGATGCGGCGCGGGGTCCAGACGCCTTCGAAGCTCTGGATGTAATCGATGAAGCGTTTCAGGCCCATGACCCGGCCCGGCCGGCCTGCGAGGCGGCAGTGCAGACCGATGGACATCATCTTGGGCGATCCGACCATGCCCTCGGCATAGAGCGCGTCGAAACTGTCCTTGAGATAAGTGAAAAAGTGCTCGCCCGTGTTGAAGCCCTGCGCCGTGGCGAACCGCATGTCGTTGGCGTCCATCGTGTAGGGGATCACCAGTTGGTCATGGTCGCCCACCCGCAGCCAGTAGGGCAGGTCGTCGTCGATCGTGTCGGAGACGTAGGCCATCTTGCCGGTCTCGGCGGCGAGGCGCACGGTGTTCATCGAACAGCGGCCCGTATACCAGCCCTCGGGCGGGGTGCCGGTGACCTCGGTGTGCAGGCGGATCGCCTCTTCGATGGCCGCGCGTTCCTCCTCCTCAGGCATGTCTTTGTGCTCCACCCACTTGAGGCCGTGGGACGCGATTTCCCAGTCCGCCTCCAGCATCGCGGCGACCTGTTCCGGCGACCGGGCGAGCGCGGTGGCCACGCCATAGACGGTGGGTTTGATCCCGACCTCGCCGAACAGACGGTGGAGCCGCCAGAACCCGGCGCGTGCCCCGTATTCGTAGACGCTTTCCATGTTCCAGTGACGCTGGCCCGGCCACGGGGCGGCGCCGACGATTTCGGACAGAAACGCCTCGGACGCGGCATCCCCGTGCAGGATGTTGTTCTCACCGCCCTCTTCGTAATTCACCACGAACTGGACCGCGACGCGCGCCCCGTTCGGCCATTTCGCATCAGGCGGGGTCGCCCCGTAGCCGCGGAGATTGCGTGGATACCTGTTCATCGGCTGCCCCTTATCGTCACCAGTTGGTTAACGCTGCCCCAAATTTGAGCAAATTCACCCCCGAATGGATATTCCCTTGTGAAGGGATTGGAAACGCCTTTCACTCAAGTCATTGTAGTCATGCGGGTTTGGCCAGAACATGACCTGCGGACGATGGGACAAGACGAAAAAATGAGCGGATACCTTACGACTCACGTGCTGGATACGGCACGGGGCACGCCTGCCGCCGGGATCGAGATCGCGCTGTATCGCGTCTCGGGCAATGCCCACACGAAGATCGCGACAGCGGTGACGAACGCGGACGGGCGCACCGACAGCCCGATCCTGCCCCAGGACGAATTCAAGACCGGCACCTATGAGCTGATCTTCTTCACGGGCGACTACCTGCGCGCGACCGGCGCGGTGGCGGGCGAGACGCTGTTTCTCGACCAGATCCCGATCCGGTTCGGGATGGACGAGGCAAGCCACTATCACGTGCCGCTGCTTCTGTCGCCCTTCGGCTATTCGACCTATCGCGGCAGCTGAGGAGTGCGCTGATGCTTGGGATCATCTTTTTCGACTGGGTGGAATTCGCGGTCCGCTGGCTGCATGTCGTCACCGCGATCGCCTGGATCGGGTCGTCGTTCTATTTCATCGCGCTCGACCTCGGCCTGCGCCCCTCGACGGACCGCCGTACCGGTGTGAACGGCGAGGCGTGGCAGGTCCACGGCGGGGGGTTCTATTTCATCCAGAAATACCTCGTCAGCCCGGCGCGGATGCCGGACGAGTTGACGTGGTTCAAATGGGAAAGCTACTCGACATGGCTGTCGGGGGCGGCGCTGTTGATGCTGGTCTACTGGGCCGGGTCCGAGATGTATCTGATCGACGCCTCGAAGCTCGCGCTGTCGCCCATCGTGGCGATCCTGATTTCGGCCGCGTCCCTGACCATCGGCTGGCTGGTCTATGATTTCCTGTGCAAATCGCCGCTGGGCGAGCGGCCCACGCTGCTTATGCTCCTGCTCTTCGTGCTCTTGATGGTGATGGGCTGGGGCTACAACCAGATCTTCACCGGCCGTGCCGTCATGATCCATCTCGGCGCGTTCACCGCCACGATCATGACCGCCAACGTGTTCTTCATCATCATGCCGAACCAGCGTGTCGTGGTGAAGGATCTGATCGACAAGAAACAGCCCGACCCGAAATACGGCAAGATCGCCAAGCTTCGGTCGACGCATAACAACTATCTGACCTTGCCCGTCATTTTCCTGATGCTGTCGAACCACTACCCGCTGGCCTTTGCGTCGAGCTACAACTGGGTGATCGCGGGCCTCGTGTTCCTGATGGGCGTCACGATCCGGCATTTCTTCAACACGCATCACGCGCATAAGGGCAACCTGTGGTGGACCTGGCTCGTGACCGCTTTCCTGTTTCTGGGCGCGGTCTGGCTGTCGTCGGTCGGCACGCAGGAAGAGACCTATGAAGAGAGCGAGGCGCGGGAAATGACGGCGCATGAACGCCGCTATGCGAGCGTCGCCGAGTTCGAGGACGTGCTCTGGGTCGTGCAGGGGCGCTGTTCGATGTGCCATGCTCGCGAGCCGGGATGGGAGGGGCTGGTGACCGCCCCGAAGGGTGTCGTGCTGGAGACGGCGGCCGATATCGCGGCGGAAGCGCGGCGGATTTACGTGCATGCGGGTCTGACCGATGCGATGCCGCCGGCCAACATCACCTTTATGGAACCCGAGGAACGCGCGATCATCCGCGCGTGGATCGAGGCGGCGAGCTAAGGGTTTCGGCGCAAGCGGGGCTTGCGACGATCCATTGGGGGGCCAGCCCCCCAAACCCCCCGAAGTATTTTTCGAACGATGAAGAGAGACGCGCGGCTTTTCAGGCGGGGAGGCCGCGTCTATAAGGCCGCGTGACCATTGGAGTTTGCGACATGCGCACAGCGAAGGTGAGCCGGTCTACGGCGGAAACCGAGATCACCGTCGAGATCGACCTCGACGGCACCGGGCTCTATGACAACGACACCGGCGTGGGGTTTTTCGACCATATGCTCGACCAGTTGTCGCGCCATTCGCTGATCGACATGACGATCCGGGCCAAGGGCGATTACCACATCGACGACCACCACACGGTCGAGGATACCGGCATCGCGCTGGGTCAGGCGCTGCGCGAGGCGCTGGGCGACAAGATGGGCATCAATCGCTACGGCGAGTGCCATCTGCCGATGGACGACGCACAGGTGCGCGCCGCGCTCGATCTGTCGGGGCGGCCCTATCTGGTGTGGGACGTGGACATTCCGACCGCCAAGATCGGCAATTTCGACACCGAGCTCGTGCGTGAGTTCTTCACGGCATTTTCCGGCAATGGCGGCATCACGCTCCACGTCGACCGTCTGCATGGGTTCAACAGCCACCACATCGTGGAGGCCGCGTTCAAGGCCGTCGCGCGGGCGCTGCGCGTCGCGGTCGAGACCGACCCGCGCAAGGCCGATGCGATCCCGTCGACCAAGGGGGCGCTGTAACTTGGTTACGGCGCTCATCGACTACGAAAGCGGCAACCTGCACTCGGCCGAAAAAGCGTTTCAGCGTATGGCGCGCGAGGTCGGGGCGGGGGACGTGATCGTCACCTCCGACCCGCATATCGTGGCGGGCGCGGACCGGATCGTGCTGCCCGGCGACGGGGCCTTTCCGGCCTGCAAGCAGGCGCTGTTCGATCACCGCGGTATCTTCGAGGCGATGGAGCGGGCAGTGTTCGAGCGCGGCGTGCCGTTCATGGGGATCTGTATCGGGATGCAGATGCTGGCCACGCGCGGGCTGGAATATGCCGAGACGACCGGGTTCGACTGGATCGGCGGAGATGTGGTGGCGATCGAGCCGGGGGCGGACAAGAAGGTGCCGCATATGGGCTGGAACGATCTGGTCATCGACAACCCGCATCCGGTGCTCGCGGGGGTCGAGACGGGCGATCACGCCTATTTCGTCCACTCGTTCCACTTCCGCGTGGCCGATCCGTCGCATCGGGTCGCCTACTGTGACTATGGCGAAGAGATCACGGCTATCGTCGGGCGCGACAATATGGTGGGCACGCAGTTCCACCCTGAAAAGTCGCAAGCGAATGGGCTGAAGATCATCGCCAACTTCCTGAACTGGCGCCCCTGATCCAAAGGGGATGCCGCGGGCGCGGGGCCCGCGGCGTTCGCTTTACTGGAGGCGTTTCCAGTTCTGGTTGGCGCAGATCATGCCGCCCGCGACACAGCCCTTGAGCGACAGCGCATTGCCATTCACCTGCATCTTGCCGATGTAGATCTTGTCGTTCGACGGGCGCCAGACGCTGCCCTCATAGGCGCCGCCACCCTGCGGAACCATGTCGATCACGAGCTTTTTGCCGTTGTTGGGCGAGTCGTATTCGGTGCCGTCGGCCATGAAGCTGCGGGTGATGTCGCCGCAAACGGCAGAGCCGCACTGGTACATGTTGACCATCGCGAAGCGACCATCGTCGACTTCGGTCTGCCAGATGCCGATGGCGGCGTCCTGTGCGAGGGCCGGCAGGCCTGCAACGGCGAGAACGGCGGCGAGTGCGAATTTTTTCATGGAATCCTCCCTGTTTCGCGCATCGTCCACCAAGTCTCACGCCAATACAACATTGACGTGAAGCCAAGGGGGTGCGTGGCAGGGAGGTGCCCGGTTATTGCACGCGTGTCCAGGTCTCGTTTCGGCAGAGCGGGCCGATGCAGGCCGACACGTCCATCGCGCCTCCGTTGACCTTGAGCTTCAGCGGCGCCGATTGGCCGGTGTCCGGGCGACGGATGCGGCCGTTTGCGAATTCGCCACCGCCCACGGGCTCCATGTTGATGACGATGGTTTTGCCGAGCGAGCCGCCCTCGATTTCACCGTCCGGGCCGAAGGTGCGGGTGACGACGCCGCAGACCTTGCCGGAGCAGGGGCCGAACCGGACATAGGCATAGTCGCCGTTGTAGGTCGCGGTCTTCCACGTTCCCGTCAGATTGGTGTCGGCATGCGCGCCGCCGGCGGTGAATACGAGCGTTGCCGCGGCCGCGAGCGGCGCAAGGAATGTCTTGTTCATCGTGTCCGTCCTCTGTTGCTGTGTCTGCCGCCCCGATACGAACCGAACCATCAGCCCGGCGCGGATGTTCCGCCTGTCTTGTCGTGAGGGGCTACGCATGTTTAATGCGCCCAGATCAATCAGACTCCGGAGCCGCCATGATCCTCTATCCCGCTATCGACTTGAAAGACGGCCAATGCGTGCGCCTTCTGCGCGGCGAGATGGAGGCGGCGACGGTGTTCAACGACGACCCGGCGGCGCAGGCCAAAGCGTTCGAGGCGGCGGGCTGCGAATGGATTCACCTCGTCGATCTGAACGGCGCCTTTGCGGGCGAGCCGGTGAATGCGGCGGCGGTCGAGGCCATTTTGGCGGCGATCTCGGTACCCGCGCAGTTGGGTGGCGGCATCCGCGACATGGCGACCATCGAGGCATGGATCGAAAAGGGCCTGTCGCGCGTGATCCTCGGGACCGTGGCGGTCGAGAACCCCGATCTGGTGCGCGAAGCGGCCAAGGCGTTTCCGGGCAAGGTTGCGGTCGGCATCGATGCGCGCGACGGCAAGGTGGCGACCAAGGGCTGGGCGGAAGCCACGGACGTGGATGCGACCGAGCTTGCCAAATCTTTCGAGGACGCGGGCGTGGCCGCGATCATCTACACCGACATCAACCGCGACGGCGCGATGCAGGGCCCGAATGTCGAGGCGACGGCGGCGCTGGGCAATGCCGTGTCGATCCCGGTGATCGCGAGCGGCGGGGTGTCGTCGCTGGACGATCTGCGCGCGCTCAAAGCCTCCGGCGCGCCTTTGAACGGTGCGATCTCGGGCCGGGCGCTTTACGACGGGGCCATCGATCTGGCCGAAGCGCTCGCGGTCCTCAAGGCCTGACGATTTCGGGTGGCATGGCGGATCGTTGCCCCTAAGCTCGGGGTGAGGAGGATGCCATGACCACCAAAGCCACCCGCGCCGCGAACCGCCCGCCCGTGCTGATCCGTGCCGAAGACGGGGCACATCGCAATGGGCCGTGGTCGGGCAGCGTGTCGGCCGAGGCGTTGGGCACCAGCTCTTTCGTGCTTTTCGCGCGGTTCGAGGAGGTCGGGTCCGGCCCGGTCCTGCACATCCATCCCTATGACGAGATTTTCGTGGTGAAGTCGGGGCGCGCGATCTTCACTCTGGGTGACCAGACCTTCGAGGCGGGCGAGGGCGATGTGGCGGTCGCGCCCGCCAATACGCCGCACAAGTTCAAAAATCTCGGGCCGGGGCCGCTTCACACGATGGACATTCATCTGAACGTTGAATGGATTCAGACCGACCTTTATGACCCGGACGTGGGCTGAGGCTACATCGACCCGGCGGTGACGTTGTAAGCGCCTGCGGTGCACATTTGGCTGTCGTCGGAGGCGAGGAACAGGACCATGCGCGCGACCCAGACCGGGTCGATCATCTCGGGTAGGCATTGCGCCTCGCGGTGCTTGGCCTCGCCTTCGGGGGTGAGCCAGAGGGTTTTCTGCCGCTCGGTCATGATCCAGCCCGGCACCACCGTGTTCACGCGGATGCGGTCGGGGCCAAGGTCGCGCGCCATCGTGCGCGTGAGCCCTTCGATCCCCGCCTTGGCGGTGGCGTAGGCCGGGAAGTTGCCGACGGTTTCGTGCCAGGAGTTCGACCCCATGTTCACGATGCTGCCGCCCCCCGCCGCCGCCATGCCCGGCGCGACCGCCTGAATGGCGAAAAAGGCGTGGCGCAGGTTGGTCTCCATCCGTTCGTCCCAGTATTCGGGGGTCACGTCGCGCCAGTCGTGGCGGTCGTCACGCGCGGCGTTGTTGACCAGCACGCGGGCAGGGCCGTTCGCGGCCTCGAGCGTGGCGATGGCAGCGCGTAGTGCCTCGATGTCGGTCAGGTCGGCCTCGGCGAAGGTGACGCCTGCGCCGAGTTCGCCTGCGAGCGCCAGCCCGGCGTCGCGGTCGCGGTCGATGAACCCGACCTTGGCGCCTTGGGCGGCGAAGCCCCGCACGATCTCGACCCCGATCCCGCTGGCCCCGCCCGTCACCACCACGGCGCGCCCGGCGAGCGAGGGATATGTCGCGAAGTTGTCCATCAGCCGTCCTCCTTCCCGCGGACCCTGAACCGGAGGGCGCACGGGCGCAAGCCGCCACTGGCAAAGCCGGGGCAAACCGTCTATTCCGACCGCGACGATCCCCGGAGGGCGCATGCTCAAGACCCGCATCATTCCCTGTCTCGACGTGGCCGATGGCCGCGTGGTCAAAGGCGTCAACTTCGTCGACCTGCGCGACGCAGGCGACCCGGTGGAGGCCGCCAAGGCCTATGACGCCGCCGGAGCGGACGAGCTGTGTTTCCTCGACATCCACGCGACCCATGAGAACCGGGGCACGATGTTCGATCTGGTCCGGCGCACGGCCGAGCAGTGCTTCATGCCGCTGACCGTGGGGGGCGGGGTGCGCACCCACGAGGACGTGCGCGCGCTCTTGCTGGCCGGGGCTGACAAGGTCAGCTTCAACTCCGCCGCCGTGGCGAACCCCGACGTGATCGCCGAGGCCGCCGAGCGGTTCGGGTCGCAATGCATCGTCTGCGCCATCGACGCCAAGACCGTCGCGGGCGGCGGGTGGGAGATTTTCACCCACGGCGGACGCAAGCCCACGGGCATCGACGCCGTCGAATTCGCGAAGACCGTGGTGGCCAAGGGGGCCGGGGAAATCCTGCTCACCTCGATGGACCGTGACGGCACCCGCGCCGGGTTCAACCTGCCGCTCACACGCGCAATTTCGGACGCGGTCGATGTGCCGGTCATCGCCTCGGGCGGCGTCGGCACGCTCGACCACCTCGTCGAAGGCGTGACGGAAGGTGGCGCGAGCGCCGTGCTCGCCGCGTCGATCTTTCACTTTGGCGACTACACCATCCGCGAGGCCAAAGACCACATGGCCGCCGCGGGCATCCCCATGAGGATCGAATGACCGCGCTGGAGCGACTTGCCGAGACCATCGAAGCGCGTCGGGGCGAAAGCCCGGACACGAGCTGGACCGCTGCGCTTCTGGCCAAGGGGCCGGAGAAATGTGCCGAGAAATTCGGGGAAGAGGCGGTCGAGGCGATCATCGAAGCGGTCAAGGGCGACCGGGACAAGCTGACGTCGGAAGCGGCGGACGTGCTATATCACCTGCTGGTCATGCTGGCTGCGCGCGACGTGTCGCTGGGCGCAGTACTGGCGGAACTCGAGCGCCGTGAGGGCCGGTCGGGGATCGCCGAGAAGGCATCGCGCTAGACGGTTCGGGACGGGCCTGCGCCCCTCCCGACCCGTGCGAGAGGCCAGCTTCTCGCGCTCTCCGAGGTATTTTCAGACCGAAGAAGATCAGGACGTGCAGTCGATCCGGCCCCACCAGCGGCGGCGGTCGCGGCTGACGATGGGAATGCCGAGCGCGCTCAGCCGGGGGCCGGGGATACCGTCGGCCATGACCACGGCGCGGCGGGCGACGCGGGTGGCCTCGGCGATGGTGTCGGGGCTCGGGGACCAGTCCGAGGCGAAGAGGCGGATCAGGTCGAGACCATGCGCACCCTCTTGCGGCCACGCGAACATCGGGTCGAGGGCGACGACATCGAAGCTCTTGTCGGGTTGCGCGGTGAGAAAGGTGTCGGCGTGGGCCGTCAGGTGTTCGATCCTGCGCATGGCGGGGATCAGGGCGGGCGCGGCATCGTAATGTGCAAGCCCGCGCGCGACGATGAGGGCGAGGATCGGGTCGGCCTCCAGCGCCACGACGCGGCCCGTGGGGCCGACCGCGTGGGCCGCGACGATGGCGTCGGCCCCCATGCCGCAGGTGCAGTCGAGGACGTGGTCGCCGGGTGCGATGCCCGCCGAGGCGAGGTAGTGGTCGGTGCGCGCCGCGTCGCCCACGCGGCGGGCTGAGAGATTGGGGTGAAAGCCCAAACGGCGGGTGCCCTGCACGATGATCAGGGCTTCGCGTTTCACCACCAGAGCCGTGGGGCGCGCGGTTTCGCGGGCGTGATGCGCGATGGAGCGGCCTGCGCGGTCGGCGTAGGGCATGGTGAAGCGGGCGGCGAGGGCGCGCGCCTCGGCCTCTTCGTCCGGGTCGGGTTTCTTACGCGTCGTGACGAAAAGATCGTCCGGCGTCAGGCGATCAGCCAAGGAGGCGCGGGTATTCGATGGCCGGGCAGCGGTCCATCACCACGTCGATCCCGCCGGCTTTGGCGGCTTCTGCGGCGTCGTCGTTGACCACGCCCAGCTGCATCCAGACCGATTTGAGGCCCGGCAGCACTTCGAGCGCTTCGTCGACGACGGGGCCGACCGCGTCGGAGCGGCGGAAGATGTCGACCATGTCCACGGGCCAGTCCTTGGGAATGTCGGAGAGCGCGGCGACGATGGTTTCGCCTAAAGCCTCTTTCCCGGCCTGTCCGGGGTTCACCGGGATCACGCGATAGCCCTTTGCGGCGAGAAAGCGCCCGACGCGATTCGAAGGGCGGTCCTCGTTCGGGGACCAGCCGACCAGCGCGATGGTCTTGGTCTCGGTCAGGATGCGCGAGATATATTCGTCTGAATAGCTTTGTGTCATGGCGCGACAGTACCTCAAGCGGGCGCGGGCGAAAGCGGACATTCGGTCGCTGCGCGGGCTGCGCACAAAAAAAGCGCCCGGAAGGGGACCCGGGCGCAGTTTGTGGAACGAGGGACAGTGAAGTGAGATTGCGGGCGTTCCACCACCCGGTCTCGCCATAACAAGTATGATGCGCCCTCTCGTAAAAAAGGGTGAATAAAGAATCTGTGAAAAAGGCGGATCGCTCGGCGGGAAGTGGCCGAGTGCAGTGGGTCAGTCGTTCAGCGACGACCGGTAGAGTGCCCATTCGTCGACCAGTTGCCCATTCGGCATGCGGCAATACCCGGTCTGGCCGTCAGGGCCGTCCTGTATGACCGTCTCGCCACCCAAGCTGCCGCAGTGGACCGAGGCAGGGTTCGCCATGTCGACGAGGGGAGCCGCGGGCTCGGACGCCATGCAGGCGGTGAGCGCGACGGGAAGCGGGGTCAGAAAAACGAGCTTTGCGAATGACATGGCCGCAGTCTGGCCGCACGGCGCGCGGGGTGCAAGTGTCTAGCGACGGGTCGCGGCGTAGAGTGAAACGGCAGCAGCGTTCGACACGTTGAGCGATCCGAACTCGGCAGCGAAAGGGATTTTCACCAGCCGGTCGCAGGTCTCGCGGGTCTTCTGGCGCAGCCCCGGCCCTTCGGCCCCCATGACCAGCGCCACGGCATGGCCGGAGAGGGGGGTGAGCGCCTCGGCGATCTCGTCCTCGGCTTCGCCTGCGAGACCCAGAACCGTGTAGCCCATGTCCTTGAGCGTTCCCATCGCATCGGCGAGGTTGGTGACGCGCAGGTAAGGCTGGCGTTCGAGCGCGCCTGAGGCGGTCTTGGCAAGCGCGCCGGTTTCGGGCGCCGAATGGTGCTTGGTGCCGATTACGGCGCGGGCGCCAAAGACCTCGGCCGAGCGCAGGATCGCGCCCACGTTATGCGGATCGGTCACGCGGTCGAGCAGCACCACCAGCGGGGGGCGGTCGCCGTCGCCCATGCAGACGTCCTCGAGCCGGCCCCAGTCGAGCGGCTTGACCTCCAACGCGGCGCCCTGATGCACCGAGCCGGGGTCGAGCGGGACGGGAAACTTGCGCGGGTCCGCGACCTCGGGGTCTATCCCGCCCTCGGTGATGGCGTCGGCCAGCTTGTCGGCGGCGTTCTTGGTCACGACGAGTCGCAGCTTTTCGCGTCGCGGGTTCACCAGCGCGTCGCGCACCGCATGCAAACCGAAAAGCCAGACGGTTTCCGCCGCAGCGGCCCGCTTGGACTTTTCTTTTTCGACGACCCATTTCGGTTTCTTGGACACGCGCGCACCCCTGTTTCGACAGGCCCGGACAATGCGCAGCAGGCGAGGACGAGTGCAAGGGATTTTCGGCTTGACGGGTCAGGGGCGCACAGGTAATCAGCGCCCCACTGACCGGGGGCAACCCCGGTTTGGGCGACGAGCTGCAAGGTGCGGCAGCGGACTGTAACTCCGCCGGGGAGACCCATGCCTGGTTCGATTCCAGGGTCGCCCACCACTCCCCCATTTGATCTTCATTCGGAGGCTTTGCTGCTAGCGGGTCAGACGTTCGACCGTGGCGACTGCGCCGAATCCGGCGACCGTCGCGCCTCCGAACACGTAAATCGAACCGTTAAGGGCCGCCGCTGCGGTGCCATGCCGTGGCGTGCGCATGTCTGGGAGGGGCGACCACATGTCTGCCGCCGGGTCGTAGGTCCAGCAGGCCGCGAAGACATTGGGTCGGGGCAAGAACGCCTCGCCGCCACAGGCGTAGAGCAGGCCATTCACCACAGCCGCCGACAGGCCGCCCTGCGCCTCGGGCAGAGGCGCGCGGGTAAGCCATGCGCCGCTTGCCGGGTCGTAGACCTCATGTGTCGAGACATTGCGAATTTGCCCGTCTGTGCCGAACTGGCGGCCGCCCACCACATGAATGCGCCCGTCGATGACGCCCGCCGCCGCGCTATTGCGGGGTGTTGGGGCATCGGGTCCGGTCACCCATGATTGCGTGGCGGGGTCGAAGACGTCCATGCGGGCGGTGTCGGTGTGATGCTCGAACCGGTCCGCGCCGGGCCGGGTGGGGATGCGGCCCCCGATGACATAGATTTTGCCATCGACCACGGCGCTCACATGTTCGCCACGCGGCACCGGGAGGGGTGGCGCGGTGCGCCAAGCGCCCCCGGTGAGGTCGAGGTGCAGCACCTCATCTACAGCGGCCCAGTCCGGTGGCGTTCCGCGAAAACCGCCGAGCGCGTAAAGGCTGTCACCCACGACCGCAACGCCGACGTGATGGCGCGGCGCGGGCAGGTGGGGGAGCAGGCTCCATGCGTCGTGAGCAGGATCGTAGGCCAAGGCCGTCGTGGTCGGTCGGCCTGCGTCGTCGAAACCGCCCAGGGTCAGGAAACGGCCCGCATGGGTGTCGCCATAGATCTCCTGCACAGGCGTGGGCATGGGCGACACGGGCACCCAATCGGCGCGCGCCGCGTGCGGATGCAGTGCGGCGAGGGCCACTATGACCTTCCACATGACGTCCTCCTCCTCAGGCTCGTGCGGCAATGGTCAAAGCATTTGTCCTTCCGGTCAAACCCTGTAACCATTGCAGCGCCAACGATCGGCAAGGAGGGGCCATGATCAGCCAGCAACTCAACGATACGATCACGCGGGTCGGACCCGGCACGCCTGCGGGTGAGGTGTTGCGCCGATACTGGCAACCGGCCGCGCTGAGCGACGAGTTGAAGGGCAAGCGCCCCGTGGTCCCTGTCACGCTTCTGGGCGAGGAACTCGTGTTGTTTCGCGATTCCGAAGGCGAGCTCGGGCTGATCGACCGCCATTGCCCGCATCGTGGTTCGGACCTGTGCTATGGGCGTCTCGAGGACAACGGGCTGCGCTGCCCGTTCCACGGCTGGCATTTCGACCGCACCGGGCAATGCGTCGAACAACCCGGCGAGCCAGAGGGGTCGCGGATGCACGAGAACATCAAGACGACCTCGTATCCCGTTGAAGAACGGAACGGAATCATCTTTGCCTATATGGGTCCGGGCGCGCCGCCTGCGTTCCCGAATTTCGACTGTTTCCGTGCGCCCGATAGCCATGTCTTTGCCTTCAAGGGGCTGTGGGAGTGCAACTGGCTGCAAGCGCTCGAGGTCGGGATCGACCCCGCCCATGCCTCATTCCTGCATCGGTTTCTCGAAGACGAGGACCCGGCGGACAGTTACGGCAAGCAGTTCCGCGACAAGGCGGCGAACACCGAAATTCCGATGACCCAGCTTCTGCGCGACTACCCGCGCCCCGAGATCGAGGTCGAGGAAACCGACTATGGCATGAGGGTCATCGCGCTGCGCCATCTGGATGACGGGCGGACCCATGTGCGGGTGACGAACCAGATTTTCCCCGAGGCGATCACCATTCCGATGAGCCGCGAGATGATCATCACCCAGTGGCACGTGCCGGTGGATGATGAGACCTGCTATTGGTACTCGATGTTCACGAGTTTCGGCGACCCGGTGAACAAGGATCTGATGCGCGAGCAGCGGCTGGCCGAACACCGTCTGCCGGACTACGCGCCGCTCAAGAACAAGCGCAATCAGTATGGCTACAACCCCGACGAGCAGGAAAGCGTGACCTACACGGGCATGGGGCTCGACATCAACGTCCACGACCAGTGGGCGGTGGAATCGATGGGGCGCATTCAGGACAGGACCAAGGAACACTTGGGCAAGACCGACAAGGCCATCATCGCCAATCGTCGTCGTCTGCGTGCCGCGATCAAGTCGCTGGAAGAGGGGAACGAGGATGCGCTGCCGATGAAGAACGGGACCGATGTCGCGAGCCTCACCGGGCCGCTTGCGAACGATACGATCTCGAATGACGGGGATTGGGTGCGCGCCTATACCGAAGGCGATGCGGCGCGGCGCGCGGGCTGCACTGGATGGGATGCCAAGGTCGGGTGAACGGGTGAGCATGGACAAGAACAAGACCGCCTGTCGGGCGCGGTCCAACGGTTGCGGGCCGTTCTGATGGGGTTCGATCTCGCCACGTATCTCGACCGGATCGACCTGCCGTCACCGGGGACCGGGCGCGACGGGTTGTTCGCGCTGCACCGCGCCCACATGACGCATATCCCGTTCGAAAATACCGAACCCCTGCTGGGTAAGGTGCCCTCGCTCGACCTCACCGACCTGTTCGACAAGTTGGTGACGCGGCGGCGCGGTGGTTACTGTTTCGAGCACAACGGGCTTTATTCTCAGGCTCTGCGTGCGCTCGGGTTTCAGATCACGCCTCTTCTCGGGCGGGTGCGCAATGGCGCGGCTCAGGGCGGGGCGCGGACCCATCAGGCGCATCTGGTGACGATTGACGATGGTGTCTGGCTCACCGATGTCGGGTTTGGCGGGCATAGTCCGTTGGAGCCGTTGCCTGTCCGCATCGGGGTCGAGCACGACGCGCCGAACGGCCGCTATCGGTTCAGCGCGGATGGGGCGAGCGGCGAGACGGTTCTCGAACGTCAGTCGGGCGCGGATTGGGTGTCGCTGTGGGGGTGGGACGATTATCCGGTCCAGCCGGTCGACATCGAGGCCGCGAACGTGGTCACGGCGTGTTGGGACCAAGCGCCCTTTCCGTCGAACCTTATGGCGTCGTTTCACGGGGCCGAGGGCCGCGTGACGCTGTTCAATCGTGCCTTTTCGCGCGGGCTGCCGCCCGATCTCGACACCCGCATTCTCGAGGATGCCGCCGACCTGCAATCGGTTTTGGCCCACGACTTTTCGCTCGACCTGACCGAGGACGAGATCGCGCGCATCTGGGCCAAGATCGAGGCTGCGCCGGTCCGGCGATAGATCGGGGCTATTCGGCTGCGGTCAGGTCCTTGGCCAGCTTAGGCGCGGCAAACTCCCCTTCGCCCATCCGGCGACGATAGACTTCGGTCGCGTTGGCATCGGGGTGCTTTTCGCAAAAGGCGATCTGGTCCTCCATCTCCTGCTTCACGTATTCGCTGAAGGGGCCGAGATGGGCATAGAGCGCGGCGCAGTAGAGCGCGTGTTTGATCGCGCGCGGTTTCGTGCGCAGGACATAAGCCAGAAGACGCCAGTAATGTCCGCGCAGGTCCGGGCGCTTGGTGGTGGCGTTCCAGAAGAACGTTGTCAGATGCTTGGCGTCCTTCACGATCATCTTACGGCTGAGGTCGCCCGACGGGCCGGACGGGTCGAGCAGGTCGACCATGTTGCGAATGCGCTGAAAGAACGCCTCCGGGGCCATGATCGTGTCGACGACTTTGTGGTACTCGCCGAGGATGTCCTTGCGCGGGCGCAGGGTCTGAAAGTTCAGGCCCGAGACGCATTGATCCCCGTCGTCATCCTTTTCGAGTACGCCGTACATCGGGTCGAGCCGCCCCTCGGCCTCGAGCCGCCGCTGAAGCTGGGTGTTGGGCAGGGCGGTGAGCAGGCCGACCATCGCGACCGGGATCGACGCCTCTTCGATCAGTTCGATCATGCCCTGCGCCGCATGTTCGCTTTCGTTGTCGAAGCCGACGATAAAGCCCGCGATGACGAAGATGCCGTAGCTCTGGATGGTGTGGATCGACTGGGCGATATCGCGCTTTGTGTTCTGCTTTTTGCGCATCGCGACGAGCACGTCGGGGTCCGGGCTTTCGATCCCGACGAAGGTGGTAAAGAACCCGGCATCGCGCATGAGGCCCAGAAATTCGGGGTCATCGGCGAGGTTGAGCGAGGCTTCGGTCGAGAACTCGAACGGAAAACCGTGGTCGCGCTGCCAGTCCACCAGTTTCGGCAGAAAAGCCTTCACCGACTTCTTGTTGCCGATCAGGTTGTCGTCCACGAAATCGACATGGCCGCGATAGCCAAGCTCATACAGCCGGTCGAGTTCTGACAGGATCTGATGCTCCATCTTCGTGCGCGGCTTGCGCCCGAAAAGCTCGATGATGTCGCAGAATTCGCACAGGAACGGGCAGCCGCGCGACAGCTGCACGTTGATCATCAGATAGTCGTCGAGGTCGAGCAGGTCATAGCGCGGGATCGGCGTGGTCGTGACGTCGACAGTGTGGAGCGGCGCGCGAAACTCGCCCGAACGCACGCCCGAGCGCCAGGCCGCAATGACCTCGTCCAGCACGCCCTCGGCCTCGCCGATGACGCGGATGTCGAGGTCGGCATACATCTCAGGGTGCGAACTGACATCCGGCCCGCCCACGATGGTCACCTTGCCCCGCGCCCGGCATCGGGCCGCCTCACGCAGAAGGTGACGCTGCTGCGAGATCATGCCGGAGAACATGACGAGGTCGGCCCAGTCGATCTGTTCGTCGGTCAAGGCCTCGGTGTTCGTGTCGATCAGCCGCACGGGCCAGTCGTCGGGCAACATCGCCGCCACGGTGATCAGCCCCAAGGGTGGGGCCGGGTATTTGGTGTTCGTGAGATCGCAGGTCTCTAGGAAATTCCAGAACGAGGTATTGGAAAACTTTGGGTACACTAACAGGACGTTCGGCGTTGGGTCGGGCATCGAATGCTCCCCTGTCCGGATGTGGCAAGATAATATTCTTGTTTCCGCAGGGTAACGCAAAACGCGGCTTTTCCCGATTCAAATCGTCATCGGGCGTGCGCTGATCGGCCAAATGCCCATGAAACAGGCGTCTGGACAGGCTTTTCGTGACCCTCAGCCAACTGGGCGTTGCCGTTCAGACCATTTCTTCGGGCACACCCGGAATCGGTTCGCCCATTTCTGCCGCCAGCTTTTCGTCATAGGGCAGGATAAAGTGGGGCCGCTCGGCAGGCTCACGCCGGGAGTTGTCGGTCGCCGCCCGGTTCCACGTCTCGGCGCGCGTCATGTCACCGGGATCGCCGTTCGGGAACCAATGATCGCAGCAGCGGCGGAACAGCTTCGTGGCGATGGCCGGATCGGCCAGTTCCACCCCAGTTTCGCTGTCCCAGCGCATGGACCGCCCGTTGAGGTTCGCCGAGGATACGATGGCGGTGCGGTCGTCGGTCACGATGACTTTCGCGTGGATGTAGATGATCGGTGCGTCGAAATGCGTGTCGCGCCCCTCGGTCTCCATCCGGCGGGGCTGGGCCGGTGAGCCGAAGAACACGCGGTCGCCATAAGCGTCACGCAGGCGCTTGACCGCCGTGCTTTGCAGTTGCTCGCCGTATTTCGCGTCGAGGTCGTCACTGCTGTCGAACGCCACGTCTTCGGGCGCGGCAGGCAGCAGGACCATCAGTTGCAAATCCGGCTGCGCGGCGGCGGCCGTGACCAGCGCATCGGTGATCGGGGTCGAACGCAGGAATTGCGTCTCGATGAAGATATAGCGTTTCGCGGTGCGGATGAGCCGCAGATGCGCCTCTTCCAATTCGCGCAGAACCTCATGCGGGGCAAGGCGCCTCCCGCCGGGCACGTCGCAGGACAGGGTGCGCAGGACGCCGCCATAGGGCGAGGGCTGCGCTTCGCCTGCCGTGACCTGACGAAACTCCTTGATATGGCGCAGGCCGGCCTTGGCCGCTTCGCCGGTCGCGATCACCTGCACGTCGTGCCATGTCTTTTCCGGCGCACGACGGTGGTGCAGGTCGTCGTAACGGCGCGGGTTGAGGTCGAGCCCACCGATATACAGCACCTTGCCGTCGGCCACCGCCATCTTCTGGTGGTGCGTGGCAGGCACCAGCGGCGCGGGCGGCCAGAGGCGCGGCCACAGCTTGCCCGAGCGGTGCCGGATCATCTGGCGGAACCGGGGCCGATGCTCGAGCGCGTCGTCGCACGCCTTGCGGTCCATCCCGATCAGACGGTTGCACTCGTCACGCAGCTTGCGCCGGGTGACGGGCATGAACAGAAGGCGATGGGCCCAGCCGACGCGGGCCGGGTGCATGTGGACATCGACTTCGAGCCTGTCGGGATGCTTCGACGCTTTGGCGGCGGCGATGCAATCGTCGCGACAGCGCCACGACAGTTCATGCAGTTCCGGCCGGGCGACAGGGTCGAAGTCGGTGATGACGATGTTGAACCGAACGCCTTCGTCGAGCTTGTGACGCAGCAGATCGGCCCAAGTCGTACCGATCGCGCGGGCCTCGTCGCTGTACAGATGCGTGGTCGGGTCAAAGATACGCAGAGAAATCCACACGTCTTTCTTCGCGGCCAGCACCATGCGCTCGAACGCAGGATACGCTTCGGCAGCCGTGATAAGGACCTGCACCGTATCGGTCTGCATGCTGTGTGCTCCGTGCGCCGGGCCGAAAGAGTTATGCGTATCGTTGTCGAACATATCTTAGGAATACCTGACGCCCCCGACGGGTTCCCGCGATATGAGAAGAATCAGCCGCGACGTAAGGGCATTTGCGAGAACCTGCCGGATCGCGCTAGTTTGTGCCCAAGACGAGGTCCGCTAAGGCCTTGTGGGCCGGGAGAAAAGCGCGCATGGGCGCGCCGTGCAGGTAGGAGGACCCATGCGCCTGAAAGATTGTCACAACTTTCACGATTTCCGGACCTTGGCCAAACGCCGCCTGCCATCGCCGATCTTCAACTACATCGACGGTGCGGCGGATGACGAGGTCACGTATCGGCGCAACTCGGACAGCTTCGATCAGGTCGACCTGTTGCCCAAGGTGCTGCGCGGGACCGACGAGGTCGACATGTCGGTCGAGATCATGGGGCAGAGGCTCGCGCTGCCGTTCTATCTGTCGCCCACCGCGCTGCAGCGGTTGTTTCACCACCAAGGCGAGCGGGCCGTCGCGGCGGCGGCGGAAAAGTATGGGACGATGTTCGGGGTGTCTTCCCTCGGGACGACCTCGCTCGAAGAGCTTCGGCGCAAGCACAAGTCCCCGCAGGTCTATCAGTTCTACTTCCACAAGGATCGGGGCCTCAACCGTGCGATGATGCAACGCGCGAAAGAGGCGGGGGTGGACGTGATGATGCTCACCGTCGATTCCATCACCGGCGGCAACCGGGAGCGGGACAAGCGCACGGGGTTCTCGATCCCGTTCAAGCTGACGCTCGGCGGCATGGCGCAGTTCGCGATGAAACCGGCCTGGGGCATCAACTACGTGAGCCACGAGAAATTCAGCCTGCCGCAACTCGACGATCACGTCGACATGGGCGGCGGCACCTTGTCGATCGGGCGCTATTTCACCGAGATGCTGGACCCGACGATGAATTGGGACGATCTGGCCGAAATGGTCGACGAATGGGGCGGCAAGTTCTGCCTGAAGGGGATCATCCACCCCGAAGACGCCGCGCGCGCCGCCGAGGTGGGCTGCGACGCGGTGATCCTGTCCAACCACGGTGGGCGGCAGCTGGACGGCTCCCGCGCGCCCTTCGACGGGCTGGCCGAAGTGGTGGATGCGGTGGGCGACAGGCTCGACGTCATCATGGATTCGGGCGTCCAGCGCGGCACGCATATCGTCAAAGCCCTCAGCATGGGGGCCAAGGCGGTCGGGATCGGGCGCGCCTATCTGTTTCCGCTCGCGGCAGCGGGGCAGGCCGGGGTCGAACGTATGGTCGGGCTGCTCAAGGACGAGGTCGAACGCGACATGCGGCTGATGGGCGCGGCGAGCGTGGCGGACCTGAGCCGGGACAACCTGCGCTGGCGGTAAGCGCCGCCGTCGCCAAGAGCATCGCCACAAACGAAACTGCCACAAACGAAAAGGGCCGCCCGAAGGCAACCTTTTCTACGTCCTCTTGCGAGGGACCACTTGGAGCGGGCGAGGCGATTCGAACGCCCGACCCTAACCTTGGCAAGGTTATGCTCTACCCCTGAGCTACGCCCGCATCCTGTGGTGAGGGGGGATTTATAAAACAGTGCGGTGGGCTGCAAGGGCAAAATCGCGAGGATTGCGAACTTTTTTCAGTCGCGCCGGTCAGACGCCTTTTTCCGCGAGGTTCAGCTTGGCAAAGAGGCTGCGGAAAAAGTGCTCTGCAGCGGCCTCGTCGGCCATCATCGCATGCCCGCCGACCGCGAGACTCGCATAGCCATGCACCATCGACCAGATCGCAAGCTCGGTCTCGACCGGGTTCGCGCCCGCGAACGGGGCCGAGATGCGCGCGAGGACGGCATAGGATCCATCCGAGGCCTCGCAAAGGTCTTCGTCGTCGACCCGGTGCGCATAGGTGCCGAACATCGTGGTGAAGAGGCCGGGATAGGCGCGGGCGAAGCGCAGGTAGCCGAAGCAGGCACCGAGCGCTTTGTCGAGCGCGGTGTCGGGGGCGGCGGCGATGGCGTCTTCCATCGATTGGGTAAAGCGGCGGTAGCCCTCGGCGATGACGGCTGTGCGCAGATGGGCGAGCGATGGGAAATGGTGGGCGGGGGCAGCATGGCTCACCCCGGCCTGTGCCGCGACCTTGCGAATCGAGAGAGCATCGGGACCGCCCTCACGCACGAGCTCGACGCCTGCCTCAACCAGCGTGGCGCGTAAGTTGCCATGATGATGGGATTTTTTCTGGGTCATGGGGTCAATCTAATCACGAACTTGACAGCGTCAAGTAAATCGTGCAACTTGACGGTGTCTAGTTTATTGATCGGATACGCCATGACCCGCCGCATTCTTTTGCCCGTCGCGACGATTTTCAGTCTGCTCATCGCCATCGGTTCATACCGGTTCGTGGCGCTTGGCCTCGCGCCCGCCTTTCCCGAAATGGTGCCCCACATCGACGCGACCCGGCTCGCCTTTCTGGCGCATGTGGTGGCCGCGCCGGTGGCACTGGCCACTGCGTGTTTCCAATTGATGCCCCGGCTTCGCGCGGCTCGTCCGCGTTTCCACCGCTGGACCGGGCGGCTTTATGGTCTCGCGATCCTCGTCGGTGGTGTGAGCGCGCTGATCATGGCGCCGGGGTCCAACGGCGGGACGGTGTCGATGCTGGGCTTCGGACTGCTCGCGGTGCTCTGGCTGGGCTTAACCGCCATCGGTATCGCCAAGGCGCGGGCCCGCGATTTTGCCGCGCATCGGCGCTGGATGATCCGGTCCTTCGCGCTCACCTTCGCCGCCGTCACGCTGCGGCTCGAACTGTTCCCGATGATGGCGGCGGGCCTCACCTATGTAGAAGCGATCACGATCCTCGCATGGCTCGCCTGGGTGCCGAACCTCGCCGTGGCCGAACTGATCCTGCGCCGCCCGCGCTTCAGCGCCGTCCCCGCATGACCCGGTCGAGCTGGGCGAGGTCCTGTGTCATCGCCCGGCGCATCGCCAGCGCCATGAGCGGCATCAGCACGGACTTGTACCCGGAGGGAAACCCGCGATTGGTGAGCCGCATCCGGGTGCCCCTCGGCGCATCGGACCACTCGTAAATCGTCTGCATGGGGAAGGGGCCTTCTTCGGTCGACATGACGAGGCGCTCGCCCGGCATATGTTCGCGGATCTCATAGGTATAGGCGATGCGCCGCCCCATGAACTCCGCCACAAAGGCCGCCTGCGCACCAACGTCGCAAGAGGGTGTGGTCTTCCACTCCACCGATTTGATGTTGCGGTACCACCTCTCGACGTTGCTCATGTCCGCCGCAAAATGCGCCAGCGTCGGGCGATCCGTGCCGATCACGCGGGTGACGCTGACATCTACCGGTTTGACCATCGTGCTCTCCCGGGTAATGGGTTCAGCCTCGGCCCCGGCTGCGAGCCTGTCAACGTACATCCTAAAGGACATGACGCTTGACTCGTTCGGCGGACTGCGGCCCTCTGACGACATTGGACCCAAAGTATCGTTATCGGAGATTTCACATGTTCGACCGTTTCGCCGCCGTCGCGGCCGTTGGCCTGACCGCTCTGCCGGCCACCGCGCAGGAGGCATCACCGCCACCGCTCACGCCGCTCTCCGTCGAAGTTGTTAAGCTCGACACCGTGCTGCACTCCGACGTCAACGCAGGCTCGATCTGCTGCGCGCCCGAAACGCTCGTGAGCGGCGAGGCGGAGGACTTCGTCTACATCAAGGTCGTGTTCGACGTGGCGTGGTCCGACGATGTCGACCGCGTGTCTTATTCCGGTTCGCAAGAGCAGGCGCTGAAGCTGCCCGGTACGGACGACCCCGACGCATGGCTGCGCCCGTGGGGGCAGATCAACTGGTATCCGTCGGTCGAGATCCGCCCGCCCAACCTGAGCGAGTCGCGGCCGCGCAACTGGCCCGACGAGGACAAGGACGCGGTGCTCAGCGGCATGTGGACGGTGCCTGCCGATGCGACCGAGGCCGTGCTGCTGATCGGCAAGGCGGATGAGCCGCAGCTGGAGGTGGCGATCGATCTGTCCGGTGCGGTCGAGGACCTGCCCGCTGCCGCGACCCTCTGGGACGTGAGCATTTCGAGCCTGTCGGTGATGGACGAGGTGCCGACCTCGCGCGAAAGCCGGGGCCGGGTGGTGAACGGGGTGGTCAAGCCGACGATGGGTCAGATCGTGGCGGTGACGGCGACAATCACGCCGACCCGAAACACGCTGGTCGATCAGGATGAGGGCAAAAATGCCGCCTATTTCCAGACCGAGACATTCCAACTCGTCGGGCCCGAGGGCCTGCCGCTCGTCCCGATGGGGCAGGACCGGCGCGGGACGATCGGAAACGACGTGTCGAACACCGAGAACTGGTCGGGGGACGAGGCATCGGGCCAGACCGAGCGCACGTTCTACTATTTGGGCTCCGGCGCGCCGGGCACCTATCGACTGTTCCTCGAGACGAGCGAAGTGGCCACCGCCGACCTCGGCTGATCCCTTACGGTCCGGTCAGTCCTTCGGCTCGACCGGGCCGTCCGCCTCGGCCCACGCGGTGAAGCCGCCTTTCAGGTGTGCGCAGGCAAAGCCCATGTCGTTCAGTGCGGCAGCGGCGAGGGCCGAACGCCAGCCCGAGGCGCAATGCAGCACATAGCGTTTGCCCGCCTGCCCGAAGACCTCGCGGTAATAGGGGCTGTCGGGATCGACCCAGAATTCGAGCATGCCGCGCGGGGCGTGGACCGAGCCGGGGATGCGCCCGACCTTCTGCAACTCGCGCACGTCACGGATGTCGACGATCACCGTGTCCGGATCGTCCAGAGCGGCGATCAGGTCTGGCGCTTCGACTTCCTCGATCCGGGCGCGGGCCTCGTCCACCAGTTGCGCGGCGGTTTTCGTGAGTGCCATCATTCCTCCTCCACGGCGCGGACCCAGAGCTGACAGATACGGGTGAGCCAGTCTTCGTCGATTTCATCGCCCAGCGGGAAACAGGCGATGGCCCGCTGGTCCGAGGGCCACGTCAGCCGCCCCTCATGTTCGTCGATCAGCCGCGCGCCGGTGTCGGTGTCTTTCGCCTTGGCCCCACGATGAAAGATCACCCGCACCTGACCGCCCTTGGGCGGCAGGTTCAGCGTGACCATGTCGCGGCCCCCGATCGCGAAACTCGGCGCGTTCCATTTCTGCCCGAGTGTCGCGTCGGGCAGGGCCGCGTGGATCAGGGAGACGAGGCGTTTCGTCAGGGCCTGCATATCGTCTGTCTGGGTGTTCATGGCGTCCTCCCACGGTGTGGGTTCAGACTACGGCGAAGCGGTGGGCCGCGCCAGAGCGGGCCGGAGTGGACTTTGTGTGGGCCTCATGCGATAGGGCGCGCATGGATACTTTGGTGCTGAAACTTTGGGTCGCGGGTCAGCTGCGAATTACGAACCCGGTCTGATCGACCGGGCTTTTCTGCGTTTTCCCAAGAGTTTCAAACTCTTCACGAGGTATCCCATGACCCGTTCCACACCCGTTTTGCATCTGATGTGCGGCAAGGCCGCCGCTGGAAAATCCACGCTCGCTGCAGGGTTGGGCGCAGCCCCGAACACCGTCGTCATAGCCGAGGACGCGTGGCTCGCCGCACTGTTCGGTGACGAGATGACCACGCTTGCCGACTACGTCCGGTGCGCGGCCAAACTACGCGCAGCGATGGCGCCGCATGTGGTCGCGCTGCTCAAATCCGGCGTCTCCGTCGTGCTCGACTTTCCGGCCAACACGGTCGAGACGCGCGGCTGGATGCGCGAGATGATCGACCTGTCCGGCGCGGCGCATGAGGTGCACCTGCTCGACGTGCCGGATGACGTCGCCAAGGCGCGGCTTCGGGCGCGCAACGCGGGCGGCGATCACCCGTTCGCGGTGACGGAGGAGCAGTTCGACAGGCTCGCCAAGCACTTCGTCCCCCCGTCCGAGGACGAGGGGTTCAACGTGGTGCGCCATGTGAGCGAGTGAGGGCCGGGCCGGGGCGACATGCGCCCCGGACGGTTATTCCTCGTATTCGACGAGCAGGTCCTTGGCGTCGATCTGGGCGCCGGGCGTCACGTGGACGGCTTTCACCGTCGCGGCCTTTTCGGCGTGGATGCCCGTCTCCATCTTCATCGCTTCGATGGTGAGGAGGAGGTCGCCCTGCTTGACCTTGGCACCCGCCTGCACGGCGACACTCGCCACCACACCCGGCATCGGCGCACCGAGGTGGAGCGGGTTGGCCGCATCCGCCTTGGGCCGCGCGGCATGGGTCGCTTTCGACGAACGGTCGGCCACACGGATCGTGCGCGGCTGGCCGTTCAGTTCAAAGAACACCTTGGCCTCGCCTTCCTCGTTCGTGTCGCCCACCGCGCTCATCCGGATCACCAGCGTTTTGCCGGGGTCGATCTCGGCCTCGATCTCGTCGCCCGGCTCCATCCCGTAGAAATAGGTGAGCGTGGGCAGCGAGCGGACCGGGCCGTAGATACGGTGACGGCCCATGTAGTCGAGAAACACCTTGGGATACATGAGGTAACCGTTCAGGTCCTCGTCATCCAGCTTGAAGCCCTCAAGCTCCTTCGACACTTCGGCGCGGGTGGCTTCGATGTCGATGGGCTCCAGATGCTTGCCGGGGCGCTCGGTGTCGGGCTTGTCGCCTTTGAGCACCTTTTTGACGATCCCCTTCGGGAAGCCCCCCGGCGGCTGGCCGAGGTTGCCCTTCATCATGTCGATCACGCTATCGGGGAAGCTCACGTCGGTCTTGGGGTCCTCGACCTCGGCACGGGTCAGCCCTTGGCTCACCATCATCAGGGCCATGTCGCCCACGACCTTGGACGAGGGCGTAACCTTCACGATATCGCCGAACATCTGGTTCACGTCGGCATAGGCCTGCGCCACTTCGTGCCAACGCTCCTCCAGCCCCATAGAACGCGCCTGCGCCTTGAGGTTGGTGAACTGGCCGCCGGGCATTTCGTGCAGGTAAACCTCGGACGCCGGGGCCTGAAGCCCGGTTTCGAACGCCGCATATTGGCCGCGCACCGCTTCCCAGTAGTTGGAGATTTCGCGGATCGCGCCGATGTCGAGCCCGGTGTCGCGCTCGGTGAATTCCAGCGCCTCGACCACGGTGCCTAGCGTCGCTTGCGACGTGTTGCCCGACAACGCGTCCATCGCGCAATCGACCGCATCGACGCCCGCGTCGGAGGCGGCGAGGATCGTGCCCGCCGCGATGCCCGCAGTGTCGTGGGTGTGGAAATGGATCGGCAGGTCCACGGCATCCTTGAGCGCCGGGATCAGCACCTTGGCGGCGGCAGGTTTCAGAAGCCCCGCCATGTCCTTGAGCCCCAGCACATGCGCGCCGGCTCTCTCCAGCGCCTTGGCCATGTCGACATAGTATTTGATGTCATACTTGGCGCGGTCCGGGTCGAGCACGTTACCGGTGTAGCAGATCGTGCCCTCGATCACCTTGCCGCTCTCACCGACCGCATCCATCGCGACGCGCATGTTCTCGACCCAGTTGAGCGAGTCGAAGACGCGGAACACGTCGACACCGGATTCGGCCGCCTGTTTGACGAAAAACTCGACCACGTTGTCGGGATAGTTGGTGTAGCCCACGCCGTTCGACGCGCGCAGCAGCATCTGCGTCATGATGTTGGGCATTTTGGCGCGGATGTCGCGCAGGCGCTGCCACGGGCATTCCTGCAGGAACCGATAGGCCACGTCGAAGGTCGCGCCGCCCCAGCATTCGACCGAGAACAGCGGCGACAGGTTCGCAGCATAGGCAGGCGCGATCTTGATCATGTCGATCGACCGCATCCGCGTGGCCAAGAGCGACTGGTGCGCATCGCGCATCGTCGTGTCGGTGATGAGCAGTTGTTTCTGCTCTTTCATCCATTTCGCGACAGCCTCTGGCCCCTCGGAGTCCAGAAGCGTGCGGCTCCCGGCAGGGGGCGTGTCGTTCGTAAGCTCCGGCATGACCGGCGGCTTGAGGTCCGAGCGCGGCTCGGGACGGCCTTCCGTCTCGGGGTGCCCGTTCACGGTGATGTCCGCAATATAGGTCAGGATCTTTGTCGCCCGGTCGCGCCGCTTCTTGAAATTGAACAGCTCCGGCGTCGTGTCGATGAACTTGGTCGTATACTCGTTGTTCAGAAACACCGGGTGTTTGAGCAGGTTGATGACGAAGTCGATGTTCGTACTCACGCCGCGGATACGGAACTCGCGCAGCGCCCGGTCCATCCGCTTGATCGCCTGTTCCGGTGTCTGTCCGTGGGCCGTCACCTTGACCAGAAGCGAGTCGTAATACCGCGTGATGACGGAGCCTGCATAGGCCGTGCCGCCGTCCAGTCGGATGCCCATGCCGGTCGCGGTGCGATAGGCGGTCAGGCGGCCGTAATCCGGGATGAAGTTGTTCTGCGGGTCTTCCGTGGTGATCCGGGTCTGCAACGCGTGGCCCTGAAGCTGCACGTCATACTGACTGGCAACACCCGTCGCTTCGGTCAGCGTCTTGCCTTCCGCAATCAGGATCTGGGCGCGCACGATGTCGATGCCTGTGACTTCCTCAGTCACCGTATGCTCGACCTGCACGCGGGGGTTCACCTCGATGAAGTAGAACTTGCCCGTCTCCATATCCATCAGGAACTCGACGGTGCCTGCGCATTCGTAATTCACGTGCTCGCAGATCTTGCGGCCGAGGTTACAGATTTCCTCACGCTGCGCGGGGGAGAGATAGGGGGCCGGGGCGCGTTCGACGACCTTCTGGTTGCGGCGCTGGACCGAGCAGTCGCGTTCCCACAGGTGGTAAATGTTGCCGTGCGTATCGCCGAGGATCTGAACCTCGACGTGGCGCGCGCGGGTGATCATCTTTTCAAGATAACCCTCGCCGTTGCCAAAGGCCGCCTCGGCCTCGCGCCGCCCTTCCTTGATCTTGGTTTCAAGCTCCTTCGGCCCCTCGATGGGGCGCATGCCGCGCCCGCCGCCGCCCCAGCTTGCCTTGAGCATGAGGGGGTAACCGATCTCTTCGGCTTCCTTGGCGATGGCCTTCATGTCGTCGCCCAGAACCTCGGTCGCGGGGATGACCGGAACGCCGGCTTCGATGGCCACTTTGCGGGCCGAGGCTTTGTCGCCCAGTTTGCGCATGGTCTCGGCCTTGGGGCCGATAAAGACGATTCCCGCCTTGTCGCAGGCATCGACGAATTCGGGGTTCTCAGACAGCAGGCCATAGCCGGGGTGGATCGCGTCTGCGCCGCTTTCCTTGGCGACGCGAATGATCTCGGGGATCGACAGATAGGCCGCGACCGGGCCCAGACCTTCGCCGATCTTATAGGCCTCGTCAGCCTTGAAGCGATGCAGGCCGAGCTTGTCTTCCTCGGCATAGATCGCGACGGTCTTTTTGCCCATTTCGTTGCACGCCCGCAGAATGCGGATCGCGATCTCACCTCGGTTCGCAACGAGGATTTTCTTGAAGTCGGCCATGCGTTTCTCCCCGACCAATTATTATGGATTAGCTGTGACGCTAGGCGATGCTGCATCGCGGCGCAAGGCGATCCATTTTGGGTCCGAGTGATCGGACTATGGTATCGGTCTCACCAGACGGGCCGAGAGATCGGACAGGGTCTCGGCCCCGACCTGAGCCATCACCGAGGTGAGGTCGGCTTCGAGGATATGCGCGACATGGTCGGCCCCTACGGCACCGAATGCGCCCAGCCCCCAGTGCCACGCCTTGCCGAGCATCACGAAGTCCGCGCCAAGCGCGATGGCGCGCGCCACGTCGAGGCCGGAGTTCACTTCGCCATCATAGATGAGCGGCATGTCCGGCAACGCGGCGCGGATCGCCGGGACGGTGGGGAGCGCGGCGGGGGCGCCGTCGAACTGGCGGCCTGCGTGGTTGGAGACCCAGATCGCATCGACGCCCGTTTCGGCCAGACGCGGCGCGACCTCGGGATCGGTGACGCCCTTGACGATGATCGGCCCGTCCCACGTCTGGCGCAGATCGGCGAGATAGTCCCAGTCCGGGTTGGTGCGCAGCTGATAGCCGACATGCCCGGTGGAGGAGGTGCCAGCGGTCGCCTTGGCGTAGCTTTCCATCAGCCTGAGGCGTGGCATGCCGTATTTGAGCGTGCCGAGCGCCCATGCCGGGCAGGTGGCTACATGGCTCAGAAGACGCGGGGTGATCCGGGGCGGGCTGGTCACGCCGCCGCGCACCTGCCGTTCGCGGCGCGAGGCTGCGGGCACGTCAGCGGTGACGACGAGCGTGTGAAAACCGGCAGCTTTGGCGCGCTTCAGGATATCGGCGAGGATCGTCTTGTCGCGCGGCGTGTACAACTGGAACCAGCCGTGTTCGCCGATGTGGTCGGCCAGCGCTTCGGGCGGCTGGGCCGCGACAGTCGACAGCGAATAGGGGATGCCACGGGCACGGGCGACACCTGCGAGCAGAATTTCCGCGCCGGGCCAGAACAGACCCGACATGCCGACCGGGGCGATGCCCACGGGCAGCGGATAATCGCGGCCCAGAAAGGTGGTCGAGAGGTCCGGCGTCATGTCGCCCGCCAGGGTCGCGGGATGGAATGTCACCGCATCGAGCGCGGCCCGGTTGCGGCGCGGCACCGCCTCATCCCCGGTCGCGCTGTCGAGATACTCCCACGCGAAATAGGGGATGCGGCGGCGCGCGCGGGCCTTGAGGTCGTTCAATGCCGGGTATCGAGAGTCAAGGTCCATACCCGGCATCTTCCAGTTTGTGCGGTGGTGGGCAAGGCTCACTCGCCCTGCGGCACCATCCGGTTGGCCAGTTTGATCTCTTCAAGCACGAGCGCGAAGAGGAAGCCAGCAACGGCGAGGCCCGCGGCGATCAGGAAGATCGGGTGAATAGCAGTGGACACCGCCTCGCCGATCATGGCCTTCACGTTGTCCGGCAGGCCGCGCAGGGTCTGCGGACCCAGTTCCAGCCCGACCGAGCCACCCATCGCGGCCCCCGCGTCACCGATGCTGGCGGCGAGGCGCGTCGCAAAGAGCGCCCCAAAGCCCGCCACGGCGACCGAACCGCCGACCTGACGGAACATCAGGCCCGAGGCGGTGGCGGTGCCAAGCTGCTCGCGCGACACGGCGTTCTGCGCCGCCGTCGTCAGCACCGGGAAGATCGCGCCGAGACCCAAGCCCACGAACACCAGCCGCAGAGCAAAGCCCCAGATCGGCGTGTCGGCACTGAGACCGGTGAGCAGCAGGAACCCGAAGGCGAGCGAGCCCATGCCCAGCATCGGCAGGATGCGGTAGCGGCCCGTGCGGCCCATGAAACGACCCGACATCATCGACGAGAACAGGATGCCCGCCGTCATCGGGATCAGCATGAGACCCGATTGGGTCGGCGTCAGGCCCTTGGCGATCTGCAGATAGATCGGAAGGAAGGTGATGCCACCGAACATGGCCGCACCGGTGATCGCCGACATGAAGGACGTGACCCAGAACACGTTGATCCGGAACAGGCCCAGCGGCAGGATCGGCTCGGCCGAGCGGTTCTCGATCCAGACGAAGGCGATACCGGCGGCGATGGCGAGCGCGGCAAGGCCCAGAATTTGCGCGCTGTCCCAGGCGAAGGTCGACCCGCCCAGCGACGTGGCGAGTGTGATCGAAGCGAGCGTCACCGACAGCGCCGCAGCGCCAGCCCAGTCGATCACGTGCTTGGTGCGTTGGCCCGTCGGTTTGAACGCGGTGGCGAAACCGATGACGGCGGCAAGGCCGATGGGGACGTTGATGTAGAAAATCCAGTGCCACGAGAACTGCTCGACGAACCAGCCGCCGATGAGCGGGCCGATCACCGAGGCAATCGAGAACGTGGCCGCGAACACGCCTTGGGTCTTACCGCGATCCTTGGGCGGGATCACGTCGCCGATGACGGACAGGGCAAGCACGAACAGCCCGCCGCCGCCGAGGCCCTGAATGGCCCGCGACCCGATCAGCCACGCCATGCTCTGCGCGGCACCGGCGAGTGCCGAACCCGCAAGGAACAGCCCGACCGACACGAAGACGATGTTGCGGCGCCCGTACAGGTCGCCGAGCTTGCCGTAGAGCGGCGCGGCGATGGTCGAGGCGAGGATATAGGCGGTGACGACCCAGCTCAGATGCTCGAGCCCGCCAAGGTCCGACACGATGGTCGGCAGCGCGGTGGACACGATGGTCTGGTCGAGCGCCGCGAGGAAAAGAAGCAGACCGATCGACATGATGATAAGCCGGATGCGTCCGGCGTCATATGCCATGTGTCGGTCTTCGGGGGCGGGGCTGTCTGGTACAGCGGAATCTGTGCTCGTCATAATCTGAGTCCTGTCGCTTTGGGTCCCTCACATAGGGTGCGTGCCTATTATGTGTCAATAGCACATAAATGTTTTGCGCAACTTCTTGACCTGCCCGATTGCGCGGGTCATATCCACGATATGTCAAAAACGCCTTTCAAACCGTTTCCGATCGCGCCGCCGCTTGCCAACTCCGATTTCTCGGACCACGCGAAGCAGGCGCTCATGGAACTCGACGCCGCCATGTTCCAATGGCACCGTAAGCTCGCGAAAGGCGAACTGACCGGGCGTCTGTTGGCCGAGACCGATCTCGACCTCGAACCGGCACTGTTTCAGGCCCTGATGGCGGTGATGCGGATCACCCACGGGGTCGGGCGCGAGGTGGCACAGGAACCGACCGTCGGGCTGCTTGCCGAAGAGATGTCGATCGACCCCTCGCGCGCCAGCCGGATCGCGAGCGACCTGATCGCGCGCGGCTTCATCCAGCGGGCCGCCGCACAGGACGACGGGCGCAAGTCGGTGCTTCTGCTCACGAAAAAGGGCCGCGCGGCGTTCGAGACGGTGCGCGATCTGCGCTGGGGCCACATGGTCGAGATGTTCTCGGACTGGAGCGAGGCGGATATCGAGACGTTCTCGGAGCTGTTCGGGCGCTACGTCGCGGGCATTCTGGGCGTCAGGACCGAGGAAAGCTGACACCGCCAAGCGGCCCGCATTTGAAATCGCGCCGCCGCGACCCGATATCTGGTTCTCAATGTCCCGGTTGGGGATCAGAGGGAAGGCACGGATGGATCGGACCTACGCAGAGCATCTGAACGGTATGGACGCGGGCGCGCAGGAGCGTCTGGTGCGCGACGGTTTTGCCGCCAAGGTGCGCCGGTTCGGCAAGCGCATTCCCTTCGTGCGCGATGCGGCGGCGGCCTATTACGCGATGCTCGACCCGAATGTGCCCATGCTGACGCGCGCCGCGCTGGTGGCGCCTCTGGCCTATCTGGTGATGCCGGTGGACGCGGTGCCGGACTTCATCGCCGGGCTTGGGTTTACCGATGATCTCGTGGTGATCCTCGCCGCGCTGCGCTCGTTCGGGAACCGTCTGGGGCCGGAGCATTACGCCAAGGCCGACGACCTGCTGGATGACAACAACGGCTAGGGCAGGGTGGTCGGCCCGAAGGCCGCCCGGTCGTGTCAGTTGGACAGATTGCCCGCGTAGTCGTCGATGCCGATTTCCAGCGTCGCGAACTTCCACACGCCGTCCTCGCCCTTTTCCAACTCGCCCGCGTAATAGACCATCGCGCCCACCGACAACCCGTCGGCAGCCTTGATGACCGTGCCATAGGCGGTGGCGCTGGCCGTGGTTTCGGTCAACTCGTCGATCAGGAAATTGGTCAGAACGTGGCGCCGCTGGTCGAGCTGGCCCGCGAGCGAACTGTCGATATAGGTCGCGATCGCTTCATGCCCCTCGTTGGTGGCGATGGTGTCGCCGGAACCGAGGTAGGTCAGCGTCTTGCCGGTCTCGGTAAACAGCGTCGGCACGAGGTCCGAACGCCCCTCGTCGTAATAAACACCCCAGCGCGAGAACGCCTGCTGGATGTTCAGAACGTCGGCAACCTGTTCCGCGCCGATGACGGTCGTGTTCGGCTCCACCGCGACGATCCCGGCGTTCGAGGCCCAGTGCTGCGGCGGGAACGTCCCCTCGGCCAGCGCGGGCAGTGCGAGCGTGGCGGCAAGCGTCGCCGTGGTGAGAATGCGTTTCATTATGATGTCCTCCCTGAACAATTTTAGTGGGTGTATTGTATGCAGAGGAATCATTTTGAGTCTACGGGAGGGTTTCCTGCATATACAGAGCGCTGGTGCACCGATGGTTTACGGGCGGGGATGATCGCGGGTGGACAGCATTGCGATGGGATGCGATGGCCATCTATTGAGTATGATTTCCCCGGGCAATCCGGTCCCGGACGCCGTAGCTGGCTCGTTTCTCAGGGAAGGTATGCTGGTGACCCTGCTTGTGCTTAGGTGTTTCGGGAGCGGTCCTTGTGCAGGGCACTATGGGAAAGTGGGTGAGATGTTACGGTGCACTAAAGGGGAGGGGACATTCAGGCCAGTTCGTGAATTTCACTGCTCATCTTTATGTTTAGTGATATGGGGTCGTTGCCCGTCACTAGGCCACGGCCCTTCAATAATTCGAGCGAAAGGTCGAATGTCGCAACATTTTGACAAAAATGATTCTTCAATGTATCGATTTTTATCGACTTCTTGCCCCAGCGTCCGTGTCTCTTGAGCGCAGAGAGGATTCTCCTAGCTCCTACATCCATGGTGGCTCTATTCTTCAAGCCAATGATGGAATCCTCCATCTCTTCAAGGGCGCTGTTGTGATGTTCAATGCCAAAGTAGTGAGAATGCGTGTGCCTAATCTTTGAGACGTCCGATGAGCCGATCATTACAACTTCATACTTTTCTTCCTCCGGGTATTGATATTCATACCAAGAATATTTCTCGATTGCGATCATTGGGTCGCGGCCAACCATCTCCCAGGTAACAAAATTCCCATCATTCCAATCAAATACAAGAATCCAATTGTTGATACCAGTGTCGTGCTTCTTCTCGACTGTTGCTAGGACTTTGATTATATCTTCATTAACGAACGATGAAATCGCTTTGCTTGCGGTAGCTTGGGAGATAATGGCCTCGGATAATTCTCGCAGTGATTGAAGCTCAATTTCTTTTTCAATAGCTATACGTTTCTCAGTTTCTAGGTTATGCAGTGAGTCGGAAAATGCTTTAAAATACCCGATTACGGATGCATCCCCTTCCCCTTCTTTAAGCCTTTTTCCGTAAATAACTGAGGTGCGCTCAATGCTCTCGGACCAGTAATGTTGTAGATTACTGCGAAGCTGGAGTTCTAGCTTCTTTCCGGTGTATTCTAATTGAGCTACTCCCCGTCTCTTGGACAGGATCTGGCATAAATTAAGCTACTCGTTGCACCTGCTGATCGGGTTGGTTGATATCATTTCTCTGCCAATAGACCAGGGCCGGAGGCTGGCCGCCGAGGGCT
>JAYZLL010000044.1:0-90180 GCA_036154315.1 Pseudomonadota bacterium
CTGGACCTGCTCGCACTGGGCGAGCGACAGGCCCGCCATCTGGGCGTCGATGTCAAATCGTTGCGCCGCAAGCTGATCTTCGTCACCGCGCTTCTGGTCGCGGCGGCGGTGTCGTTCAACGGCACGATCGGCTTCGTCGGCCTTGTCGTGCCGCATCTCTTTCGCCTGATGATCGGTCCGGGCCACCGCCGGTTGATCCCGTTCTCCGCCGTGGGCGGCGGGCTTCTGGTGATGCTGGCCGATCTGGCCGCGCGCACGCTCGACCCGCCGAGCGAAATCCCCATCGGGGTCATCATGGGATCGCTGGGTGGCCCGTTCTTCCTGTGGATGATCTGGCGCGGCAAGGGACAGGGGCAAGCCGGATGATCGAAGTTCGCAACGTATCCGTCGCAATCGACGGCAAGACCCTGCTCGATGACGTGAGCCTCGACTGCGCGCCGGGCACCCTCACCGCGCTGGTCGGGCCGAACGGCGCGGGCAAGTCCACGCTGCTCTCGGTGATCGCCGGCGACATGCCGCCCGCCAGCGGCTCGGTCTCGCTGGCAGGCAGGCCGCTCCACCGGATGAAGGTGCGCGAGATGGCGCAGCTTCGCTCGGCCTTCCCGCAAGGGTCGGTGATCCGCTTCGGCTATCAGGTGCGTGAGGTGGTCGAAATGGGCCGGACCTTCCGCGACCTGCCCCCCGACAAGGATGAAGCCGTGATCGAGGGCGCTATGGAACAGGCCGAGGTCGGGCATCTTGCATGGCGCGACGCGCAGACCCTGTCGGGCGGGGAACAGGCCCGTGCCACCTTTGCCCGCGTTCTCGTGCAGGAATGCCCAATCGTGCTTCTCGACGAACCCACGGCCGCGCTCGACCTGCGCCATCAGGAGCGTGTTCTCGCCGCCGCAGCCGACCTTGCGCGTGGCGGCGCCACGGTGTTGGCGGTGCTGCACGATCTCAACCTCGCCGCTGCCTTTGCGGATCAGGTCGTTCTCATGCGCCGCATGTCCGTGGCCGCCACCGGCACGCCTTGGGAGGTCATGACCGAGGCACGCATCTCCGAGGTCTACCGGCAGGAGGTGTGCATCCTGAAACACCCGAACCGGGGCTGCCCGGTCGTGCTGACCACCTGACGATGGAAGGAAATGCTATGAATGTAGAGGCGCCACGCGGCGGGAAACCCAATCGGCCCTAGCTTGAACGGACGGAAGAAGGCGGACGTGGTCATGTTCGTGACTGAGGACCGAGGGCATCGGCGGCACGGACCGCTAGGGCGCGCCTTAGGGCATTGGATCCTGTTTATCGGCGAGGGATGCGCGGCTCATAGCGCGTGACGAGAGGCGATCGCGTGAAAGGGTCAGTTGTTCGGCACGATCAAGCCGGGCGAGGATTTCGTCGGCACTTGCGCCCTCGGCCCGCGCTTTGACCCAGATTCGGCGACACGAGGCGGGCGACCACGGCAGCGCAGCCTGCGCCAACCATGCGCGCAGGGGGCGCGGCGGAGCGTCGTAGGCCTGCATCGGATCGCCCGATCGGCGGCGACGGCGAAGCGAGGTGGAGACATTGCGCCTCATGCGCCCTCCTCCGCGTCGCGAATCGGATCGAGTGCGAGCATCAGTCGGGTTTCGCCCGCGCAGCGATCGCGCAGGTGGCCGTCACTGAGCCACCCTCCGCCACGCCGGGAACGGATCGGGCAGGTCCGGCAGGGCATCCGGGCCGGGCGCGATCTGCGCTGGCACCAGCGCTCCATCAAGCCGTGCCTTCAGCGACGGCCAGTCAATGCCTGCCCCGATGAACACGATCTCCTGCCGCCGGTCCCCCCATGGCTCCTGCCAGTGCCGCGCAATGTAAGCCCGAGCGCCATCGTGATCGGGATGCCGGTCGCGTGGGACCGTGGCCCACCACTGGCCAAGCGGCGTCACCGACGAAAGCGCCCCGGCCAGCGAAAACTCCGCCACCCAGTCAGGCCGGGTCGCAATCCAGAAATGCCCCTTGGCGCGGATCACACCGGGCAGATCACCATTCAGGACATCCATAACCTTGGACGGATCGAAGGGCTGCCGCGCGCGATAGACGTAGGAGGTGACGCCGTATTCTTCGGTCTCGGGCATGTGGTCGGCAAAGCCGTAAAGCTCCTTCGCCCACATCGGATGCTCATGCGCCTTTTCGAAATCGAAGAGGCCGGTATTCAGGATCGCATCCGCCGGGACATTGGACCGATCCGTTTCGATGATATGGGCATCGGCATTAAGGCTGCGGATGATCTTTCGCGCCGCATCGACTTTCTGGGGGCCTGCGTCTGACACCTTGTTCAGGATGACCACGTCGGCGAATTCGATCTGATCGGTCAGCAAGTGGACCAGCGTGCGTTCATCCTCCTCACCCAACGTCTCGCCGCGATCATGCAGGAAATCGTGGCTGGCATAGTCATTCAGCAGGTTCACCGCATCGACGACCGTCACCATCGTGTCGAGCCGCGCGACATCCGACAGGCTTTCCCCCTGCTCGTCCCGGAAATCGAAGGTGGCCGCGACGGGCAGCGGCTCTGAGATACCGGTGGATTCAATCAGCAGGTAGTCGAACCTTCCCGCCCCGGCCAGCTTGCGGACCTCGTGCAGCAGGTCGTCGCGCAGGGTGCAGCAGATGCAGCCGTTGGACATCTCGACCAGCGTCTCGTCCGTGCGCGACAGTTCGGTATCCGCGCGCACAAGGTCCGCGTCGATATTCACCTCGGACATGTCATTGACGATGACGGCGACGCGACGACCGTCTCGGTTGTTGAGAACCCGATTGAGCAGGGTCGTCTTGCCCGCACCCAAGAAGCCGGACAGGACGGTCACGGGAAGGCGGGGATCAGTGGCGGTCGTCATGCGGCCTCCTTTTCGAAAGTTAGAGTGAATTCGGGGAAGAGAAGCGACTGATGGCAGACCCAATGGTCAGAACTGATTGACTTGCCCGGGCAGGCTGCAGGGCAACGCTAAGGCCCGCGACGCTTCCTCTAACGATCACCGGATCGAACATGGCACAAACTCTCCGTTCCCGGCCGCCTGCGCGCCGGGGTTTCATCTTGGGGATCGGCAAAAAGCGGTCGTGGGACGTCCACGAGGCAAAGCTTGATCCGGTATCTTTATGTTATAACGTATCACGTTTGTTATCTTATAACGCCCGTGATGTTCAAGAGCGTATTTTGCTCATGAGCGGATGCCGGTTTGAAAAGCCGCACCGTCCGGCTTTGCACGGTGGCCTTGCGCCGTGACATCGCCTGCGACTGAGAGGGATTTTGAGGCAAACGTCGTCCACACGGCGCTTCCGGTTACGGGTGCTGGCAGACCAAATCGAAGCAGTCTCAGCTAGGGCATGTTCGCCGTCCCACATTCTGCGAAGAGTGGACTTGCCCGGAATGTGTGGAGAGCGTTTCGCTCACTTCACGGGGCCTTCCGCGCGAATGCGATGGGGCTCCAGACGCCGAGCGATGAGTGACGCCTGCCGGGGCTATGGAACCCGTCGATGTATCTGGCGATGGCGTTTTCAGCCTGCTGCCGTGTCTGCCAGGCGACGGACAAGATCAGTTCGGATTTGATGGTCTTGAAGAGCGTGTCGACCATCGAGTCGCCATAACAGGTTCCGTTACCGTTCCTCGAGAGCAGATTACCGTGATTTCCCGAAAAAGGTGTCGCGCCTCAGCACGAGCCCGGAGGCTGACCGACGCGCCGGCACGCCACTGCCGAGTCAGAGCGCCGCTTGCTTCGGGATCGCACTCTGGAACGGAAATCACCAAAAGATGCGCCTTGTTCAACAACCACCTCAAACTGCCGCAGCTTCGCGACTATCTCGTCCGGCTTATGGCGTGCTGTGGCCATCTTCGCCCAATGATTTCCAAAGCTTTGCGGTGGGCCACGTTAGAGCGCAGCACCAATGCGGTCGTGAGGAGGTCCTTCACACCAGCTCTGCAGCGTGGTCGAGAAGAACGCGCTTCATCCATTCCGTTGCGTCGTCGGCAATGCGCAGGCGGCTCCACTGGAGGCACAGCACCAGCGGCTTTATGTCGAGCGGCACGGGCAGCGATCTGAGCGGCATCGACTTCGGCAACGAGTTCCAGACCCGGCGATGAACGGTCGCGATCCAAGGCGTGCCCACAAGGCAGGCCCCGATCAACGATTGGCTCGGCAGGCTCATAGCAACGTCGATCTCGACGCCCTGTTCTTTCAACGTCAGTTCAAACTGACTTCCCACCGGTTGATCGCGCAGCGTGGCAAGCACGTGTCGCAGCCGCGTATAGGTTTCAAGGTCCAGAGTGTCGCCCACATTCGGATTCTCTTCCCAAAAGGCGCAGACGTAGTCTTCCGTCATCAGATACTCGGACGGCTCGGCGTCATACAGGAATGGCTCCGGCACGATCGCAAAGTCGATCTCGCCCCGCGAAAAACGTGCTTCGTTCTGGCCGTCGATCGGGACCACGTCGAACCGCACGCCGGGGGCAACGCGAGACAGCTCCGGCAGCAGAGAAACCAACAGCACCTGCACGACGAAATCGGACGCCATGACCGAAAAGACCCGATGCGACGTCTCGGGATCGAAACCGGGCCGCATCTCGCTGAACTGCCGCGACTGGTTCAGCAGGAACGCCGTATTCTCCTGCAACCTCTTGCCGAATTCGGTGGGCCGCATCTCACGCCCGAAGGGCGCAACGATCGGATCTTCGAAGTGTTCGCGCAGTCGGCCCAAAGCCCGGCTCACCGCCGGTTGAGTGAGGTTGAGCTCGTCCGCCGCAGCCGTCACCGACCGCAGACGGAGGATCGCGTCGAGCGCGACGATAAGGTTCAGATCAAGGGTGCCAAGGCGCATTTACGTATTACTCAAAGTCATATCAAAGATATTTTACATTCATTGGACACATGGCAACAAAATTGAGAGCCTATCGTCAGGCGGCGTCCGAGCTGCCGACGGAGGAGACCCAATTTGACCGCCCCATTGCACGTCGTAAGCGGCGCGCGTTCCAGTTCGGCTGAGCGCGCCGCCATGATCGAGGTCCGCAACCTGTCGCTCGACTTTGGGCCGACACGGGTGCTCGAAGACATCAGTTTCGATATTCCTGCAGGCGAGTTCGTGTGCGTGGTCGGGCCGTCGGGTTGCGGCAAGACGACGCTCATGCGGGTCATCGGTGGCCTTCTGAAGCGGTCTGCGGGCACTGTCGCGCGGCACGGCGAAACCGTGAAAGGCCCGGCACGCGATATCGCAATCGTGTTTCAGGACTACGCGAACGCCCTGCTTCCGTGGCGCACGGCGGAGGGCAACGTGTCGCTCGCACTGGAGGCCGCGGGCGTTGCGAAATCCGAACGTCAGGCGCGCATCCACGATCTTCTACGCCGGGTCGGACTTGGCAATCACGCGAACCACTACCCATCCGAGATGTCGGG
This sequence comes from Pseudomonadota bacterium, assembly GCA_036154315.1. GTDB lineage: Bacteria > Pseudomonadota > Alphaproteobacteria > Rhodobacterales > Rhodobacteraceae > Maritimibacter. Next base: position 5,400 of record JAYZLL010000044.1, read on the forward strand.
CGGCATGCAACAGCGGCTCCAGATTGCCCGCTGCCTTGCCCAAGACCCGGCGGTCCTGCTTATGGACGAGCCGTTCGGCGCGCTCGACGCCATGACGCGCCAACGTTTGCAGGACGAGCTCTTGGCACTGGCCGCCGATACCGGCGTTACGGTGTTCTTCGTGACCCACGATCTGGAAGAAGCGATTTACCTTGCCGATCGCGTCATCGCGCTCGCGCCCAATCCGGGACGCGTGCAGGACATCTTCGACGTCGACCTTCCCCGCCCGCGCGACCAGCTTGCCACCCGCGAAATGCCGGAGTTCCTGAAACTGCGTCGGGCTCTGTTCGAATTCATGCAGGCGTTCGAAGCATGAAGTCGATCCGGGCCTTCGCTATTCCGGTCGCGTTGATCGTGATCTGGGAGGCCATTTTCCGGTTTCGTGACGTACAGAGCGACACCTTGTCCACACCGAGCCGGATCGTCGTGGCTCTGGTGCAGGGCCTTGGCGACGGGTCCATGTTGACGGCCACCGGCGATACCTTGGCGGCGGGCGGGCTTGGCCTCCTTCTGGGCAGCGTTCTCGGCGTTGTCGTCGGCACGCTGTTCGGCCTCGTTCCGGTGGTGTCACGCGGATTGCGTCTGACGTTCGAACTGCTTCGCCCGATCCCGGCCATCGCCATCGTGCCTGTCGCGATCCTGATCTTCGGGTTCGGCTATGCCATGGAGACGGCGATCGTGGCCTTCGCCTGTTTCTTCCCCGTCACGATCCTTGCCGAGGCCGCGATACGGCAGGTGCCGCCCCGGTTGTCCGAAGTGTCGCGGGCGCTTCAGATGCCACTGGCGGCAAGGCTCTTCAAAATTCTGCTTCCGGCCGCCCTGCCGCGCCTTTTCGTTGCCCTCAGGCTGGCGGTCGGCATCGCGCTGATCGTTGCCGTGACGGTCGAAATCGCAGCCAACCCGATGGGCCTCGGACAACGTCTGATGCTCGCCGGGTCATCGCTCAGGCCCGCCGATATGTTCGCAACGCTGATCTGGGTGGGATTGCTAGGATGGGTCCTGAACCTGGGACTGGTGAAGGCCCAACACGTCCTGTTTCCCCGCATGGCGGGCTCATCGGACGCCGCGACATGACACGGATACCGTCTTCGGGCCTTTGGATCCTCGTCAATATCGCGGTTCTCCTCGCGGCCATCGGCGGCTGGGCCCTGTTTTCCCGCTCCGGCATCGTTCCGCCTGCATTCTTTCCGGGCCCCGGCAAGACCTGGGACGCCATCATCAAGGGGATCGAGAACGGAAGCCTCGTTGCGGAAACCGGCGAAACCCTTCTGAAGATGGCCTACGGCTGGGTTCTTGCGTCGCTGGTCGGGGTCGCGCTTGGCGCCGTCATCGGGATTTCGCCATGGGCACGCGCCTATGTCGCGCCGATGCTCGAGGCGATCCGCCCCCTGCCCGCCTCGGCCGTCGCGCCGGTGGCCATCGTGCTGCTCGGCCTGACCGACACGATGATCGTGGCACTCATCGCCTTTGGTGCCGTCTGGCCAATGCTGCTGACGACCGTGCACGGCTTTGCCAACGTCCACGTTCGCCTTGGCGAAGTGAACCGCGCGCTCGGGCTGAGCCGATTGGACTACGTGCGCAAGATCGCCCTGCCAAGCGCGATGCCCGACATCCTCGCGGGGATGCGGCTGGGCCTGACCATCGCGCTGATCCTGACGGTGGTGGGCGAGATGATCACTGTTCAGGGCGGGCTCGGGAGCCGCATTCTGCTTGCTTCGCGACGGTTTGGCGCCGCCGACATCTTTGCCGGCGTCGTCCTGCTCGGCCTGATCGGATTTCTGACTAACGCCCTTCTGGGGCTCATCGAACGTCGTGTCCTGCGGTGGAAGAAACGCTGACAGGAAATCACACGACGCATTTAGGGAGGACCACATGAACACTATGAAATCGACAATACTCGGTGCGGCGGCTGCGGTCGCAACATTGGGTGCGGCACCCGTCTGGGCCCAAACCGACGTGACCCTCATGTATACGGCGACCGCCCCCTTCGTGACGGCTTTCGTCGCCAAGGATCAGGGCTATTTCGACGATCACGGCGTGAACGTCGAACTTCAACTTGCGAACAACGGCTCGGTCATCATCTCGGGTGTCGTGTCCGGATCGGCGCAGGTCGGACTGCCGACACCCACCGTCGCCTTTCAGGCGATCGAGAACGGTCTGGAGCTCAAGACCTTCGCCTCCACCAACATCTTCCCGGACACCACTGCGTCCGGCGTCGTCGTCGGCGTGGACACAGGGATCGAAACCGCGGCCGATCTGGTCGGGAAAAAGGTCGGCGTGCCCGGCATCGGCGGGCTTCTGGACGTGACCATGCGTGAATGGATCATGTCGAACGGGGTCGATCTTGCGGACGTGAACATCGTCGAAGTGCCGCTGCCCCAGACCGCGGACGCCATCAAGGGCAAACAAGTCGACGCGGTCGCAAGCGTTGACCCCTTCGCAACGCGCGCCGTGGAAACCGGAGTGGCAAATCTGATCGGCGACTATCTGAGCGTCGTGCCTGCCGATACCGCCGCCGGCATCTACGTCACCTCGGCAGAATGGGCAGCCGCGAACCCAGAAGCGATCGAGGGTATGCAGATGGCGCTGGATGAAGCGGTCGAGTACATCAAGTCCAACCCCGATGGGACCCGCGAAAGCATTGCACGTTACACGTCTCTGCCGCCGCAGGTGGTGGCAGGGATGGCTATCCCCAACGTCTACACGCACCTCGACACGGAGAAGAGCTTCCGGTTCTGGGTGGACCTCGCGCTGGCCCAGAACCTGATTACGGAAGAGATCGATCTGGACAGCTTCGTCATCAAGTATCCGGGCGACTGATTGCCCCGTGGGCGGCCGCTTCGGCCGGCCGCCCACCCCCGACATTTTCATTTTATCGCTCAAGGAAATCGTCGGCCGTGCGGCCCGGCGGCCGAGCAAGGCATGGCTGAGGAGGCTTGCATGGCACATATACAGGACAACATGGTCGTCGAGTTCGACGTGCCGATCGAGATGGACGACGGTGCCGTCCTTTGCGCAGACGTGTTCCGCCCGATCGGAGACGGTCGTTACCCCGTGCTGATCGCACATGGTCCCTATGGCAAGGGACTGGCCTTCTATGACGGGCATTTCAAACCGATCTGGGAAATGATGACCGCGGCACATCCGGAAACGGCTCAGCGCTCATCGAACAAGTATCAGGTCTGGGAAATGCCGGATCCGGAACGTTGGACCGGCCACGGCTATGTCGTGATCCGCGTCGACAGCCGCGGAAGCGGCAGATCGCCGGGCGTGATCGACCTGTTCTCGCCGCGCGAGACGCAGGATTACAAGACCTGCATCGAGTGGGCGGGGGTTCAGGACTGGTCAAACGGCAAGGTCGGGACGAGCGGGATATCCTACTACGGTATCAACCAATGGCTGGTCGCCGCGACCCAGCCTAAACACCTCGAGGCGATGTTCATCTTCGAGGGCGCGGCGGATATGTATCGCGACATCTCTCGCCACGGCGGCATTCTCACGACGTTCTGGGATTTCCTGATCCGCCACCAGATCCTGTCGGTGCAGAACGGCGTCGGCATTCGCGGCTACAAAAGCGCCGTGACCGGTGATCTGGTGTCCGGCCCTGCCACCATGACGCCCGAAATGCTCACCTCGAACTACCGCAATACCTATGCAGAGCAACTCAATCGCGAGATGGAAGACACCTATTACACGTCGCGCAGCCCGGACTGGTCCAAGGTCAAGGTGCCCTTCCTGTCGGCTGGAAGCTGGGGCGGACAGGCGCTGCACCTGCGGGGCAATACCGAAGCCTTCGTGAACGCCGCCTCGGAAGAGAAATACCTCGAAATGCACGGGCTGGAGCACTGGACGCACTACTACACCGACTACGGCTTCAACCTGCAGAAAGCGTTCTTCGACAAATACCTTAAGGACGAGCCCGAAGGCTTCGAAGGGTCGCCCCGCGTCCGCCTGCAGGTGCGCCACGCCAACAACCGTTTCGTCGAACGCGGCGAAAGCGCCTGGCCGCTCGCAGGGACGCAGTGGACCCACATGCATCTGGACGCGAAAGGGCAAACGCTGTCGACCGACGCACCTGTCGACGAGGCCAGCGTGACCTACGCCCCGATGGGCGACGGCGTGACCTTTCTGACGGAACCGATGGCGGAGGACACCGAGATCACCGGACCGATGGCCGCGCGCCTTGTCGTGTCGTCACAATCCGACGACGCGGACCTGTTCCTCGTCGCGCGCGTTTTCGGACCGGACATGAAAGAGCAGGTCTTTATCGGCTCTCAGGATCCGTTCTGCCCCGTCACGCTGGGATGGCTGCGCGCTTCACACCGCAAGCTGGACGCGGCGAAATCCGAACCGTGGCGGCCCTATCACGCGCATGACGAGTTGCAGAAGCTGACACCGGGCGAAAAAGTGACCTTGGACATCGAAATCTGGCCGACGTCCATCGTGGTTCAGAAGGGCTGTCGGATCGGGCTGTCCGTGCGCGGTCGCGACTATGTCGCCCCGGCAGCGCGGCCCACACCGATCTACCAGCAGGGGCGGCCGGACCCGAACGGTGTCGGCGCCATGTTCCACACCGACGGGCGCGACCGTCCTGCCGAGACCTTTGCCGCGCCGGTGACGATCCATACCGGGGGCGACCACGAGAACTGGGTCATGCTGCCGATCATCCCGGCCGACCGATGAACGACGTGTGGTCTCCACTCCCGTCCGGTCCGCTGCCACGCGCGGGCGAACGGGTCATCGACATTCACGGGCATGCCTATGCCCGTGAGGTGGACCGGCTCATCGAGGGCCGCCCGCAGGCCGAAGACGATCGCAGGCGCATGGCCGAAGGCAGTGGCGGCGCGTCGATGGCGCACAACGCGGCGGACATGCTGCCGAAAGCAGGCGCGCGCATGGCGTCGCTTGACGCGCGCCTGAGGGACATGGATTGGATGGGCATCGACGTTCAACTCGTCTCCCCCGCACCGAACCAGTATTGCCACTGGGCCGAGCCAAGCCTTGCTGGTGAGATCACGAGCGCCGTGAACGAGGATATCGCGGGCCTCGTCGCGCGCGCCCCGGACCGACTGGTCGGGCTGGGCACGGTGTCCCTCCAGCATCCCGAACAGGCGGCAGGTGAACTGTCCGAGGTGCTCGGTCGGCAGGGGCTCAAAGGCATCGAGATTTCGGCATCCGTGGGGACGATGGAACTGTCCGACGAACGCCTCACCCCGTTCTGGGAGGCGGCGAACGACCTCGGTCTGCTCGTCTTCATTCATCCGCTGGGCACAACGCTGGGTGCGCGCCTCGACCGATACTACCTGTCGAACACGGTCGGGCAGCCCACGGAAACGACCATCGGCCTGTCGCACCTGATCTTTTCCGGCGTGCTGCACAGGTTTCCGAACATTCGCTTTCTCGCGGCGCATGGCGGTGGCTATCTACCGACCTATATCGGCCGCTCGGATCACGCGTGGCAGGTCCGGCCCGAGGCACGCGCGACGCCACGACCGCCTTCGACCTATCTGTCGCAAATCTGGGTGGATACCGTCGTCTTCGACCCCGACGTGCTCTCGGCGACCATTACGGCAGTCGGGGACGACCGCGTACTGTTCGGAACCGATTACCCCTTCGACATGGGTGCCTATCGGGTGAACGACATGCTCGACACCTTGGGCGCGGATCCGCGCACGCGCCGTCGCATCCTGCACGACAACGCGGCACGGCTTCTGGGCCTGAACGGCGCAACATGACGGGACGCTGACCTTTATCGTGAAAGGCGCGGCCGCCACTGTGGACGTGCCCGTCGGTGCGACCCTGCTCGAGGTACTTCGCAAACGCGTGGTCCTGACAAGCTTTCGCGATTTCCGGTAAGAGGCGCTGCAAGCTGCATGGCGGATTGAGCGCCTGCCCCAAACGAGCGAGGTCAAAAATCCGATAAAGCACAACGCACGAGATGAGTATCCTTTAGAGGAATAGTCCAGAATGCGGATTTGGTAGAATGTTGGCCTACTGAGATTCGGAGTATGGCTAAGCTTCGCAGTATTTCAGCATCAGTTTGCTTGAATGATTTCTGAGGGGGAATCAATGAAATCAGTTAATTTCTTGGCTGCCAGCTTGCTGGCGGGCGGAACATCTGTCTTGGGCGGATGTATGACAACATCCCAAGACGGTTACGAGGTATTGCGGGTTTTCTCGGACGGCGTTGGCGTTGTGCGGGCGCGTGGGGAAGCCGACGGGAACAGACTTACTTTGACCTCTATCACGCCCGGAGCTGCAGAGTACGAAGGAGCATCCATTGATGATGGTCAGCCGGTTAATCTCGACGAGAATTCGATTGTGATAACAGGCACCGATGCTAACGGAGCATACTATACAGGAAACGGGTTCGTGGGCGCGACGCCATTCGCTATCGGCGGATACCAGACCACCAACAACCAAGCGCTCATCATCTATGGCGAGACGTCGCAAGGGGACACACTGTTGATGGCTGGCGGCATGGAAGCAACCGCTATTCCGAATTCCGGTTCCGCACTATACAGCGGCGCAACGGCAATCGGTGCTCGCGACGGCACGTTTGCCGAAACGGGCACGTTCACAATGAATGTGAATTTCGCGACCAACAAGGCTTCAATCGGCGCAAACACGGCGAATGCCGCACTGGTTGGCACAGGAATTAACGTCAACGGAGACAAACTATCCGGTGACGGTCTCACATTGACGGTGTTGGGGACGGAGCATCCAGCGGTTCTAGATGGTTTCCTAAATGGGCCCAACGCAACTGCTGTTTCGGGTGTTTTCCACGACGACAGTCGGAATCCGATTTTCGGCGGAGCTTTTGCGGGTCAGTAGTCCGTTAGGCTAGTATGGGTGAGCAACCGTGGCATTTGGCTCTCGGTTGCCCTCCTCCGATCACAAAGTGGGGGACCAAAAGGGGGATGGTACCGATAATGAATACAATATTCCTTTGAAAAACCACGACATATTGGGACTAAATGGCGGAGGAGGTGGGATTCGAACCCACGGTACGCTCTCACGCACGCCGGTTTTCAAGACCGGTGCAATCGACCACTCTGCCACTCCTCCGGCGCCGAACCGGATAGACCGAGCGCGGCGATTCTGAAAGCCTAACCGTACGGAGCGGCGTGCGATCTTCGCGGAATGGTCGGCCTCCGCCTAGTTCCGGAAATTGTGAGCGGGCCGGAAGCCGCGCATCGGGTCCGTCGGGCTTTTCTTGGTCCCACCGAAAGGGTACACTCCTGCAAAACGCGCATCATAGGCGCGAGGCGGGCAGCGCGGGGGTCGATGGAAACGACCCCGCAACAAGGGGCAAGACACGTGATGCAGATGCGGACGACAGGGCGGCTGGTCATCGGACTGTGCGCCGCGCTTGTGCTGGCAGGATGTGAGGACGGGGGCGAGCTTCCCGGTTTTCTGCAATCGAAACCCGAGGGCGCGACGACGACGTCGAGCCGGTCCACCCGGACCGTCGAGCGCGACGTGGAAGCCCCCGAAGTGTTTCAGGTCGCCGACAAGGGCCTGTGGGACGGCCGCCCGAGCCTGGGCGGTGTCTGGGTCGCACATGAGGATGCCAAAGACCCCGAGCGGGTCATCATCCGCAACACCACCAATTCGAAATTCGTCGTCGGCGTGCTCTATCGCCCCGAGCGCCAGCAACCCGGCCCCCGCATTCAGGTCTCGTCCGATGCGGCCGATGCGCTGGATATGCTCGCCGGGCAGCCTGCGGACCTGAACATCACCGCCCTTCGCCGCGAAGAGGTGTCGGAAGACGGGCCTGCCGAGACAGGCGAAACGACCGCCGTGGCAACCGAAGTCGCCGATGCGCCTGCGGTCGAGACCTCGACCCTCGATCCAATCGCGGTCGCCTCTCGGGCACTCGACGAGGCCGAAGGCCGCACGCCGCCTGCCGCAACCACGGCACCGACCACCGCGCCTGCCACGGTGGCGGCAGCAACGGCACCGGCCCGCACGGCGCCCGCGTCGAACATCGCCAAGCCCTATATCCAGATCGGCATCTTCTCGGTCGAGCAGAACGCCCATAACACCTCCGAGAGCCTGCGCCGCGCGGGGATGGTTCCCACGATCAAGCCGGGTAAGATGAGCGGCAAGGACTTCTGGCGCGTGATCGTCGGTCCGGCCGGCACCAATGCCGAGCGCGCCCAGCTTCTGAAGAAGATCAAGGAACTGGGCTTCAACGACGCGTATTACGTCACCAACTGACCACCGCCCGGACCGTCCGGGCAAGCCAAGGACATTCAGATGCGACGCAGCCTCGTCACGGCACGCCTTATGACCGCGCTCATGGCCGGTCTAATCGCCCTGCCCGCCCATGCCTTTGAGACGGCGGCGCGCTCTGCCTATGTCGTCGACCTGACGACCGGCACCGTGCTGCTCGAGAAGAACGCCGAGGTGCCCCTGCCGCCCGCCTCCATGTCCAAGCTGATGACGCTGAACATGCTGTTCGAGGCGCTGGAGGACGGGCGCGTGTCGCTCGACACCCAGTTCAACGTCAGTCAGCGCGCGATGGATATGGGCGGCTCGACCATGTTCCTCACCACGCAGGACCGCCCGACTGTGGAAGAGCTGATCAAGGGCATCATCGTCCTGTCCGGCAACGACGCCTGTGTGGTCGTCGCCGAAGGGCTGGGCGGGACCGAAGACGCGTTTGCCTCGATGATGACCCAGCGTGCCCGCGCGCTCGGGATGGAAAACTCGACCTTCGGAAATGCTTCTGGCTGGCCGCATCCGGCACAGCGGATGAGCACCGAGGATCTCGCGATCCTTGCCGAACGGCTTATCGAGCAATTCCCGCAATACTACCACTATTTCGGGATCGACGAATTTCCCTTTGACGGGCGTGCCCCCGACAACCGGTTCAACCGCAACCCGTTGCTCGATCTTGGGCTGGGTGCGGACGGGCTCAAGACCGGACATACGCAGGAGGCGGGCTACGGCCTCGTCGGCTCCGCGATGCAGGGCAGCCGCCGTGTTGTCCTCGTCATTTCCGGGCTCGACACCGAGGCGGATCGGCGGTCCGAGGCTGCGGCCCTCATCAATTTCGCCTTCCGCCAGTTCGTCATGCGCACGGCGGTCGAAAGCGGTCAGGTGATCGCGAGCGTTCCGGTTTGGCTGGGTGACGCCGATACGGTGGACCTCGCGGCTGCAGAAGACGTCGAATTGCTGATCCCGGTCACGGCCCACGACGGCATTCAGGGTGAAGTCACGTGGACCGGCCCGATCGAAGCGCCGATTTCGGCGGGACAGGAACTCGCCACCTTCACCATCACCCGCGACGGCATGAGCGACACGGTCATTCCGCTCGTCGCGGCGCAGGATGTGGGTGCGGCCGGGTTCATGCCCCGCTTCGCCACCGCTGCCGGTCAGGTCTTTTCGATGGCGCGCGAGCTTGCCGGGATCGGTGAGACCGACGAACCGCAAGAGCAACCGACGGTGAACTGACCCGGATGGCCGGTCTGTTCATTACGTTCGAGGGGATCGACGGGTCCGGCAAGTCGACGCAGGCCCGCCTGCTCGCCGAACATCTTTCCAAGGTCGGATACGACGTGGTCGCCACGCGCGAACCGGGCGGATCGCCGGGGGCCGAGGAAATTCGCCGTCTCGTGCTCGAAGGCGACCCGGATCGCTGGTCGGCCGAGACGGAAATCCTCCTGTTCACGGCTGCACGCCGGGACCACCTCGAACGGCTCATCGACCCGTCCCTCGCGGCGGGCAAGATCGTGGTCTGCGACCGGTTCGCGGATTCCACCCGGATGTATCAGGGTCTGCGCGGCGAAGGGCTGCGGCAGGTGGTCGACGATCTCCACGCGCTCATGATCGGGCGCGAGCCGGACCTGACCTTCATCATCGACATGGACCCGACCGAGGGCCACGCCCGTGCCAAAGGCCGCAATGGCACCGAGGAACGGTTCGAGGATTTCGGGGCCGAGCTTCAGGTCAAGATGCGCGCGGGTTTTCTGGAGCTCGCCAAGGCCCAAGCCGACCGTTGCATCGTCATCGACGGTGACGGCACACCGGAAGAGGTCGCCGCTCGCGTGGCCGCGGCCGCCCTGCCCCGCCTGCCCACCTGAGCTCAGAAACGGTCGCGCGGAAGGTCGAACAGTTCCTGCCAATGCGCCCGCGACCGGTTCGCTTCGAGCGCCGAAGCGAGTTCATCGAAATACGATCTGGGGGTCATGCCGTAGCGCGCGCAGACCCAAAGCGTGCGCGTCATGACCGACCACAGGCGCAGAGGCCGCGCCTTGTAGAGCACGAAACGCTCTGCCTCGGGCGTCTTAGGCGCCACGTAATCGCGCGCGCGCACGTTGTTCGGCATCGGGACATAAGGAAAGCGACGTGGTTTGCGGAAGGGGCGCAGCAGCGCATTGAAATGCGAATGCACGAAATCGCGGACCGACAGCCAGACCATCGAGGGGATCGAGGTATCGAGCGGCGCGAGCGTCCCTTCGACCGTCTCCGGTAGCTCGTCAGGCGCAAGCTCGACATAAGGCGCCAGCTTGTTGAGGCTCGCCATGAGCGCCATGTGACGGCTTTCGCTGTCAGACCCCAGCGCCGAATCAAGCCCCGCCAGAACGTCCTGAATGGCGAGGATGTTCATATCCGCCGCGCGGTAACGGTTCTGGAACATGAACACGATCACGAAGCCGAGCAGGTAGTAGGGCGCTGGCCGCCAGACGAGTTGCGGATAGAGGCTCGCCACGAACAGGCGGTTGCGCATGTCGTAATAGGTCAGCCAGTCGCTCGTCTTGTGGTGAAAGCTCTCGTGCCAGACCGCGACACCCGGCAGACAGATGGTCTCGACCCCGTTGGCCGCCATGCGGCAACCGTATTCGATATCGTCGCCCCGGATGAAGATCGGGGTCGGCAGGCCGAGCCGTTCGATGGTCTTGGTCGGGATCACGCAGAACCACCACGCGTTGTAATCGATGCGCGGCGTTTCGTGGAACTGGGCGAGCCCCTCCTGCGTGGTGAGGTCGGAGTTCTCGCCGATGGAATGCACAAAGCGTTCCGGGTCCAGCTTGGCGCCGAGTTCGCGCAAAATGATCGGATCGTCGAGGTCGATCATCTGCCCGCCCACGGCAAGCTCGCCCTCGACGTAGGCCAGAAACCCGAGCGCCCGGTTGACCACGCGGGGGTCGAGGATGATGTCGTCATCCATCAACAGGTGATGGGTGGCGCGGGTCTCGCCCGACGTCGCCTCGACCATCGTGCGGGTGAAGCCGCCGCAACCGCCCAGATTGGTCTGCTCGAGGATCGACACCGTGTCGCGGGCCTCGATTTCGGCGATTGTCGGATTAGTGAAAGTCTTGCCCTGATTTGCTACCCAGATATGCAGGATGGCGGGATTAGATTCTTGCAATTGTGCAAGTGCCGCAAGCGTGACCGCGAACTGTTCCTCGCGGTTGAAAGTACACAGACCCACGGAAAGGGTCGGCGTGGCCAGCGGTTCGGCATCCGTGACCCAGACGGCATCGCTCAGCGTGGCCGCGCCCTCAGCCTCGATCCGGAACGTCACGCGCCCGGTCGCGGGCAGGTCGTCGAGCCAGATCGTCTCGGCCCCGTCCACGCGCATCTCGGACAGCATCCGAGTCTCGTCCCCATGTGCCGAGAGCACCACACGAACGGCTCCGTCCGTGACGAGGCTCAGCCCCACCCGACCGATCTTGGTGTGCTTGCGCCAGACATCTGGAAAAAACGCGTTGAAGTAGCTGTCGAAGTCAAAGACATCGCCCGCGCCCATCGCCCACGGCATCGGGCCTGACACGGCCTCGCCCATAGCACGGTACAAAACGGGAGGGCGGCCGAAATCCGGCCCGATTACGTTCTGAATCCTATGTGCGGTCATCCCTGCCCCTCGGTCTCGATTGCGACACGGGGGCCGCGCTGTCTCAGAACGTGTTGGATAGGGATTTCATCAGATCCTGCAAGGGCCCTTCCCTGAGCCGCGCGAGGATTTCCGCCGTCGTGGTCAGCGAGTGACGGATCTGATCTTCGGTATGCTCCGAGGTGATGAAATAGCGCAGACGCGCCTGATTCATCGGGACGCCCGGAAAAGCGATGGGGAGCGCATTGATCCCCTCGTCCAACAGCACCTTGGAGGCCGCCGCCGCCAGCGGGGACGACCCCACCATGATCGGCGTGATCGACGAGCCGACCGAGGCGCCGGTGTCGAGGCCAAGCGACTTGGCCACGTCGAGAAAGAACGCCCCGCGCGCATGCAAGCGCGCCACCCGCTCGGGCTCGGCATGCATGATCTGGATCGACTCGTTCGCAGCCGCCGCCAGTGCGGGCGCAAGCGCGACGGAATAGACCGACCCCGGCGCTTCGTACTTCATCGCGTCGATCATCGCGGCGCTACCGGCAAGGTAGCCCCCGGTCGAGCCGAGCGTTTTGGACAGGGTCCCCATCCAAACGTCGACCTCGTCGCCGGACAGGTCGTAGAACTCCCGCATCCCGCCGCCGGTCTTGCCGATGCAGCCCAGACCATGCGCCTCGTCGACCAACAGCCAGAAGCCGAACCGTTTCTTGAGCTCGAGCACACGCGGCAGATCGGGGATGTCCCCGTCCATCGAATAATGCCCTTCGACCATGACGAGCGTGTAGCGGTACCGCCCCGCCGTCTCGCCCAGAATAGTCTCGAGCGCGTCCATGTCGTTGTGCGGGAAGCTGCGGCGCGTGGCCCCGGACAGCGTCGCCCCGACCGAGGCCGAGTTGTGGATATAGCTGTCGTAGATGACGAGGTCATCTTTGCCGACCAGCGTAGCCACGGCGGACACGTTCGTCGCGTGCCCCGACACAAAGGTCAGCGCATCCTCGACACCGTAATGCGCGGCAAGGCGCCCTTCGAGCTCCCGATGGATCGGGCGCTCGCCCGCCGTCAGTCGGCTGGCCGATGCGGACACGCCATAGGTGTCGATGGCGGCTTTGGCCGCTTCAGCAGGGCGCGGATCCGCGTTCAGACCGATGTAGTCGTACGAGCCGAAGTTGATGACGTCCTTGCCGCCGATGCTCGACATCGCACCGGGGTGGCCGTCGTGCTGGCGAAAGCTGGGGTCGCCCAGATCGTGGAGCTTGGAAATCTGGCGCAGCGCCAGACGCTCCTTATAGCCCGCAAGCTGATCGAAGGACGGGTTCGGCTTGTGATCTACAATCGGCCCGCCCTTGTTCGAGGGCTTCTTTTGCGCCGCACGCGCCGCGCTCAACGCCCGCGCACGCGCGTCGCCCGACAAGGCATTCGAACCAGATGTCATTCTGCAGCCTCACTCCGCGACGAACCCATGTGCTGGGTGGCCAGATTTTTGACCGCCGCACTCGCGTCGCTCCCCGCACCATCGGCAGAGGCGCCCGACTGGATGTGGGTCACGAAAATACCGGCGATCTTGGTGATCGACAGGTCGTCGCCCAGCGACGGAACCGGCAGATCGTCGCCCAGCACCTTTTGCGCGGCGAGCGTCAGTTCCACGCCCATGAGGCTGTCCATGCCATATTCGGCCAGCGGACGGGTCGGCGACAACGTATTCTCCGGCACCCGCAGGATCGAGGCGATCTCGGTCTTGAGGTACGCGGTCGCGCGCTTCACGGCCTTGTCGAACGGCAGCGCTTCGAGGTCCGAGCGCAGGGTGCCAAGGCTCTGCGACGACCCGCCAGCCTCGCCCATCCGACGCAGGAGGCCGAAGGTCGGGCGGCGCAGGTTGCCGAGCGTCCCGATCGACGGGCCCCAGCCCATCGGCGTAACCGTCAGCACATTGCCGCGCACGTTCTGCGTCAGCGCGAATTCCTGCGCGCGAAGCGCCTGATCCGCCGAGAATTTCACGTTGCCCGACATCTGGAGCAGCATGTTGCGCTTGGCGGTATCACGCCGCAGATAGCCCACATCGGTGATCGCGCCCCAGCCCATCGCACGGGCAGGACGCCCGGTCGCGGCCCGCGCCTCGATCACCGTTTCCTGATAGGAATTCGCCGCGACATAGGCCGCCTGACCGTGGTTCCCGATCAGGTTGGCGACCGACGTATAGGCCACGAAGACCTGCAGATCGTCGTCGCGCGTCGCCGCGTCGAGGTTTTCGAGCCCCTTGGTCTTGACCGGCAGCACCTTGTCGAGCTGCGCCTGATCAATGTCGCCCATCGCGCGGTCTTCCAGCACCATCGCGGTGTGGAACACGCCGTGGATCGGGGCGGTCTTGCGCAGATCGTCCAGGACCGCGTTCAGCGCATCCAGATCGGTGATGTCGCAGGACACGATCCGCAACTCATCCGTGCTGCGTTCGATCTTGTCGACCAGCGCCTTGGTCTCGGCGTCCATCTCGGTCCGCCGGCCCAGAAGCGCGACATGAGTCATGTCACCGCTCGCCAGCCATTTGGCCGTCTCGAGGCCCATGCCACCCAGACCGCCCGCAAGCACGAACCAGCCGTTCGGCTTGGGCCGGAACAGCGGGTTCCAGTCGGTCGCGGCCTCGTTCGGGCGCACCACGACTTTGCCGATATGGCCCGAGCGCTGCATGAACCGGAAGGCTTCGATGACGTCCTCGCCCGAGAACTCGGTGAACGGCAGCGGGGCGTAACGCCCCTCGCTGATCCCCGCCATCACGCGACGGAATTCGCGGCTCGCGATGTCCGGGCGATCCTTGAGCAGGCTGTCGACGTCGATCCCGTGGTAAGCGACGTTGTTTTTCAGCGGACGCAGGCCAATGCCGGTATTTGCATAGTAATCCTGCTTCCCGAGCTCCAGGAACCGGCCATAAGGTCGCAAAAGTGCAAGGCTCTGTTCCATCGCCTGACCGGCGAGCGAGTTCAGGACGACGTCCACACCCTGCCCGCCCGTGATCTCGCGCACAGCGCCTGCAAAGCCGGATTCGCGCGACGACACCACGTGCTCGACACCCATCGAACGCAGAAGCTGCTGTTTCACCGGGCTGCCTGCGGTCGCGATCACCGTCGCGCCGATGTCCTTGGCGATGGCGATGGCCGCCAGTCCGACGCCCCCTGCCCCACCGTGGATCAGGATCGTCTCCTCCGGCTGCAAATTGCCGAGCGTGACCATCGCGTAATAGGCAGTGAAGTAAGCAACCGGCAGGGTCGCCGCCTGCGAGAAGGACACGCCTTCGGGCAGTTTCGACAGCCACTTGGACTGGCTCACCAGATGCGAGGCAAAGCAGGACGGGCCAAAGGCCACGACCGGATCGCCCACAGCGAAATCGGTCACGCCAGCGCCGATGCGCGACACGCGGCCTGCGCATTCAAGGCCAAGGGTCGGACCGGCGAACCCGGTTTCCAGCGCCTCTTCCGGCAGCAGGCCCATCGACCACATCACGTCGCGGTAGTTGAGGCCCGTGGCCGCAATCTCGACCTCGACCTCGTCGTCGGCGAGGTCTTTGCGCGCAACGCTTTCCCACGAGAGCGCGTCCAACCGGCCGGTGGCCGATTTGCGCAGCCGCGTGGCGAGCTTTTCGTCCTGCGTCACGTCCGTCACGGCCGATGCCACCAGCGGCAGCCCCGTTTCGACGCGCAGCCCCAGAACGGCACTGCCCTGCAGCACGATCTCGCTCTCACGCGGAGCGTGGGCCTCGATCCGGGTCAGGAGCGCGGCGAGCGCGGCAGGCACAGAGGTGTCGCTACCAGCCGGGTCGATCGCGTGGATCGAGACGCCGGGGTTTTCGTTCGCCGCCGTGCGCAACATCGCCCAGATGGCATGCTGGGCCGGGTCCGACACCGGACCGCCCGCATATTGCGCGCCCATCGGCAGCACGGCGAGCAGGCCACGGTTGGCCCCGACGGCCTCGGCCACGATATCGCGGGCCGCCAGAACGCGGGCCGCAAGCTGGCTTTCGCCGCCCCCGGGCGCGCCCAGCATCACGATGGGTGCTGCGGCAGCTTCGGGCACGAGCACGGTAAAGGCACCGTCGCGTTTGGCGAGGGGCCCGTGAATATGCGTGATCGCCTTGGACCACAGCTCGACGTCACTCTTGGCAACCTCATCGGGCGCAACAGGCGCGGTCTCGTCAGCGGCGGCTTTGAGCCGCGCCATGACGAAAGTACCGCCCGCAGCGCCATCCGGCAGGTCCTGCTGGAGCACGGCATCAAAGCCCAACTCGTCGAGACGCGACACCAGCCGATCGACATCGGCGCGGCGCACGAGGTTCGATTTCGACGGCATCACCGCGCGGCGGAAGGCCGACATTGCGGGCACCACCACCATGAGCACGCCGGTCGGCGCGAGAATACCCTTGAGGCGCTCGTCCATGCCATCTTCGAACAGCTGGAGCGGATCGTTGATGAGCGCAACGTCGAGTTCCGCCGCCTCGCCCCATTTCACGCCGCGCATCTGGACCGAAACCATGCCCTCTTCGCCGTCGGCGGACATGACCTGAACCCGCTCGAGACCCGGGTGATCGGCTTTGACGGCATGTTGCAGGATATCGAAGCCTGACAGCGCGCCGACCTGAATGGACTGGGTCTCGGGGACCGAGCCGACGACGGCGTCGATGGCCGCCGCAATCACGGTGTCGCGACGGGCCACATGTGGACCGCTCTCAAGCGCCTGAACCGCTTCGCGTCCAAAGAGGACCTCGGGCTCCGGCGCGGGCTGGTCGGAGGCGATGGCCGCCAATGCCTCATCCAGCGCGGCAGGCAGCCGCAGAATCAGGGCGATCAGACCGATAAGGTCCGGGCGCTCTTCGAGCAGCGCCTGCCCGATAAGGTCCGCATCCGGCAAGTCGCACTCTTCGGCAATATGCCAATCGCCGTGGCTCGCCCCCTGCCAAGCCAGGTCGAGACGGGCCAGAACGTCGATCAGGCTACCCTCGACCCCATCTTCGGGGCGGCGCAGTTTGTAGACACCGTCCTTGTCCACGACTTTGCGGAACGCGCTCCAAACGGCCTGTTGGGCCGCCGCGTCGAGCAGGAGGAGCGCATCGTCTTCGGCCTCGTCTGCCGACAGCGCAGCACCGAGTGCGCGTTCGATGACGTCGCTGGCGATGGCACCGGCCGAGGACAGCACGGGCCGGGCCTCGACATGGAACGACTGGCGCTCAAAGTTGATCTGCGGGATGATCTGCGTCGCGCGCAGTCGCAGGCCTTGGACCTCGACCACGACCTCGCCCGCAGGACCGAAACCCGTCACATCCGCATGAATCGACTGATCGCCCCAGCGGCGCAGATGGATACGACCCGAGACGAGCTCGACACCCGGCGCATGGACCTGCAGACGTCCCATCCGGACCGGGAGCAGCGCCTGACGCGCATCCGCGAAATCGGTGTTGGCGGAAATCGCGATGAGGCCATGCAGGATACAGTCGAGCTGCGCCGGATCGAAGCCGTGAATGGCCGGATCGGTCGCAATCGTCAGGCCTTCGCGCAGAATGACCTCGATATCGTCGCCGACTTGGCGCGCCTGCTTCAACCCTTTGAAATTCGGGCCATATTGCAGACCGATACGCTCGGCATCCTCATAGACCCAGTTCGCGATATCCTCGGCCGCCGAGATTTCGCCCGGCGCGGCAAGCGCAGGCGCCACAGGCGGCTTGCTGTGCATCACGAAACGGGCGCGCATGTTCTCGCGGAACGCATCTTTCGACAGCCTCGCGCGCGACATGATGCGGATCGTGCCTGCGGTCGCATCTGCTTCGGTCTGGATTTCGACGCCCGTGGCGGTCGACAGCACGATGGGCGCGAACAGGTCCATGTCGTAGATTTCGACGGTCTGGCCCTTGGCCTCGACGCTGGCGGCGGCATAGGCCATTTCGGCAAACGCCGTGCCGGGCAGCAGAACGCTGTCGCCGACCTTGTGATCGGCGAGAGCCGGGAACAGCGAGTCGTCCAGATCGCGACGCCAGACGCCGGATTCACCGGCAAGCGGAGCGCCCAGCAGCGGATGATGCTGGTCGTCGGTGCCCAGAAGCTTGGACAGTTCCTGACTGTTCGTCGCCCGCAGTTCTTCGTTCTGGAACGCGTAACGCGGCAGGTTCACCAGCGGGCCGGACCCCGTGGCAAAGGTCGCGTTGTCCTCGGTGCGCACACCGGCCAGCACGGCGCGCAACGCTGCGCGCGCGACCGGGTTCGCGGTTTCCGGGTCGTTCTTGGCCAGCGTGTGGACCACGGCGCAATGACGCGCGTCTTCGTCGAGCGAGTCGGTGATGTAGTTCGGCAGAACCGGCTGGGCCCCGACTTCGAGGAAGGCCGAGAAGCCCGCCTCGCGGGCCGCTTCGACCGCCGAGCGGAATTGCACCGGCTGGCGCACGTTCGCCCACCAGTAGTCCGTCGTCAGGTCGGTCCCTTCGACCAGCGCACCGGTCGTGGTCGAGAACATCGGCACCCGCGTCGCGGACGGCACGATATCCGACAGCCCCTCTTTCAGTTCCTCTTCCGAGGACTGGAGGATCGCGCTGTGGAACGGATAGTTGATGTCGAGCATCACGCAGGCCTGACGGTGCGTGCGCTTGGCCCATTTGGCGAAAGCCTTGAGCGGTTCGGTCGGCCCGGCGAGCGTGACGCTGCGCGGCGAGTTGATCGCGGCCAGTTCGATGTCGGCGTCGCCGAACTCGTCCAGCAGCGCCTGCGCCTGCTCGGCGCTCGTCTGCAACGCGGCCATCGTGCCGGTGCCCGCGAACTGAAGCTGCGTGCGGCTGCGGCTGACGGCGAGATGCGCGGCCTGCTCGAGCGACAGCGCGCCTGCGGCCCAGGCCGCGGCGACTTCACCACCCGAGTGGCCGATGGTCGCGGCAGGTACGATCCCGCGCTTGGCCAGCGCTGCCGTCTGCGCGATCTGATCGGCGATGACGAGGCCCTGAATGACGCGGCAATCGCCCCATTCCTGCGACAACGTCTCGGAATTCATTTTGTCGGTGACCGACCAGCCCATCATCTCGGTGAAGAGCGCGTCGAACTCCGCATAAGCCTCACGGTAGGCGGCGTCTTTGCGATAGGGCAGACGGCCCATGCCAAGGTACTGCGAGCCGTTCCCTGAATAGACGAAAACCGGCGCTTCGTCGCGCTGGCGGCCCTCGTAGGCCACGAACCGCGCGTCTTTCTGACCGGCGGCATAGGCACGCAGCGCCTCGGCGGCTTGTGCGCCATCTTCGGCCAGAACACCCAGACGTTTGGGGTGCAGACCGCGATGCTGCCAAGCCTGTTCGGGCAAAGCGCCGGGCGACAGCGCCGCCGGGGCTTCCATCCGGTCGGCATAGGCCGTGGCGAGGTCTTTGAGCGCGGCATCGCTGAAGGCCGAGGTCACAAAGATCCGGTCCGGGCTGGTGGGCGCGGCGGGGGCCGCTGCCTTGGGCGCCGTGACACCTTCGAGGATCACGTGGCCGTTCACACCGCCGAAGCCGAATGAGCTGACGCCCGCGAACAGCGGGCCGTCGCCAAGGTCGATCGCCTCGCGCGCGAGCACGAGTTTCTGCTCGTCGAAATCGATATGCGGGTTCAGGTTTTCGGCGTGGAGCGACCGCGGCAGCCGCCGGTCTTCCATCGCGATAAGCGTCTTGAGCATCCCCACCATGCCCGAAGCAGGCTCGAGGTGGCCGACGTTCGACTTTGCCGACCCGATGGGCAGCGGCGACTTGCGGTGCTTGGACACGGCGCGACCCAACGCATGGGCCTCGATCGGGTCACCGACCAGCGTACCGGTGCCGTGCGCCTCGACAAAGGCGAGGTCGTCGGGCGAGATCGACTGGCGATCATAAAGCCGCGCGAGCAGTTCGTACTGCCCCTCTTCCGCCGGTAGCGCCACGTTCATCGTGTAGCCGTCGGCATTGGTCTCGGAATCGATCACGCGCGCCTTTGCGGTCGCGGGCACGTCGGACGAGTTCTGCAGAACCATCGCCACGCAGCCCTCGGCCCGCACGTAGCCGTCGGCCTTGTCCGAAAAGGACTGGCACAGGCCCGTGGGCGACAGCATCCGCGCGGCGGAAAAGCCCGCAAAGCTCGACGGTGACAAAAGCAGGTTCACACCGGCCACGATGGCGGTGTCGATATCGCCACGCGACAGGGCTTGGCGCGCCTGATCCATCGCGACGAGCGAGGACGAACAGGCGGTGTCCACTACAAAGGACGGGCCGCGCAGGTCGAACCCGTGCGAAATACGGTTTGCCACCAGTGACAGGGTGTTGCCGGTCATGAGATAGCTGTCGACGAGCGACGGATCGCGACCCAGCACCGAGCCGTGATCCATGCTGGAGGCGCCGACATAAACGCCCACCCGCTTGCCTGCGAGCTTGGTGGCGTCGAGACGCGCGTCTTCCATCGCCTCCCAGACGACCTGCAAAAGCAGACGTTGCTGCGGGTCCATCTGGATCGCTTCACGCGGCGAGAACTTAAAGACCGAAAGGTCGAACCCCCAGATATCGTCGAGCACACCGGCACGGAACGTGTAGGATTTACCTGCCACGCCCTGCTTGGGGTTCATGAAAAGGCTGTGCGCAAAGCGGTCCTGCGGCACTTCGCTTACAGCGCACCGCCCCTCTTGAAGAAGGGTCCGAAAGGCCGCGACGTTCGGGGATCCCGGCAGTCGACAGGCCTGTCCAATTATGTAAGTGGCATCCATCGGCCGAATTCCCAGGCCCCTATCTTAGTCCGATTCGTGTTCGGATTCGTCTGCTACGTTTTTGAACGGCATCTGTTATCGTGCCTTAATGGAGATATCTACCCTATCTTCCAAGTCCAACATCGTGTTTTGACGAACTCTTTCCGGCTGTCTATCAAACTCACCGTGTTTCGCCCAGTTATGTCAACCGCATATGGTGCAGGGGCGCATCACTCGGCGGCAAACCCGCCATGTCATTGGGAAGAGCATGAAAACACTAAGAACCCATATCCGAGTGGTCCTGGCACTCGTCTTGCGCGAGTCCCGGGTGCGCCACGGCCGGTCCAAGGCAGGCTATACTTGGGCCATCGTCGAGCCCGTGCTACAGGTCACGATCCTGACAATCCTGTTTCGCGAGTTCCGGGGCGGTGCCGAAGGAAACGGTGCCGAGTTCGCACTCTTTTTCGCCACCGGCGTCTTGTCGTTCAACATGTTCCGCAACACCGCCGCCTACATCATGAACGCGTTCGAGGCCAACCGCGCCCTGTTCAACTACCCGATGGTCAAACCCATCGATGCGGCCATTGCCCGTCTCATCCTCGACCTTGCGACCAACCTCGTGATCATGTTCATCGTGCTCGGCTTCCAGATCACGTTTCTGGACGTCCCGCCGCCTGAACATGTGCCGCTCATGGCCCTGCCCCTGCTGCTTCTCGCGCTCATGGCGATGGGGGCGGGCCTGTCGCTCGCGGTGATCAAGCGGTTCCTGCCGTCGGTGCAGAACCTCTATCACATCATCATGGGGCCCGCGTTCTTCGTCTCCTGCATCTTCTTTTCCCTGTCGAGCATCCCGACCCAGTACCGAATGATCCTGTGGTGGAATCCGCTCATTCACGGGGTCGAGGGGTTTCGCGTCGGGTACTTTGCGGATTATTCAGCGCCGGACATCAATCTGCTCTACCTGTTCACATGGGTGTGCTGTCTCAATTTCTTCGGGTTCGTGGGTGAATGGCTGACAAGATTCAAGACGACATGATCGACCTGCTGAATGTCTCCAAATCCTACACCATCAGGGGTGGGCGGCGGAACATTCTCAACGGCGTATCGATGACCCTGCCCTGGGACAACATCGCGATCCTCGGTCGCAACGGCGCGGGCAAGTCGACCTTTCTGCGCATGATCGCGGGGATCGAGGAAGCGGATGGCGGCATCATCCGCCGCCACAAGTCGATTTCCTGGCCCCTTGGCTTTCGCGGCAGCTTTCACCGCGAACTGTCCGGCGTCGAGAACGTGCGTTTCGTCGCCCGCATCTACGGTCAGGACACCGAAGAGATGGTCGAAAACGTGAAGGAATTCGCCGAACTGGGCCAATTCTATTACGAGCCGGTCAAGACCTATTCGTCCGGGATGGGCGCACGGCTCGCGTTCGGCGTTTCGATGGCAGTCAACTTCGAGGTCTACCTGATCGACGAGATCATGGCGGTGGGCGACGCACGGTTCAAAGCCAAATCCAAACGCGCCTTTCAAAAGCGTCTGCCGACCTCACGGCTCATCATGGTTTCACACTCGATGAACAACCTGCGCGAGTATTGCCAGACGGGCCTCGTCCTCGACAATGGCAAGATGACCTATTACGAGGACATCGAAGACGCGATCAAACGATACGAGCAGCTCAACGAAGAATGAGGCCGGGATTCGCGCGAGGCTTGCGAGGCCACAGGATTCTGCCTAGATAGAAACGGTTTAGACATGGACTATGCCAATGGCGCCTGACGCGCAGACGCAAAAGCGCAGCGAGGACGAAAAGCCGGCGCAGGACAAGAAACCTGCGCCTCAGAAGGTTCACGTCCTGAATGCGAACGAAGCTCAGAAGCGCTCGATGGGGGCTCAGGCGCGTCGGCGCTGGCTCACACGGCTCAGCTTCGTCTTTCTCGTGATCATCCCGACGGCGCTTGCGGCGTTGTATTTCTATCAGGTTGCGGCCGATCGCTATGCGGTCGAGACGAAGTTTGCCGTGCGCTCACCGTCGAGCTCGGTGCCGTCGGGCGACCTCCTCAGCATGATGACGACGATGTCGAGTGCGGGATCGACGATGAGCGACAGCTACATGCTGGTCGACTTCATCGAAAGCCGCGATCTGATCGAGCGCCTTAAAGGCAAAGTCGATCTGGTCGCCATCTACAACACGGAACGCGCGGATTTCCTGACCAAACTCAGGGACGATCCCAGCGCCGAAGAACTGCGCAGCTATCTGGATCGCTGGGTCGACATCTATTTCGACACCGCGTCGCAGATCCTGACCCTGCACGTGCAGACCTTTGACCCGCAATCTGCCGAAGCCCTGTCCGCCGCGATCCTCGAAGTCGCCTCCGACCTCGTCAATCAGGTGTCCGAACAGGCCCGGTTCGACTCGATGGCCAGCGCGGAACGCGAAGTCGCGCGGATCGAGCAGCAACTCGACGAGCATCGTCAGGCTATGGTCGCCTTCCGCGACCAACGTCAGGACGTCGACCCCGAGGCATCGGCAGGGGCGCAGATCCAACTTCTGACGCAGCTCGAGGGCGAATTGTCCTCGGCCCGCGCCCGGATGAGTTCGCTCCTGACCTATCTCAGCGAAGATGCGCCGACCGTGCGTGTCCTGCGGACCGAGATCGAGTCAATGGAACGTCAGCTCGAAGAGCAACGCCAGCGTCTCGGCACCGGCATCGGCGAGAGCATGACCGGTTCCCAGACCGGCGACCTCGCCACCGGGCAGAGCGGTCTGACCATGTCGGAACGGCTCGGCATCTACGAAGGTCTGTCGGTCGATATGGAGTTCCTGCGGCAGGCCTATGTGACCGCGCTCGCCGCCCGCGAAGGTGCCCGGCTCGAAGCCGACAAACAGCAGCGTTACCTTGCCTCCTTCGTGCGACCCTCGCTGCCCGAAAAGTCGCTCTATCCCAAACGGCTTCAGACCACGCTCGTGTTCTTCTGCTTTGCCGTCATGATCTGGGGCATCTCGCTGATGATCATCTACGTGGTCCGCGAACACGCGAGCTAGATGAACGAACGGTCGGGGGCGTCGATTACGCCCCCCACCGCCGCACTGATGGCCGAAGCGGTCATCAGGTCCAGATGCGCCCCGCCCCCGTTTTTGAACACGGTGATCTCATCAGGGTCCGAACGGCCCGTGCCGCCGCCCGCGATCAGGTCATAGAAATCTGCGCGCAGATCGCCCTCGGTGATGACACCCGCCTGAAGCGGGATGAGGTACTCACCGATGTGATGGAGTGTCGTCGCGCGGCTGTCGGCAAACAGTGTCCCGCGCCTCAGCACCTCATCATCGGCTTCGCGCATGTCGGCCTTGAACGCGCCGATCAGGTCGACATGGGTGCCGGGGCGCAGCCAGTCGCCTTTCAGGATCGGCTCCCGCGCCATCGTCGCCGATGACACGATATCGGCCTCTCGCACCGCGCGCTCCAGATCATCCGCGACCGCAATCTGCGGCCCATCGGACCCGATCTCACCCACCAGCACCTCGGCCTGCTCCCGACGCCGCGCCCAGAATGTGATCCGGTCGAGGTCCGGGAATAGCGCGGCGTAGGCCGCCGCAAGGTTGCGCGCGACCGTCCCTGCCCCGACGATCACGAGGTGTCTGCTCTCAGGACGCGCCAGCAGACGCGCGCCCAGAACCGAGTCCGCCGCCGTCTTCCATTTGGTGACCAATCCACTGTCGATGATCGCTTTCGGCGTCCCGGTCGCGGCATCGAAGACCAACATCGCACCCTGAACGGTCGGCAGGCCGCGCGCCGCGTTGCCATCGGTCACGGTAAAGGTTTTGACCCCGTAGCCGAGCCCTTCGATATAGGCGCCCCGGCTCATCAACGTGCCGGTCGGCGGCCCCAGAAACAGGTCTCCGACATCGGCGCGCGGCAGGCGGTGCCCGGCTTCGAGCGCTGCGACCACTTCGGGCCACGTAAGACGAGCATCCGCGATTTCGGCGGTGATGTAAGGCAATGTCATACCCATGCATCACCCCTGCCCCGCGGCGGGTCAAGCGTCACACGCGGAAACGAAAACGCCTGCCACATCGGGCAGGCGTTCTGAGGTCAACTCGCTTGGCGCGTATCTCGCCTTAGCCCATCCGCTCCGAGCGGTAGCTGTCCGGGCTCGCCGGGAACACCACCGTCTTGTCGTCGTTCAGGAACGACCGGCGGTGGATATGCGCATGCACCGCACGGGTCAGCACCTGACTTTCGACGTTGCGGCCAAGCGAGACGTAGTCGGCGGGCGACTGCGCATGCGACACGCGCACGGTGTCCTGCTCGATGATCGGGCCCTCGTCGAGATCGGCGGTCACGTAATGTGCCGTGGCCCCGATCAGCTTCACGCCGCGCTGGAACGCCTGCTTATAGGGGTTCGCCCCCTTGAACGACGGCAGGAACGAGTGGTGGATGTTGATGATCCGCCCCGACATTTCCTTGCAGAGGCGATCCGACAGGATCTGCATGTAGCGGGCGAGCACGACGAGTTCGGCTCCGGATTCATGCACGATCTCCATCAGGCGTTCTTCCGCCTCGGGCTTGTTCTCTTTCGTCACCTTGATGTGGTGGAACGGCAGGTCGCTGTTCACCACCTGCTTTTGATAGGTCATGTGGTTCGACACCACGCCCACGATGTCGATCGGCAGCACGCCGATGCGCCACTGGTAGAGCAGATCGTTCAGGCAGTGGCCGAAGTTCGACACCATGATGAGCACCTTCATGCGCTCGGCATTGTCGTGCAGGCCCCATTCCATCCCGAATTCTTTCGCGATCGGCTCGAAGCCTTCGCGCAGGTCTTCGATCTCGGTGCCGGTCTCGGGCACGCAGGAAATGCGTGTGAAGAAGCGGCCGGTTTCGGCGTCGTCGAACTGCGCCGCATCGGTGATGTTGCAGCCCTTTTCGAACAGGTAGCCGGAGATCGCCGCGACGATGCCCCGGCGAGAGGCGCAGCGGACGGTCAGGACATAGGTGGTCATGTGTTTTCCCTGGGTGGTGGTTGGGTTCAGCCGTAGAGACACCCCCGGTTAACGCAGGTCAACGCGCCTCGGGGTGCGAAAAGGGACATTCTTCGCCGCTTTGCGACACCGGACCAAACAAAGGTTCGCCGATCGGGAATTCCGTTCCGATAGGCGCATCGCGTTTCCTGCCCGCGCCTTTTGACGCAGCGGATTGACATTCGTTGCAAATGCAACGATATACTCGGGCAGTTATCGGGAGGACCTGACATGAACATCGACAAAATTCACCACGTCGCCTATCGCTGCCGGGACGCCAAGGAAACGGTCGAATGGTACGGCAGAATGCTGAACATGGACTTCATCCTGGCCATCGCCGAGGATCATGTCCCCTCGACCCATGACCCCGATCCCTACATGCACGTGTTCCTCGACGCGGGCGCCGGCAACGTGCTCGCGTTCTTCGAACTGCCGACCAAGCCCGAGATGGGGCGTGATCCGAACACGCCCGAATGGGTCCAGCACATCGCGTTCAAACTCGCCGACCGCGACGCGCTCATCGATGCGAAAACGCATCTCGAGGCCAACGGGGTCGAAGTGCTCGGCGTCACCGACCATTCGATCTTTCATTCGATCTACTTCTTCGACCCCAACGGCCACCGTGTCGAACTGGCCTGCCCCGATCCGGCCGAGGACGCGATGCTCGCACGGCTCAACGACGTGAAATGGGAGATGCTCGAAGAATGGGCGCGCACCAAACGTGCGCCGCGCCATGCCGACTGGATGCACGCCCGCGAGTTGAGCGAAGTCTGAGGCTTCACTTCCCGGTCGGCTCGTCGCTTTCCAGCGTCACCGGCTGCGGCGGATCCTCAAAGATCGCCCAGCCATAGGCGCGTTCCGTCGCGGGAATGTCCTCGGCTTTCATGTTCATCGCCATATAGGTCTTGGCGATGAAATTGGCCGTAATAGGCGCGGTCAGGAACAGGAAGATGGTGATGAGCAGTTCGTGGAAGCTCAACTCGCCCCGCACCAGTCCGAAATAAAGGATCGATGAGATCAGCACGCTGCCCACGCCCAGCGTCGTCGCCTTGGTCGGCGCATGCAGGCGTTGCATCGTGTCGCGCAGCTTCACCAGCCCGAACGACCCGGCCAGACCGAAGATGCCCGCGAGGACCAGAAAGACCGAGATGACGATTTCGATGACCATGTCCATGTCAGCCCCTCACTCGATGATGTCGCCGCGCAGCAGGTAGCGGCAATAAGCGACCGTGGACACGAACCCGACCATCGCGACCAGCATCGACGCCTCGTAATAAGTCGCCGTCTCGCCCTGAATCCCGTAAAGCACGATCAGCGCGATCACGTTGATGACCATCGTATCCAGCGCGAGGATGCGGTCCGCCGCCTGCGGCCCTACCGAGATGCGGTAGAGGTTGAACAACAGGCCCAGCCCGAAGCAGCCCATCGCGAAGTACAGCGCCATTTCGATCATTGGAAAATCTCCTTGAGCCGGCGTTCGTAGCGATGCTTGATCTCGTGCCGCACTGCATCCGGGTCGTGGGTGTGCAGGCAGTGGACGAGGATATTACCGCCATCCGCCGACAGCATGGCCGACACGGTGCCCGGTGTCATGGTGATGGTCCCGGCCAGAACCGTGATCGCCTCGGCCGAGGTCAGTTCGAGCGGCACGTTCACCCAGTGGCTTTCGATCTTCTTGTTCGGTTTGAACAGGATGATGAGCGCAACCTCGACATTGGCGACGATGATGTCCCAGAGCACGACAAGGATGTATTCGAGCACCTTGAACGGGCGTTGCACCTTGGGCCGATCCGGCCAGTAGGGGGCAGTAAAGACCGGCACGGCAAGGCCCAGAAACGCGCCCAGCAAGATGTTGCCCGGCGTCACCTTGTTCACGAGCAGGATCCACACGATCAGAAGCAACACACTGACGATCGGATGCGGGATGAGACGTCTCAACATGGTCTAGTGCCCTCCCTCGTCCGATTGGCTTTCGTCCGCATGACCCTCTGCCGGGGTGTCGTCGCCGTAGCCCTCAGCCGCGGCCTCGTCGCCATAGCCCTCAGAAGGATAAGGCTTCAGCCCCTCGGGGTTGTCCAACACCGCGCCTACATAGGCGTCGGTGTCGAAAAGCTGCTCCGAGGTCAGTTCGAAATACCGCGCGGCGGGCCCGGCAAAGATCGACAGGGCCGCGAGCATGCCGATGGCGGCCATTGTCGGCACCACCTCCCACGCCGTGGCGGGATCATGGGTGATCGGCCCCTCTTCCTTCTCCTCGTCCTCGGTGATCGTGTTCTGCGGCAGCACGAACGCCGTCGATTTCCAGAACAGCGCCGACCCGGCACGCGCGAACCCGACGATGGTGATGAGCGAGCCCAGCAGAACCGCAGTCCAGGCCCAGCCGATCTCGGCCGGATCACGCAGGTTGTCGAGCACGAAGAGTTTGCCGAGGAACCCTGACAGCGGCGGCATCCCGGCCATCCCGATAGCGGCGCCGAAAAACAGCGCGGCGAACAAGCCGTTCTGCACCGTCGCAGGCAGCGTCGTCAGCGTGTCCCCCGGCCTGCGCGTGATGACCAGATCGGCGATCAGGAACAGAGCGGCGGCGGCAAAGGTCGAATGAACGAGATAGTAGAGCGCAGCCGTAGTCGCGCCGGGTGTAAAGGCCGAGACGGCGAGCATCAGCGTGCCCATCGAGCCCAACACCGAGAACGCGATCAACGGCATCAACCGGCGCGCGCCCAGCACACCAAACGCCCCGACGGCCACCGTCACCACCGCAGCAGCGAAAAGCCATAGCCCGGCCATGTCACCGGTCGCAGGCACATCCGGCCCAAAGACGAGGGTGTGAATACGGATGATCGAATAGGCCCCCACCTTGGTCATGATCGCGAAGAGGGCCGCGACCGGTGCGGGCGCGTTGGAATAGGCGCCCGGCAGCCAGAACTGCACCGGGAACAGCGCGGCTTTGACGGCAAAGACGATCATCAAAAGCATCGCGGCGACGCGCACGATGGCCGCGTCCTCGACAGGGATCTCGCGCAGACGCACGGCAAGGTCGGCGATATTGAGCGTCCCCGTCGCGGCATAGAGCGTGCCCAGCGCGAACAGGAACAGCGTCGACCCTGCAAGGTTCATCACAACGTACTGTAGCCCCGCGCGCATCCGTTGGCGCCCGCCCGCGTGGATCATCAACCCGTAGGAAGCGATGAGCAGAACCTCGAAGAACACGAACAGGTTGAACACGTCGCCGGTCAGGAAGGCGCCCGAGATGCCCATGAGCTGAAACTGAAACAGCGCGTGGAAATGCAGGCCCTTCTGGTCCCAGTTCGTCGCGATGGCATGGATCAGCACGATGAGCGCCAGCGCCGAGGTGAGCAGCACCATGAGCGCCGACAGACGGTCGAGCACCAGCACGATCCCGAAGGGCGCAGGCCAGTCCCCCAGCCGATAGACAAAGGTCTCGCCGGGCGCGGCGGTCGCGAACAGCCCGGCGGCGATGGCGACCAGACCGATGGTCCCCGCGACCGAAGCGATCCGCGCGATGACGATGTCATGGCGCATCACATACCCGATGATCGGGGCAAGCAGCGCAGGCAGAATGACGGGGGCGATGATCCAGTGGTTCATTTCACCGGCTCCTCTTCGTCCTCATCGCCGGGATCGATATCGACCTTGTCGGTCCCGGATTCGAGAAAGGCTCCGATGGCGACCATCACGAGCACGGCGGTCATCCCGAACGAAATCACGATGGCCGTCAGCACCAGCGCCTGCGGCAGCGGGTCGGAGTATTGTGCGTCACCGTATTGCAGGACCGGCGGCAGGTTCACGGCAAGCCGCCCCGACGCGAAGATGAACACGTTCACGGCATAGGACAGGAGCGCCAGCCCTAGGATCACCGGGAAGGCACGAAGGCGCAGGATGAGATAGACACCGGCGGCGGTCATAGCGCCCACGGACGTTGCGACGATCAGTTCCATGTCACTCCCTCCCCTCTTCGAGCTGTTTGACCCTGTCGGCCGGGTCATAGTCCATCGGCTCGAGGTTCACGGATTGACCGGCATAGCGCGCGATCCGGCTGAGGCTGAACAGCATGAGCATGACGGCGCCGAGCACGGTCAGGAACACACCCAGATCGAAGAGCATGGCGGTGGCCAGCTCGAACTCCTCGATCGGGGGGAACTCGAAATACCCGAAGGCCGAGGTGAGGAACGGCTTGCCCGCAAGCCACGATCCCACACCGGTCAGCCCCGCGATCACGACGCCGAAGCCGATCATGGCATGGTACTGAATGCGCTGGCGCGACTGGGTCCAGGCAAAGCCCGAGGCCATGTATTGCATGAGCAGCGCGATGGCGATCACGAGCCCCGAGACAAATCCGCCGCCGGGGTAGTTGTGGCCGCGCAGGAAGATGTAGATGCCGACCATCACGGCGATTGGCATCATCACCCGCGTCGCGACCACCATCATCAGCGGGTGCCGGTCCTTGGACAGGTCGCGGGCAAAGTCGGTGTTGCGCAGCTTGCGCCCCGCCGGACCACCCAGAAGCGCCTGCATCAGCGCATAGATGATAAGCCCTGCGATACCGAGCACGATGATCTCGCCATAGGTATCGTAACCACGGAAGTCGACGAGGATCACGTTCACCACGTTGCTGCCGCCCCCGCCCTCATAGGAATTGTCGAGGTGGAAGCCCGAGATCGTATCGACGTCGCGGCGCATGAACGCATAGGCCAGCGCACCCACCCCGGTGCCCGCCACGACGGCGACGACACCATCGGCGATCCGCTTGCCGATCCGCGTCTCCTTGGGCGTCTCCTTCGGGATGAAATGCAGCGCGAGTAGCAGGAGCATGATCGTCACCGTCTCGACCGAAATCTGCGTGAGCGCGAGGTCCGGGGCCGAGAGATAGACAAAGCCTGCCGACACCATCAGGCCGATGATCGACAGCACCACCAGCGCGCGGAAGCGGTTGCGGTGGAACAACACGACCGAGGCTGCGCCAACGATCAGGAGCACGAAGCCGAGGCCCACGAGCGGCGGCACCGGCACCAGATCGCGCGTCGGTGGCGCGATCCCCCCGCCCGACCAGGCCGCAAAGCCCAGCGCGACCGACGCGACGGCGAAGATCGCAAGATAGCACGTGATCGACTTGTTGTGGGTCACATCAGTGAACCAGCGCGTCGCCGTGACCAGCTTTGCGAGCAGCCAGTCGAAGATCGCCTTGGCCTCGGGCCGGGGTGCGGCGATCCACAGACGGTCGAGCGGACGGTGGATCAGCAAGAGCACGATGCCGCCACCGATCGCCGCGATGGACATGAACAGCGCGGGCGTCACGCCGTGCCAGATTTTCAGATGCGGATGCAGCGTCTCACCCGCCACTGCCGAGGCTGCGACCGCGACCAGCGGGTCGGCGAGGAACGGCATCACACCGATGGCGACCACGAACACGACGAGCAGCGCGGGGGCCGCGTACATGCCGAAGGGCGGATCATGCGGCTTGTGCGGATAATCGTCGCGCACCGGCCCGCCGAAGGTGTGGAAGATGAAGCGCAGCGAATAGGCGACCGAGAACAGCGCGCCAAGCGTGGCGAGCGCGGGCACGATCCACGGATTTTCGAACCAGTACGTATGCGATGCTTCTTCGAGCATCATCTCTTTCGACAGGAACCCGTTGAACAGAGGAATCCCCGCCATCGACAGTGCCGCGATTGTTCCAATCGTCGCGGTGATGGGCATGAGCTTCGCAAGCCCTCCGAGCCGCTTTATGTCCCGCGTATGCGCCTCGTGATCCACGATCCCGGCGGTCATGAAGAGCGCGGCCGTGAAGGTCAGATGGTTGATAATGTGAAAGACGGCAGCAACGGCGGCGGCGGTCGTCCCGAACCCCAGAAGCATGGTCAAAAGGCCGAGGTGCGAGACCGTCGAGAACGCCAGAAGCGCCTTCAGATCATCCTTGAACAGCGCGATCACGGCGCCGAGAACCATCGTGATCAGCCCGACCGTGGCGACGATGTAGAACCACGCCTCGGTGCCCGCGAGCGCAGGCCACATCCGCGCCATCAGGAACACACCCGCCTTCACCATCGTGGCCGAGTGCAGATAGGCCGAGACAGGCGTGGGCGCGGCCATCGCATGGGGCAGCCAGAAGTGGAACGGGAACTGCGCCGACTTGGTGAAGGCCCCCAGAAGGATCAGGATCAGCGCGGGCAGATACCAGTCCGACTCCTTGATCATGTCGCCCGAGGCGAGGATGTCGGTCAGCTCGTAACTGCCCACGATGTTGCCGAGGATCAGCATCCCCCCGATCATCGCAAGCCCGCCGGACCCGGTGACCGCCAGCGCCATCCGCGCGCCTTGACGACCTTCGGGCAGATGCTTCCAATAGCCGATGAGCAGGAAGGACGAGAGCGACGTCAGCTCCCAGAACACCAGCAAAAGCAGGATGTTATCCGACAGGACGATGCCCAGCATCGCGCCTTGGAACAGAAGCAGATAGGTGTAGAACTGCCCCATCGGGTCGTCGCCGGACAAGTAGAACCGCGCATAGAGAATAATGAGCAGCCCGACCCCAAGGATCATACCCGCAAAGAGCAGCCCGAGCCCGTCGAGAAAGAAGGACGCCGACAGGCCCAGCTGCGGCAGCCATTCGAACCGGGCCTGAACCACCTCGCCCCTCATGACATCGGGGACGAGCAGACCCAGCATGACGAGCGCGAGCACTGTGGGAACGGCGGCAAATGTGGCGCAGGCGTTTCGCCCTGCCCGGATCATCCATCCCGGTATCAGCGCGCCGATAAACGGCAACAGCGCGATGATTACCAGCAGATTGCTCCCTTCGCCCATTCGTCGTCCCCACTGTCGAAGTCACGTTTTTTTGGTTTGTTAAGGAAATAAAGCTTCACCCACCGGAAACCAAACGGATTCCCATGACATTTTCGCCAGTTGGCCCGGAAACCGACTTGCAATCTGCCCGGTCTTCAGGTCCCGCCCGCCGCGCACCACGGCTCAGGAACATCACAACACGCTCTTGCACCTGCAGCATTCGTATTTTTACCTAGGCTCAGGAACTTGAATACACCCTGCCCCGCCGGGTAGGGTCCAGCCGAGTTTGGCGGATGGGCGAGGGAGAGGAGACCATCGAGCCAGCCGCAGGGTCCATCGTTTTCAAGAAGAGAAAGAACGGATATGCAAAAAGTCTACCCCGACGCAAAGGCCGCGCTCGACGGCCTGTTGCGCGACGACATGTTGATCGCCGCCGGGGGCTTCGGCCTCTGCGGCATCCCGGAACTGCTGATCGACGCCATCGTAGAGAGCGGCGTCAAGAACCTGACGGTTGCCTCGAACAATGCCGGCGTCGACGGCTTCGGTCTCGGCAAGCTGCTCGACACCCGCCAGATCAAAAAGATGATGTCATCCTACGTGGGCGAGAACGCCGAGTTCATGCGCCAGTACCTGTCCGGTGAGCTGGAGCTCGAATTCAACCCGCAGGGCACGCTGGCCGAGCGTATGCGCGCGGGCGGTTCGGGCATTCCGGGGTTCTACACCAAGACCGGCTACGGCACCCAGATCGGTGAGGGCAAAGAGGTCAAGGAATTCAACGGCGAGAACTACATCCTCGAAGAGGGCATCTTTGCCGACCTCTCGATCGTGAAAGCCTGGAAAGCCGACGACACCGGCAACCTCGTGTTCCGCAAGACCGCCCGAAACTTCAACCCGCCTGCCGCCATGTGCGGCAAGATCTGCGTGGTCGAGGTCGAAGAGATCGTGGAACGCGGCGCGCTCGACCCCGACCACATCCACCTGCCCGGCATCTACGTGCATCGCATCATTCAGGGCGAGCACGAGAAACGGATCGAGAAAGTCACCACGCGCAGCCGGGAGGACGCATAATGCCTTGGGATCGTAATCAGATGGCCGAACGGGCCGCGCAGGAACTCGAAGACGGGATGTATGTGAACCTCGGGATCGGTATCCCGACGCTCGTGGCCAACTACGTGGGCGACAAGGACATCACGCTCCAGTCGGAAAACGGCATGCTCGGCATGGGCCCCTTTCCTTTCGAGGGCGAAGAAGACCCGGACCTCATCAACGCGGGCAAGCAGACGATCACGGAACTTAACCGCACGTCCTATTTCGACAGCGCTATGTCCTTCGGCATGATCCGGGGCGGCAAGATCGCCGCCGCGATCCTCGGCGCGATGGAAGTGGCCGAGAACGGCGACCTCGCGAACTGGATGATCCCCGGCAAGCTGGTCAAAGGCATGGGCGGCGCGATGGACCTCGTCGCAGGCGTCGAAAAGGTCGTCGTCGTGATGGACCACACCAACAAGGCGGGCGAGACCAAACTGCTCAAGGCCTGCACCCTGCCCCTCACCGGCACCGGCGTCGTCGACCGGATCATCACCGATCTGGGCGTGCTGGATGTGGTCGACGGCGGTCTGAAGATCGTGGAACTCGCCCCGGACGTGACCGAGGACGAACTCCGCTCCAAGACCGAAGCCACCATCGTCTGAGCCACATCACATGTGACTGCAAAGGGCCCCCGCCGTGGGGCCCTTTTTCATGTTCAGCCGTCGGCGAGCTTGCGGGCCGCAGCCGCCGTGCCCCCGCCGATGATCGCGTCGAGCGCCCCATCGTAGAGCCCGCGCTCCTTCAGGATCGTCTGGAACTCCAGCGCCGTATCGCGGTCCCACGCCCCCGGCGCACCGTTGCGCAGATCGCCGAACTCGACCTTGCCGCTTTCCATCGCACGCACGTACAGACCGGCGGCGATCTTGGGGTCATAGTCCACACCGCGCCCGGTTTCGTAAAACACCCCCATCATGGCGACGGCAGGCGGATGGCCGGACTGCGACACCATCCGGGTGAGGCGCACCTGCTCGGCAGGGTTTTCCGGCACGCCCGAGGACGGATCGGCATAGAGCGACGACAGCTCCAGCGCCGCGGACAGGTTCCCGGCATCCGCCGCCCGCGTGTAATAGTCGACGGCCTTGGTCACATCGGGAATGCCCAGCGCCGCATCCGCGCGCCCCGGAATGCCGTCGCCGTTCAGATAGGTCTGGGCCAGACGATACTGCGCGAAGTGATAGCCCTTGTCTGCGGCACGGGTCATCAGCTCGACCATCCGCGCCGGATCGCGCGGCACACCGCGCGCCACCTGATAGAGCAGCGCGAGCGTGGTCATGCCCGCCGCATCATCCAAATCGGTGGCGCTTTGGTAGTGTGTCACGGCCTGCGCGATGTCCTGCCCCTGAGGCCCCACACCGAACAGAAAGTAATCGCCCAGCCGCGTCTCGGCCGCGCCCAGCCCCGCCTCGGCGGACCGGGTGAGCAGCGCATAGGTCTCGTCCGCCTGACCACGTGCCTGCGCAATGGCCGCCGCATGGAACAGAACCTCGGGGTCCGCCGCTTCGCTTTCCGCAGCCATCGTACAGGCCTCGGCCGCCCGTGCGAGCGTTTCGCGCTGCGAGGCCGCATCGACCGCCGCCGAGGGCACACCCGCATCCGCCGCGCCCGCAATGGCAAGGCATTCTTGCGCGGCGATCTCCGTGGGATCGGGTTCGGCGACCTCGACCGTTTCCTCGGTCGCGGCCTCGGTCTCAGGCTCATCGGTCGCCACACCCTCGGCGCCGTCCGCGTCGGGATCAGCGACATTCTCTGCCTGCGGGTCCGGTGCTTCCGTCGCCTCGGTGACCTCATCAGCAGGCGCGCCCGAGGTCACGGCTGCCGAGGCATCGCCCTCGCCGCCCTCATCGTCCGCAGCCACCTCGGTTGCCTGAGTGTCCTCCGATGGCGTCGTCTCGTCAGCGCCCGCAGCCTCCGCGCCCTGCGCTTCAGCCTTCTCGACCCGCTCACGCTCCCCCTCACCGCCCGTCACGCGCGCGTTCTGGTCCGCCTCGTCTTCGTTCGGTTTCGGAGTGCCCTCGCCCCCGCCAAGCACACCCGGCCGTGCCGGCGCGTCGTCCGCGTCCTTCACACCCTCGGCGCCAACGATGTCCTCGCTCTCCGCAGGCTCGCTTTGCGGGTCTTCCGCAGGGATCGGCGCGACACCTGTGTCAGTCTCGGACACATCCGTCGGGGCCGGTTGGTCCATGTTGTCCTGAGAAAACACCAATCCCGGCCAAGCCAAGGCCAAAGCTGCAAGAACGCCAAGTCGCTTCACGACGAAAATCCCTTCTACAATCCCACCTTTTTGCTAGCCCGACCGTGTCCCCGAGTCTACATCGGCCCATTTGCCAACAGTCTAGCGCCCTCGCGGATTGCCACAGCATCACGTAATGGTCAGATAACCCAAAGAATACAAAGGATACCCCTCAAGTCGATGGAAGATCAGACCGTCAAGACCACGGCCCCCCTGATTGTCGATCTCGACCGGGATCTACTGCGGGGCAATCTGCGCGCCGAAGTCTTCTGGTGGAACGCGGCCCGCGACGTGCGGACCCTGCACCTGCGCAGGCATCACACGCCGCCGAACCCAAAGCGGCTGGCCTATGATCGCGGGCTGATCGCCGACTGCGAAACCGCCAAAGCCGAGGGGCGTCAGGTGATCCTCGCGGATTCCGGCGCGCCCGAGATGGCCCGCTCCGTCGCCGCGCATCTGGGGCTGTTCGACCTGATCAAACCCGGGTCTGCGGGCGTCGCGACCAAGCCCCCCGAAACGGTCGGTCCCTACTGGCGTGAAATCTTGCGGCAGATGCGGCTTCATCAATGGGTGAAGAACGTGCTCGTGTTCCTGCCCCTGACCGCAGCCCATGCCTTCACCTTCGACGCCCTCATCGCTGCGCTCCTGGCGTTCTTCGCATTCGGGCTCATCGCCTCGGCGGTCTATGTCCTGAACGATCTGCTCGATCTGCAATCGGACCGGGCGCACAAGACCAAACGCAATCGCCCCTTCGCCTCGGGCCGCCTGCCTGCACGGTTCGGCACGCCCATGCTCGTGTCTCTGCTGGTCCCCGGTTTTCTCCTGACGCTGTTCGTCACCCCGTCGCTGACCCTCGTCCTCGCGATCTATTTCGTCCTGACCACCGCCTATTCGATGAAGCTCAAGGGCATGCTCGCGCTCGACATCGTCGTGCTGGCGATGCTCTACACGGTGCGCATCGTCGCCGGGGCGGCCGCCTCGTCGGTAAACCCATCGGAGTGGCTCTTCACCTTTTCGGTCTTCCTGTTCCTATCGCTCGCCGCCGTCAAAAGACTGGCGGAGCTTGTCGAGCTTGACGCGCGCGGCGCGGCCAAGGCCGCCGCCGGGCGCGCCTATACGGTCGAGGACCGTCCGATCATCGCGATGATCGCGACCGCCTCAGGCTTCATCGCGGTGCTGGTCCTCGCGCTCTATCTCGATACGCCCGAGGTCCGCGCGCAATATGCCGAGCCGATGGCCCTGTGGGGTGTCGGGCTGGTGCTTCTGTTCTGGATCAGCCGGATCGTGCTGCTCGCACACCGGGGTTTGGTCCACGAAGACCCCGTCGTCTTTGCCCTGACCGACCGGGCGAGTCGCTATCTCATCGTAATCTGCGCCGCCCTCTTCGCGCTCGGGGTGCTCGCCTAGACCTTCTTAGGGCCGGTTTGGCCCTTATTCTGCGACGCTCCGTCGCAAAACGGCGCGATTAATTGCTGATTGATCACTTGCCGCGGCGAGATTCCGCCCAACCGGCAAAAATCTCCCACATCTGCGGAACCCGCTTTATTGTCATCTTAACGATGGGACAGTACGAGCGCGGACCATGATCCGACTTACACACGATGTTAAAGACACCGCGCCCGTCCGCATGCGCCCGCAACCCGTCGTCGCCTTTGCCGCAATCGGGGTTCTGGCTGGCCTGGTCGTCTCCGCCTGGGGCAGCCTCTTCGCTGTCCACACGCTTTATCCGTCCTACGTCTCGGCCTTTGTCGTGACCGAACCGGCCGCCCCTCGGGCCGCCGAGGCCGACCTCGAAACCCGCACGCGTCAGGTGCTGAGCGGCCTTCGCCTGAACGAAGACACCGCGCCCGAGACGCCGCAGGTGGAACTGGCCGGGCTCGTCGAAGCCGCCCAGCCCCCCGAACGCCCGATGCCCGAGGCCGCCGTGCTCCAGCCCACGCCGCAGGACATGGCACGGCTGAGTGAGGATGACGCAACCACCCGCGCCGGGTCGTCGCTCGCCCAAACGGAACGTGAGGCACCGATGAGGACACCTTCGCAGGATGAAACGCTCACATCCGACCGGATGGTCGCCTCGGCAGAACCGGCCGAACCGCTGACCGACGAACCGGCAACGGCGCAGACCGAAGTCGCCATGATGGTGAACCCGACCGCGCTCGCCGTCTCGACCTCGCTCCACCCGCAGACCCGGCCCGCAGGTTTCGTGGCCCCCGCTGCCGCCCCCGCGCCTGAGGCCGAGGTCATTCAGGTCGCCGATACGAACCTGACCGACGCAGACCAGTCCGGCGCGGGCCTGACGACTTCGACCATGAACTCCGCGTCGCTGCTGGCAGTACCCTCGTCGCCGCGCCCCCGCGCGCTGCCCAACGCGTTGCGCACGGCCTTCGCCCCGACCCGCCAGCAGGCGCAGGAACCGGCGGCCGAACCCGACCCGTCTTTCGTCGCCTCGTCGCGCGTTTCCGGCAACGGCTGCGGTCGCAACCACGCGCGCAACATGCCGAACCGCCGGGCCGGCGCACCGACCGGTAGCGCCTTTATGGCCGCCGTCGGCAATGGCAGCGGTGGCGACCGCGACAATGCGATCATCAACGAACTGGCCCGCGGCAACATGCCGGGCTTCCTGCAAGACCTGCAACCGGTGGTCCTGCGTGGCAAAGACGCACGCGGTGCCTCGACCGAGATCGTGATCTGCGTGACGCCCGACTACCTCGCGCTCGGCTCTGATCGTGACTTCGTCCGCGTCCCGCTCGGCCTGCCCGCCGCCGCCTCGATCGCCGGTCGCTTTGGCATGCTGCTTCCCACCTCGCGGATGGTGGATGCGATCTATGCTCAGGCTTCGGTCAAACTCAGCCCCAAGCCGATGCAGGCCGGACCTCAGATGTCCTCGACCGCCTATTTCGTGCAGCACAACCAGACGATCGAGGCTCAGCGCGGCGGTCGTGCAGGTCTGATCTCGGGCCACAAGAAAGACGTGGTCATGGCCAATCGCATGGCCTCGAACCCGGGACGCGTGGCGATCTATGGCTGGCACCGCTCCAACGGGAACCCGATCCAACCGGTGTCGACGGTGCATGGCGCGAGCTATGCCGACTACAGCCACGGCATCCGACTGGTCAGCCGCACCGCCTATCTGAACGGTCGCGCCGTCGATCTGGAGGATCTGCTGTCGTCGAGCCGCTACGCCTATCTGCTCAACAGCGACGGCCCCCTCCCCGGCCCGGTCATTCGCGTCGCCTCGCGCTGACGCCGGACACCAGACTGCACAAAGGCCGCGCCACACCAGCGCGGCCTTTTTCGTTCTGAGGCCACCGGATCCCTCTTCTCTGTTTCAGGAAACCTCGGGGGACGCCGCGCAGCGGCGGGGGGCAGCGCCCCCTACCGCCCGGCGCCGCAGGCGTCGGGCTCGCCATGCGCGGGCGAAGCCCGCTCCGTCTGAGTGCGCCGGATCAGCGAACGTCGCGAAAGCAGCGGAACCCAAGGTGATAGTTCGAATGGCTCGCGCCCGACATCACCTGCGTGCCGTGCCAGAACGGCGCGCGCCAACGGGCCCATTCCTCATGCGCGCGCACGCTGTCCCAGATGAACCAGCTGCCCTTCATCTCGGTCACACCGAGCGTTTGCGACCCCCGGCTCGCCATCTGGCTGGCGTTGAGCGGCAGGTTCATGTGCTCCGCCGCATTGCCTTCGAGGTCGAACACGCCCAGCGCCGACTTGCAGTTCGGGAAGCTCCCGACCGGATAGGTGTTCGACCCGCAGCCCGACCAGCTGCCACCGTTGCAGCCCGGCGTCTTGGACGAGCCCTGCGCACAGATGCCCCGCTGCCACTGCGGCCCATAGGTCCAGTTCTTCTGCTGCCCCCATTTGGCATTGTGCCACGACCGCATCGCACCATGTGAGCCGAGGTCGAAACGATAGTCGGGCGCGAGCAGCGCACCCGCCGCCGCGCCTTCCCATTCATGCGCATCGCCCATGCGCTTGCCCTCAGCCGCACAGGTCAGCGCCGCGTCGCGCGCCGAAATCCACGTCACCGGATAGGCCATCGGGACGTTGGGGTATTCGAACATGTCGACGCAGACGGTCGCATCCTCCGGGCGCTGCGTCGCCGGATCGTAAAGCGGTGCCATATACTTGCGCCCGCAAATCCGCTCGAACTGCGCGTTGCGGTAGTACTGGTAGGGATCGCCCGGCACCCGCGCCGCGGCCTGTTCGGGCGTCATCGGATGGCGCGTGACCGCCGGATTGCCCTGCCCCGTGCGCCCCGACGCGTTGAAAATCTGCCGGATGCGGTCGATCTGCGCGGCCGTTACCCCACGCTTCTCCATCATCAGGCGATACATCGCCTCGTTGTTTTCGGCGAGCGTCGCAGCGGTCCCGGTCCCGCCCGCCAATACCGCCAACGCCAGACCAACTGCTGCAATCGCTTTCCGCATGCCCTTATTCCTTTCGCAGAATGTAGAAAAAGTCCCGGTTATCGGCAAAGCCCACAAAGCGCGGAATGCGCCCGTTGTCGCTCCACGGATCGCTTTCGGCCATGTAGCGGTTCAGGTGCATCGGCTCGAGCCCGTCCCCGCTCGCGTTCTGTTTGTAGACCGCGAGATAGGTCAGCTCAGGCGAGTTCATGTCGAGCAGCATGGCATAGTCGCAGTCGTAAGACTGGAACACCCGCGCCATCGCCGACGGCGTCACGGACGAGAAATAGGCATACAGCAGGAACTGACGACCGCCCGCGGTCCTCAGGCACATGCCCGCGCGCAGCGTGCGCAACTGCGCATCCGCCGAGCCGGACCAGTTGCCGCCGCCCCAGGAACTCACCCGATCCCCCGGCACGGACTGCCCGGTCTCAGCATCGCGCGTCACGACCGGCACCCCGTTCTGGCGCGCATACATCAGGTTCGGCACCATCTCGTTGTCGGCATCGGTCCAGGTCTTCATCCCCACCTCGCCGTCGAGCGTGACGTACATCGTGGCAAGGTTCGGGATAAGCCGGCTGAACGTCACCCCATTCGACAGAAAGCCGTAGTGGTGCCCCCGATTGAACGTGGCGTAATCCGAAAACCGATAGGCCCCGTGATCGCGCTTGAAGCCACCCGCAAAGGCCGCGACCGCGCGACTGGTCAGCGAGGGCGACAGCATCCCGTTGCGCACCAGCGGATCGGGGCGGTTGAAGCCATCGGGCCCCGGCAGTTGCCAGTCATTGCCCGACCGCGACGGGCGCGAGGACCAGCCCAGACCGGGGTGGTCGGTGCCCAGCTCGTACCCGATCTCGAATTTCGAGAGGTCAAAGGCCACGAGGTACACGTCAGCGTTCTGTTCGACCCCGTCGAGCCAATTGGCCCCATTGCGCGCCGACAGGATGTCGTTCGCGATATAGGCTGGCTTCATCACGCTGGAATAGACGCCCTCGTTGCCTTCGACGGCATACCAAGCCCCGGCTTCCATGCCGCCCTCGGCGCCGACGACTTCGATCGACATGTTCGGTCGCATGATCGGCTGGCGGTCCAGATTCGCGCGCCCGAGCGCTGCGACCGCGTCACCGGAATCGCCGTCTTCGACGGTTTCCGCGTTCTCGAGAAACGCGTCCTCGAAGAACGTCCCTTTGATCAGGTTCACGAGCTTGTCGCCGAACACCACGTTTTCCCGCAGAAAATCGGAAACCGCCTCGCGGTTCGTGCGGCTGCCGGACACCTTGTTACGCAGATAGATTTTCTGCCCGCAGAGCGGCGCATAGGGCAGACCGCTCGCAGCGGCGGTCGCAAGCTGCGATGGCTCACCCTGCCACGGTGTGCAGCTTTCCTCGGCCCCCATGCCCGACACGACCAGCACCGGGGCGGCCCCGTCGCTCAGCGCAAAGGTCCACGCGTCGGCATCGGCGTTCTCGATGTGAAAGGATTGCGTGGCCCCAACCTGTGGAACGATCTCAAGCAGGAACCAGCGGTTCACCCCGGGATGGAGCGAGGTCAGCCGATACTCGGTCCCATCCTCAGCCGTCCGGGTCTCGGTCGTGCGCATGGGGGCCATTTCGACCACCGACGACACGGAAGTCTGATTATAGACCTCCCACTGTGCCGCGAGCGCCTCGCCGTTGGTCCCCGTTTCCCCTTCGGCCAGCGCCCCCTGCGCGCCAAGCGCCAAGGCGCAAACCGCCGTTGCCCCACTCAAACGTCGGACGATCTTCTCAAGCATGCAAACTCCGTTCGTGTCCCGGTCGGGCAACTCAAATCACTGGAACCGGCCCGCGCCGTTTCCGAACGCGCGCCTGCCGAAAGGAATCCGCCCCATGCACCGACCCTCCGACCCCGACTGATGAATCATTTCAGGTATAGTTTTACGGCACTTACACGAGACGCCAAGCCCAGAGACCGGGATTCAGCAGAACGTGATGCGGATGCCGCAGATATGTGGGAGAGTCAGGTTTGAACCGCTCGGCTTGCAGGTCAGATGACACGTCGATGCGCAGAACGCCCAATGGAACGGTCCTTATGCTGTCGATTGTTCGAAGAGTGCGAGTAGATGGCTCGCCCAGGCCGTTCTGGGCCATGGAATGTTCGAAAACTACACCGATACAATTCCAGCGCGGCCTTAACGAGTCCCAACAACAGGGCGACAGACCGCGCACTCATACGGAAATTGTATCGCGCCGCAAGTAACCACCCACTCGCCAAGACGTTCTGACCGCCAGATTCACACCCTGCTCTGTTTCTTCCCGCAGGTCACGCGCATGTGGCTTTGCTCAGGAAACAGGCAAAGCTCCGCCCAAGGGCGGTCAAATTCGCGCCAACTCTCGCCGTTTACAGCAAAATGTCACTTGCACTCCGCACTGCGGCATTAGAATTTCCTACGCTAAGTCAGGAAGTTGTGGAGTAAGTTTTGCAAAAGGCGATTCGCGGTTTTCGCGCCCGCAGCACCCGCCGTCAGGTTCTGGCCGGGCTCTTGTCGTCTGCCGCCGTCAGCCCGATGGTCTGGCCGCTCAAGAGCCTTGCGCAAGAGGGCGGTCAAGAGGACGTTCAAGAGAACGGTGGCGAGAGCCCTGCCGCGGCCCCGACGACGCCCTTCAGTTTCGACTGGTTGTCCGAACGCATGCAGACCGCCGCGACCGGCGCCCCGCAGCCGCCCGAACGGATCACCGGCTTTCTGACCGAATTCGACTACGACGATTATCAGCGGGTCCGGTTCGAACGCACGCGCACGCGCTGGATGACGGACGAGCCCGCGCCGTTCCAACTGAACGCGTTCCACCTCGGCTGGCTCTTCAACGAGCCGGTGCATCTGTACGAAGTGGTCGATGGCCAATCGGTGCCGATGCCGTTCTCGACCGCCGATTTCGATTACTCGGACGTCGCCAAGGACATCCCCGAGAACTTCGAAATGGCCGGGGTCGCGGGCTTCCGGCTGATGACGCCGCTCAACCGCGCCGACCATTTCGACGAACTGGCGGCCTTTCTCGGCGCCAGCTATTTCCGCGCGCTCGGGCGCGGCAACCTTTACGGCCTGTCGGCGCGCGGCCTCGCGATCAACACCGGCATGTCGGACGGCGAGCAGTTTCCGCGCTTCACCGAATTCTGGCTGGAACGTCCCGCCGCGGGTGCAACCTCGGTCACCGTCTATGCCGCCCTGCGCTCGCAATCCGTGACCGGCGCCTATCGCTTTGTCCTGACCCCCGGCGAGACGACCACCGTCGACGTGACCGCGCGGCTTTACATGCGCGAAGACGTCCAGCAACTCGGTATCGCACCGCTGACGTCGATGTTCCTGTTCGGCGGGGCCGACCCCGGCAATTTCGACGATTTCCGCCCGGCCGTGCATGACAGCGATCACCTGATCCTGAACACTCGGGGTGGCGACACCTTCGTGCGACCGCTGGTGAACCCCGCGCGGCTCGGGAATTCGTATCTCGCGGCGCAGGACCCGGCGTCTTTCGGGCTGATCCAGCGCGAGCGTGACTTCGACCAGTATCTCGACGCGCAGGCCCATTACGAACGCCGCCCGTCCCTCATCGTCGAACCCGTCGGCGACTGGGGTCGCGGCTCGGTCCGGTTGCTCGAAATCCCCTCGGACCTCGAAGGCAACGACAACATCGTGGCCTATTGGGTGCCCGACGACCCCGCCCGCGCGGGCGACGCCTACGAGTTCAGCTACCGACTGCACTGGGGTCTGGCTCCGGCCGGAGACCGCGCTTCGGAACGTGCCCGTATTTTGCGCACACGCGTCGGAAAAGGCGGCGTTGCCGGGGTGCGCGCCACCACGGACCGGAAAAAATTCGTAATCGACTT
Organism: Pseudomonadota bacterium; assembly: GCA_036154315.1. Lineage (GTDB taxonomy): Bacteria > Pseudomonadota > Alphaproteobacteria > Rhodobacterales > Rhodobacteraceae > Maritimibacter. The sequence continues at coordinate 49,388 of JAYZLL010000044.1, forward strand.
CGAAGGCGGACTTTTGTCGGAACTTCCGCGCGACGCGGAAATTGAACCCAAAGTGACGATCCTGCGCGGCGCGTTGTCCCAAGCGATCTTGTCGCCGGTCGAAGGCACCGACATATGGCGTCTGGTGATCGAGGCGGTGCCGGGCACCGGGACGATGGAACTGCAGGCCGCACTGTCCGGTTACGGACGCATGCTGAGCGAGACATGGCTGTACCAATGGGTGAGCGAATGAAGAACGTGGCTGAAACGACCGAGATGGTCCGAACCCTCATTTCCGAGGAGCCAGAGGGCTGGGCGCCGCCCGAGGCCCCGCTCGACATGCCCGAGCAGACCCTCGAACGCCGCGCGATCCGTCTCGACCTCACCCACCTCGTCAGGATGATGCTCCCGCGCCAACGCATCTGAGCGGCATGACCTCATGACAGCTAGAACACACATCTCCCCGGACCCGACAACGGTCCGGCTCCGCGTCGTGGCACTGGCTTTCACGGCGCTCGCGGCCGTTTCGGCGACCGTGCTCGTCACCGATGCGGCATTGCAGGACGGGTTCCAGATCTGGGACGCGATCCGCAGTGGCCTGATCCTCGTCACCACCGGCTGGCTGGCATGGGGCGCGACCCTCGCGCTCACGGGCCTGTGGCCGCGCAGGGCCAAGCCGCCCACGCCCCTGACCACGCAGCCTTCGACCGCCGTGCTCGTCCCGATCTGTAACGAGGATCCGGTTGCCACGTTCGCGCGCATCGCCGCGATGGATCGCTCGATCGTCGCTGAACATCTGGACCTCGACATCATCGTGCTGTCCGACACCCGTGCGCCCGAAGGTCAGGCCGCCGAACAGGCCGCGTTCCGTATGCTCATCGCCGAAACCGGCGGCGCGGGGCGCATCTATTATCGCAACCGCACCGAGAACCGGGGGCGCAAGGCAGGCAACGTCGAGGATTTCATCCGTCGCTCGGGCGGTGCCTATGACTATGCCGTGACGCTGGACGCCGACAGCCTGATGTCCGGCGCGGCCTTGCGCGAGATGATCGCGCGGATGGAGGCCGACCCGACCCTCGGCCTCTTGCAGACGCTGCCCCGCATAGTCGGCGCGCAAAGCTTTTTCGGGCGCGCCATGCAATTCGCCTCGTCGCTCCACGGCCCGGTGTTCACCCGTGGGCTCGAACGGCTTCAGGGCGCGACAGGGCCCTATTGGGGTCACAACGCCATCGTGCGCGTCTCGGCCTTCGCGGCGTCCTGCGGCCTGCCGGAACTCAGCGGCAAAGCGCCTTTCGGCGGTCACATCCTGTCCCACGACTATGTCGAGGCCGCCCTGCTCGCGCGCGGTGGCTGGCGGGTCGAGGCCGACAGCACCATCGACGGCTCGTTCGAGGAAGGCCCCGAGAACGTGCTGGCCTATGCCAAACGCGACCGCCGCTGGTGTCAGGGCAACCTCCAGCACGTGCGCCTGCTCTACGCCCCCGGCCTCGCCGGGTGGAGCCGCTATGTCTTTATGCAGGGCATCTTCGCCTATCTCGTGTCCGTGCTCTGGGCGGTGTTCCTGATCTCGACCGTCGCAGGCACGGTGTTTGCCCCCGAACCCAACTATTTCCCGAACGCCTATCAGCTGTTCCCCGTCTTCCCCTCGGACCGCACCCGTGAAATCACCGCGCTGGTTCTGGGCATCGTGGGCCTGCTCATCATGCCCAAAGTCGCGATCCTCGCGCAGGCCGCGCTGGTCGGCCGGACGCGCAAGTTTGGCGGCACGCTGCGCGCGGCAGGCTCGGTCCTGTCGGAGATCGCGCTCACCTCGCTCCTCGCCCCCGTCATGCTGATGTTCCAGACCCGTGCGGTGCTTCAGGTGCTAAGCGGACAGGACGGCGGCTGGCCCTCCCACGCCCGTGGCGAAGGGGCGCTGACCTTCAGCCAAGCCCTGCGCTCGTCGGCGTGGATCGCGGTGACCGGCGTCGTCGCGCTGCTCGCCACCGCGCAATTCGCGCCCGCCCTGATGCTCTGGCTCTTGCCGGTGACCCTGCCGATGATCGCCGCACCCGCGCTGATCTCGTGGTCGTCCCAGCCCATCGCCCGGCGCAATTTCGCGGTGCCCGAGGAACTCGACACGCCCGCCGTCGTCGCGGACTACCGTGCCATTCATGACCGCTGGCGGGCTGGCATCCTGAACCGTCCGGCCCAGCCGCGCGTGGAACCGGAGCGTCAGCATGTCCCGGCCTGACACCGCGCCGCGCCGCGCCCGCGACCCGCGTCTCGACTTTTTCCGGGGTGTGCTCCTGTGGATGATCTTTGTCGATCATGTGCCGGGCAACCCCTATGAAGAATGGGCAACCCTGCGCAACTGGGGCTTCTCGGACGCCGCCGAAAGCTTTTTCATCATTTCGGGGATCGCGGCCGGTATCGCCTATTCCGGGCGCTTCGCCACATGGCGCGAGACAGGCCTCTGGCCCGCCGTCGCCCCGATGTGGAAGCGCGCTTGGGTGCTGTATCTCTCGCATATCTTCCTGACGCTGGCAGGCATCGCGGTCTTCGCATTCGCCGCCGAGCAGCTCGGCCTCGTCGAGCTTCTGACCAAGAACAACCTCCGGCAGGTGTTTCAGAACACCGGCGAAGCGATCGTCGGGATCGTCACGCTGGGCCACCAGATCGGCTATATGAACATCCTGCCCGCCTATTCGATCCTGCTGCTGGCCGCCCCGGCCGCGATCCTGATCGGACAGCGCGCGCCACGTCTGATGGTCATCGCCTCGGTGCTCTTGTGGTTCGCGACGGGCCTGTGGCGCTGGAACCTGCCCGCCTATCCCAACCCCGGCGGGTGGTTCTTCAACCCCTTCGCGTGGCAGCTCATTTTCGTGATCGGCCTGCTCTCCGGCATGGCCGCGCGGCGCGGCGAGACATTTGTCCCTAGAAGTCGCGCGTTGTTCTGGATCGCGGCAGGCTGGCTCGTCATCGTGCTCGCATGGCGCTACGTGCCGGAGTTCGGACCCGCGATGAACCGGCGGATGGCGTGGCTCTCGAGCCTCGGCTTTCCGTTCCACATCACCTCGCACGACAAGACCTATCTGCCGTTCCTGCGCATGACCCACGCGCTGGCACTCGTCTATGTCATGTCCTCGCTGCCCATCGTGACCCGCCTGACGGCAATGGGCTGGGCCGAGCCGATCCGGGTGATGGGGCGTCAGGGTCTTTTGATCTTTTCGGCAGGGGCGCTCCTGTCCTACGTCGGGCAGACCCTGCTGGCATGGCAGCCGGACAATCCGCTCGTCCCGTGGCTCTACATTCCCGCAGGCACTCTCGCCCTCATCGCGCTCGCGTGGATGGCGGACTGGAAGCGCCGCGCGGGCCAGCCGACGGCGCGCACCCTGGTCGCCAAAAGCCGCGGGGCCGAGGCCGTTTCCGCCGAGTGACGCCCCGTGACGTGACGGCCCCGGTCTTGATATCGGCCCCCACCGCCCCCTATGTGATACGCCACCGACAAGAGACGAGGCAGGATAGATGCGCAACGCAGCCCTCATGCTGGGGATTATCGGCGGCTTGATCGCCATGTTCGTAGGGTTCTTCAACTACGGCTACACCGAAGTCGTGCGCAGCAATGCCGAGATCGGCGAGGCGTTCGGCTTCGTCCAGAACGAGGAATTCCTCAGGATGTCGAGCTTCGTCGCCCCCCTGCTCGCCATCGCGGGCGGCGCAATGGCCAAGGTGCGCGCGCTCTGGGGCGGGGTGCTGCTGCTGGTCGCGGGTGGTCTCATGTACTACGCCTTCGGCTTCGGCGTGTTCACCATGTTCCCAATCGGCTTCACGCTGGTCGCGGGCCTTCTGGCAATCGCCGCAGGCAAGCCGGACGAGCCCAAGGCGCACTTCTGAACCGATTAGTACATTTCCGACTAGCGCACGCGAATCGTGTTGCTTTTTGGAAGTTGTTTGATATCCATCATTGTTGAGACCCGGATAACCCGGCTCAATGGGAGGATATCATGAAAAAGACCACCATCGCGCTTGGCGCGATCCTGACCGCTATGGTCCCGGCCACGCTCATGGCGCAAGACGTCACCCTGCGCCTGTCGCATTGGGTTCCGCCGACCATTTCCCCGGCCACCAAGGGCATCAACCCCTGGGCGGAATCGGTGATGGAGGCCTCGGACGGCCGCATCCAGATCGACATCTACCCGGCCCAGCAACTTGGCCGCGCCCCCGATCACTACGACATGGCGAAAGACGGCATCGTCGATCTGGCTTACGTGAACCCGGGCTACACCGCAGGCCGCTTCCCGATCTACGCGCTGACCGAAGTGCCGTTCATGGCCGACGACAGCGTCAAGGGTGCGATGGCGATCCACGAATGGTATGCCGAGCACGGCGCCCAGCAGGAAATGAGCGACGTCAAAGTCTGCTTCGTTCACCCCCACGCCCCCGGCGCCTTCCACAGCCAGGTCGACGTGACCAGCCCCGATCAGGTCGCGGGCAAGAACGTGCGCCCGGCCCATGCCACGATGGCGCGCTTTATCTCGCTCCTAGGTGGCGGCCCCGTGCAAGTGCCCGCACCGGAAGTGCGTGAAGCCCTCTCCAAAGGTGCGGCCGAAGCCGTGACCTTCCCGTGGGGGTCGATGTACGACTTCAACCTGACGGAAGAAGTGCCGGTCCACCTCGACATGCCGTTCTACCTGTCGGCACAGGTCATGGTGATGAACCTCGACAGCTACAACGCGCTGTCCGACGAGAACAAAGCCGTGATCGACGACCACTGCACCCCGGATTGGTCGGGTCAGGTCGCTCAGGGCTGGTACGACGACGACATGGCCGCGAAAGAGCAGCTGATGGCGGACGAGAACCAGACCTTTAACACGCCGACCGAAGAAGAAGTGACCGCTTGGCGCGAAGCCGCGGCCCCGCTGGTCGACGAATGGAAGGCCGCCGTGGCCGACCGTGGTCACGACGCCGACGCGATCCTCGAAGCCTATAAGGCCAAGCTGGTCGAGATGGACGCCGACTACTGATCCGAAACCGGATGCGCGGAGACGGTCTTCGCGCATCCGAACCTCGCAGGTCATCATGCAGACAGATACCAAAGGCGCCGCCCGCGGCCTCAATCGGGCCATCCTGTTGATCGAACGGATCGCGGGGGCCCTGCTCGGGGCGGTCACGATCCTGATCGTCGCCTCGGCCATCGGCCGCTACGGCTTTGCCCGCCCCCTGCCCGACGCCTTCGACGTGTCGCGGCTGCTTCTGGGCGTCGCCATCGGCTGGGGCATGGCAAGCCTTGGCTTTCATGGCACCCACATCAAGGTCGACCTGCTCGCCCAAGCCGTCGGTCGCGGCACCCGCCGCTGGATCAACGCCTTCGCCTGGGCCGTGCTCGCGGGCTTCACAGCCCTTCTGTGCTGGAAAATCTGGGGCCGCGTGTTGTCGGCCATGAACGGCGGCGATGCCACGATGGACCTGCGCCTGCCGCACTGGCCCTTCTTTCTCGCCATCTGGGTCGGCCTGATGGCCGCGCTTTTCACAACCCTCGTCCGGCTCTGGCTGATCGGACGCCTCGGCACCGACCTTGGCGAATTCGACGGGATCGACGAACAACTTCTTGAGGATCAGAAGCGATGAGCAACGAATGGATCGCGGGCGGCGGCTTCATCGTCCTCTTCGCCCTCATGGCCCTGCGCGTGCCGATCGGCATCGCGATGGGCATCGTCGGTGTCGGCGGTTTTGCCGTGATGATCGACATCAAACCGGCGCTGAACCTGCTGGCCCAGTCGCCGATCTCGACGATCACCGACTTTAACCTGACGCTCATCCCGTTCTTCGTGCTGATGGGCGTGCTCGCCACCAACTCCGGCATGTCGTCGGAACTCTTCCGCGCGGGCCGCGCGTGGCTTGGCGGCTTCAAGGGCGGCCTCGGCCTCGCCTCGGTTGGGGCCTGCGGGGGCTTCGCCGCGATCTGCGGCTCGTCCGTCGCCACCGCCGCGACCATGACCAAGATCGCCTACCCGGAGATGAAGCGCGCAGGCTACGGAGACGAGGCCGCGACCGGCATCATCGCCGCGGGCGGCACGCTCGGCATCTTGATCCCGCCGTCCGTCGTGCTCGCGATCTATGGCTTCATCACCGAAACCGATATCGGCACGCTGTTCATCGCCGGGATCGTGCCGGGCCTCTTGGCCGTGCTGATGTACATGCTCACCGTGCGCTTCTGGTATGGCCGCACCCTGCCCGCCGCCGAGCCCTTCACGATCTCGGAAGCGATGGCATCGCTGCGCGGCGTCTGGGCCGTGGGCCTCCTGTTCATCGCCGTGATCCTGTCGATCTACTTCGGCATCGTCACCGCGACCGAAGCGGCCGCCGCTGGCGCGCTCCTCACCGCGATCATCGGCTTTCTGCGCCGCCGCCTGACGTGGTCCAGCCTGCTCGACAGCCTTGTCGAGGCGCTGCGCACCTCGGTCGCGATCTACGTGGTCCTGATCGGCGCGACGCTCTTTGGCTATTTCCTCGCCATCACCCGCGTGCCGCAGGAATTCACCCAATTCCTCGTCGATATCGGCGGCGGGCGTTACGGCACCCTGTTCCTGATCCTGCTCCTGTTCCTCGTTATGGGCTGTTTCCTCGACGCGATGGCGATGATCATCCTGATGGTTCCCATCGTCTTTCCGGTCATCACCGAGCTTGGCTTCGACCCCGTCTGGTTCGGCATCGTCGTCGTCATGACCGTGGAACTGGGCCTCATCACGCCGCCTGTGGGGATGAACGTCTACGTCATCAACTCAATCGCGAGTAAGGTGAGCCTGCCCAAGATCTTCAAAGGCGTGCTCCCCTTCGTGACGGTCGACGTGCTGCGTCTGCTCCTGCTCATCGCCGTCCCGTCGCTGGTCCTGTTCCTGCCCGGGAGCATGAATTGATGCCGGACGAAATCACCCGCGACACGGGCACGCTCGTCGAGCCGCCTATGTTGCGGGAGTCCGTGTCCTATCGCATCCGCCTGCTTCAGATCGCCGCCTACAAGACCTTCGAGGCGCAGGTCACCGGGTTCGGCAGCGCGCCGCGTTACTTCGGGCTGTTAAAGATCATCGACGCCAATCCCGGCATCGCACAGTCACGCCTCGCCGAAGCGGTGTTTCTGGACCGCTCGAGCCTCGTCCCGCTGCTCGACGCGCTCACCCGCGAAGGCTGGGTCGAGCGGCGCAAGTCCTCGACCGACAAGCGTGTGCGCCGGGTGTTTCTGACGGAGGTGGGCAAGACCCGCCTTGGCGAGCTCGAACAAGAAGTGCTCAAGCACGAGGCCGCGATGACAGACGGCTTCACATCGACCGAACACAACACGCTGCTCGACCTGCTCCACCGCGTCGACGAAAACCTGCGCCGCCAATTCCAAGCCCCCGGAGTCGCCTCATGAAAATCCGCTCTCAAGCCGACATCCGCACGCTCGAAGAGCGCCCGTTCAACGCGGTGTTCCCCCACCGCAGCCCGTGGGACATTCTGCGCGCGCAGGCCGAGGAACGACCCGATGCCGTGGCGATCCGCTATATCCGCGACGCGACCGATCCGCGCGCGGACGAGGTCATCACCTATGCCGATTTCGCCCGCCGGATCATGGGCGCGGCCAAGGTGTTTCGCGCGCTCGGCGTCGGCTCGACCGACGCGGTCGCCGTCCTCGCCCAGCACACGCCCTCGGCCCAGACCGCCATCTGGGGCGCGCAGATCGCAGGCCGCGCCTGCCCGATCAATCCGCTTCTGAAACCCGACCACATCGCAGCCCTTCTGGCCGCTGCCGGGGCCAAGGCCGTGGTCATCATGGGCGTGAACGGCGAGATGGACTACTGGTCCGGGCTGGTCCCGGCTCTGCGCGAAGCGGGTGTCACCCTGCCAATCCTCGCCTGCGACGCCGACGCGCTCTCGCCCGGTGCCGATGGCGTGTTCGAGGACATGATCGCAGCAGCAGACAGCCCCGACATTGTGCCCGAAGGTGACGAACGCAGCCTCGCCGCGTTCTACCACACAGGCGGCACCACCGGCGCGCCCAAACTCGTCCAGCACATGCGCCTGAACGAGGCCCATGTGGCCCGCACATGCGCCCTCATGCACGACTTGGGCCCCGACGACACCGTCATCAACGGCTTTCCGCTGTTCCACGTCGCGGGCGCCTTCGTCTATGGCCTGTCCACCCTGTCTGCAGGCGGCACGCTGGTCATTCCCGGTCGCCTCGGCATGCGCAACACGGCCTTCGTGGGTGACATCTGGAAGCAGGTCGAACGGCTCGGCGTCACCATCATCGGCGTCGTCCCCACGATCCTCGCCACCCTCAAGGGCAAACCAATCAACGCCGACATCTCGTCGCTGCGCTGGCTCCTGACAGGCGGCTCGCCGCTGCCCACGGAACTCGCAGACGCCGCCGAAAAACATGTGGGCGTCCCCGTGCGCAACATCCTCGGCATGACCGAATGCGCGGGTGCCATCGCGGTCGAACCCGTGCACGGACCGCGCACCCCCCTGTCCTGCGGCCTCGCCATGCCCTTCACCGAAATCGCCGTATTCGGCGAAACCAATGGCGACGCCGACCCCGCGAAACCACTGGCGACCGGCGAGACCGGGATCGTCGCGCTACGCGGCCCGAACGTGGCCGCCGGCTATTCCGACCCGGCCCGCAACGCGGGCACCTTTCTTGACGGTGGCTGGCTGATTTCAGGCGACCTCGGCACAATCGACGACGAGGGCCGGCTTTACGTCACCGGCCGCAAGAAAGACGTCATCATCCGTGGCTCGCACAACATCGACCCGCAGATGATCGAGGACGCGCTCCTGGCCCACCCGGATGTCGTCACCGCTGCCGCTGTCGGGATGCCCGACGCCTATGCGGGCGAATTGCCTGTGGTCTTTGCCGAGATGCGGCAAGGGTCCGAGGCGCGCGAGGCTGACCTGATCGATTTCCTCAAAGCCCGCATCGAAGACCCGGTCGCCCTCCCCAAACGCATCGGCATGGTCGAGGCGATGCCGGTTACGCCTGTCGGCAAGATCTTCAAACCGACCCTGCGCGCCGAGGCGATCCGCTGGGCCATCGCCGCCACCGGCGAAAAGCTGGGCGTCGACCCCGAGGTCGAGGTGGACGACAAACTCGCCACCCGCGTCACCGTCCCCGCGGACAAGCTGGCCGCGGTCAAGGATGCCCTTGCAGGCATGCCGATCAGCATGACGGTCGTCGGCGCATGAGCGTCCTGACCTGCGAGATCACCGACGGCGTCGCCGTTGCGACCCTGAACCGGCCCGAGCGTCACAACGCCCTGTCGCCGGAACTGATCTGCCGCCTCGCCGACCTGTTCGACGCCCTCGCCACGGACGACGCGGTGCGTGTGGTCGTGCTGACCGGTGCGGGGGACAAGACGTTCTGCTCCGGCGGCGACCTCGAACTGTCGCTCCCCCTCCTGTCCGGCGCCCGCGCGCCCGAGACCGAGTGGGATCATCGGATCGCCGCGGACCGCTCGCTCGTCTTTCGCGCGAGCCTCAAGGGTGACACCTTCCCCAAGCCGATCATCGCGGCGATCAACGGCCATTGTCTGGCTGGCGGGTTCGAGCTGATGCTGGGCACCGACATCCGCATCGCCGCCGATCACGCCACCTTCGGCCTGCCCGAGGCCAAACATGCGCTCATCCCGTTTGCGGGGGCCCTCGCCCGCCTGACCCGGCAACTGCCGCAACCGCTGGCGATGGAGATGCTTCTCACCGGCGACACGGTGCCCGTGGCGAAGATGCTGGAGTTCGGCCTCGTGAACCGGGTGCTTCCCACCGCCGAAGTCCTGCCCGCCGCCCTCGACATAGCGCGCAAGATCGCCGCGAACGGCCCCGTTGCCGTCGAAGCGATCAAGGCCGCCGTCACCGCCTCGATCGGTCGCACGCTGCCGGAGGGCTACGAGATCGAGACGCAGGCGATGGACCGGGTCATGGCGACCGAAGACGCCCGCGAAGGCCCACGGGCGTTCATGGAGCGGCGCAAACCCGTCTATCACGGGCGCTAAGCTCCTCGCCGCTTCCCTTCGGGTGGCGTTCAAAGCCCGTAGTCCTGCGCAATTTTGGCCAACCGTTCCGGTGACAGATCACGGTTCGGAAACTGGCTCACATGCCGTCCGCCGGGATTGTCCTGAATGAGCGAAATATGCCGCGCCATAGACGTGCGGTGGCTCTCGGCGGGGAGGAACTCAGCCGCCCAGAGGACCGCGTTGATATAATCTTCGTCCGACGCCGTGGTGATCCGGTCGATGGCTTCCGTCTTGGACGTCAGGCCTCCATTATAGATAAACAGTGCCGAATTGACCTCGGTGCTCGCCGCATAGGTGAAATAGTCCCTCAGCGCGTACATCATATGGATCGCCCAGGGATGCCCCTGCATCAGGAAATCCTGAATGATCACCGTCGATTGTCCCGCGATCAAATTCGGCATGAATGTCCGGGCGATAAAGTCGCACTGTTTATCCGACTTGGACGCGTCGACGTGCAGGACCTCGATCGCTCCGCTCAATGTCGTTTTCAGAATACCGCCCTTGTGCAACGACACGTTGTCGCCGAACTCGGCCAGAAAACCCGAGACCAGCTTTAACGTGTCTCCATCCGGGTCCTCGCTCCCCTGATCTACAAGATACTTTTTGCCGTGCTGGGGCGGCGGCGAGAAAAAATCGTAGACATGCAGATCGAACGTGGCCCGGTTCACCGATGCACCATAGGCAAGACAGGCTGCGGGCCCACCAAAGAGCGCACCCAATTCGACCAGTTTCCCAGACCCTTCGGTGAGACTGCCGATGAAAGCCAACATGGTCTGTTCTTCATCGCTGATCTTCATCGGAACGGAAAGAATATGATCGGGAATTGAAAACTCGAGCGCTTTCCAGGGTTGTGTCGCCAGAAACTTTGCCCGGTCCTCTGCCCCGGCCCCGTCAATTTTCTTAGTAGAATGCTTCTCGCCAAAGAGACGCATAAACACCTCCTGAAAATCCAGCCACGAGCCTAGGGCGCTCACGCAGATGCCACAATCAGGAAATCAGGCGGCGCAATGGGCGACCGGGCGTGACGTATCCAGTTCCCACCGACGGCGCAGTCGCCGTGAACGGCAGTCTGTCGATATGTTTCTACGGATGTGTCGAGCGTCTTGGGTTGAAGGGCCAGATCACGCGGGCCGGACTGGCCGACCCGATGGCCCCCAAGCAACCGCGCCCATAGACAAGACCCACCGACCCGCCTAACCTCTCGCCATGACCCGTTTCGCCCTCGCAGCCCTCATCGCCTTCGCGCCGCTCACGGCCAGCGCCGATGTCACCGCGTTCTGCAAGGTGCTGCCGGGCACGAATGCCGCGCAATGCGCCTGTGCGACCGAGAAACTGCGCACGCAGGTTTCGGGCACCGACTTTGCGCTCTACGATGCGGTCGGCACCGGCTACCTCAAGAACCGCTCGACCGGTCAGGGGTGGCTCGCCGCCTGGCGCGCGTCAGTCAAGACGGTCGCGGCCCAGAACGGGATCGAGCTCACAGCCTTCAAGAGCCGCCTCGACCGGATCGGCGACATCCACCGCGCCATCGGCGACACCTGCAAGTAGCCCAAAGAAAAAGCCCCCGCGCCGGCCGGCACGAGGGCTCATATCGCGTGTAAACCGTCAGGCTTACGAGTCGTCTTCGGGCGGGTTGACGTCGATCGTCGGCACTTCGATCTCTTCGGTGCGCGTGCCCACGTCCACATCGCCGACTTCGGCATCGACTTCGGGCAGCTCGCCGCCGTCAACGCTCACGTCCACGTCCGGCAGCGCGCCCTCATCGGCCACGTCGAAATCCACCATGAACACCGCAAAGGCGATGGCGACAAGGGCGACGAGGCCCAGAATGATTCCACCTGCTTTACCCATAGTTCACGTCCTTCCACTCTTTGTTTCGTTCACAAGGTTGTGACCGACAAACCTGATCGCGCGCCAAAAAGTTCCCGAAAACGGTTTGCAGACGCCACGTTACGCCCCGCGCCGCGGCCACAAAAAAAACCAAATCATGTGCGAATAACCGCCGATATGCTGAAAACAGGTCTCGCCGCTATGAAATACGCACTCGCCTTTATCGCCCTTCTGCCCGCCGCCGCTCAGGCCGGGTCGACCGAGCTCTGCATGGACATGGGCGCCAGCGCGTCCAAATGCTCCTGCGCTTCCACCTCGCTTTACAGCAACATCACGCTGGAAGAGCGCGGGCTCTACGAATCCGTTGCCGACGGGTTCCTCTCCGCAAAATCCGGCGGGTCCGACGTGTCGGCCTCGTGGGACACGGCGTTCTCGACCGTTGCAGCCCAGAACGGCATGACGCAGGAAGACCTCCTGCTCGCTATGGCCAGCGTGGGCTCCAAACACGAAGACGCCATCGCGTCCTGCCAGTAACGGCACCCACCAAAGCGCTTTTCAATCAGGGGCTTGCGCGCTAGAACCATGCGACGCAAGCCAGCCTGCATCCGCGTGATGCGCCAGCCCGCGTGCCCACCTGAGCACGAGGACCTGATGCCTGAAAAAGACCCGATCCGCCCCACCGATGACGAGGCTCGCGTCCTCGCCCGTGATCTCATCGACACCGCCAGTTTCGCCGCTCTGGCCGTCCTCGTGGGCGGGCAGCCCTTCGTCACGCGCGTGGCTCTGGGCACGACGCCCGAGGGCGCGCCGCTGACGCTGGTGTCTGACCTCTCGGCCCACACCAAGGCGCTGCGCGACAACGCCTCCGCCTCGCTTCTGGTCGGCGAACCCGGCGACAAGGGCGATCCGCTGACCCACCCGCGCCTGACGCTGCAAACCGGCGCACGCTTCCTGCCCAAGAACGACGCGTTGCGCGAGCACTACCTCAGGACCCACCCCAAGGCGAAACTCTACATCGACTTTGCCGATTTCAATTTCGTCGCCTTCGACATCGAAGCGGGGCATCTGAACGGCGGCTTCGGTAAGGCCTATCGCCTCACGGCGGACGACCTCGCCCGCTAAATCACGTGCCGGAACGCCCGGCCGATCCTTATGGCCACCTTGACGCATGCGCGCGTCTCGTCCTCAATCTACGGATTGGGGAGATGAATTTATGAAGATTTACGTTGGGATAGACGGCACGGACAACAACGATGCGACGCCCTATGCGCAGGGCGCTTGCATGAACCCATTCGCCTACCAGAGTTTCGTGAAACGGATCGGCACCTTCGGCTTCGAGACGTTTCACTACATTCAGGGCACGACCAATACCTACACCGGCTCCGACACCGAAGAGAAAGGCAAGGACGCCGCCGACCGTATCAGCCGCTTCATGAACGAAAACCGGGGGACGCCCAAGCGACCGGGCGTGTTCATCGGCGGGTTCAGCCGGGGCGGCTATTCGGCCCTGATCGCCGCCCATAAGCTCGAAGAACGCGGCATTCCCGTCGACGGCCTGTTCCTGTTCGACGCGGTCGATCGCTCAACCGCCTCGGACCATTACGGAGACCGCCTGCCGGACACCGTGGTGCGCGCCTATCACGCGATCCGCAGCAATGACGCGAACTCTCGTAACAGCTTCGGCCGCTTGCCAAATCTCATCACGAGCAAAGCCCCGAACCTGCTGGTGCAGGCCTTCAAGGGCACGCATGGCGCCATCGGCGGCTGGCCGCAGGGGGAAGAAGATTACATGCGGGTCGGCGGCGAGCCCAATAAAGGCAAGAGCGCGACCAAGACCCTTTCATCTGGGTTCGAGACCGCGCTTCCCTATGCTGGCCCCGCAATCAAAGCTGCAAGAACCCTCGGATCTCAGTTGAACAAACCGAAATACGTGGTCGGCGAGAGCGCGATGGGCATGCATTGGGAAACCAACGTGTCGCCCGCCGAAAACGAACAGGCGGTCTCAGATGTTTGGACGTGGATGCAGGGCAACGTCACAGCGGCCACACAGATTTGCATGCTCCCGTCGGCACAGTAGGGGAACGCCAGCCGGGACGTCAGCGCGATTGCGCGTATTATCGCCGCGAACCAGCCGCCGCCGCCTCGTCGGCTTGCACGTCCGATCACCCCACTGGACAGCCCCGCGCCGCCGGCGCATGATCCGGCCATGAAACCGTTTCTCGCCGCCATCGCCGCGCTCGTCGCCCTGTCCGCCTGTACCGAGCAGGAGATGTGCGTGATCCGCAACACGCAGGACCTGCGCTCAGCCGAGAGCCGGATCTCCACGCTCGAGGGCAATGTGGCGCGCGGCTATGCGATCCATCGCACGACCGAGCCCTACACCTACACCGGTGTCTGTCGCGACCGGAACGGCGATCCCTATCGCTGCACCAAGACCGACTTCCGCTCGGTCGAACGGCCGGTGGCGATCAACATCGCCGACCAGCGGGCCCAGCTTCAATCCCTGCGCCTGCAACTGCCCGCGCTTCAGGAAAAAGCAAACCTCGCCCGCTCCCAGTGCGCCCAGCTCTACCCCGAGTAACCGCCATCGTCATGGGCGCCGCGGTCTGGCCCGGCGGCGTCCCCTCTCCGGCCCTCAGACGACGGGCTGAACGCGCCGGGCGGCTGTTTCACGCCGGGCGTGTCGACCGGATCATCGTGACGGGTGGCATCGGCGACGTCCCGCCCGCCGAGGCCGATGTGGCCGCCGACGTGTTGCATGCGATGGGGATCTCTGAAACCGCGATCCTGCGCGACACCCGCTCGACGACGACCTTCGAAAACCTCATCGAAGCCCGCCGTCTCCTTGCGCAAGGCGAAACGGTAATTATCGTCTCGGATGCCTTTCATTTACCGCGATCTGTTCTCACCGCACGCCGCTTTGGACTAGCCGCATCCGGGGAGTCGACTTCGCTAACCGGCGCTAATCCTTGGCGAATCACCCGCGCCGCTCTAAGGGAGATTCCGGCGCTCATTTGGTACGCAATGCGGCCATTGCCCGGCGATTTTTTGACCTAAACCTGTCGAAAACACCACAACCGGTAAGGGAATCCTTACCGGTTCGCGCACCCCTAAGCCTTGATTGGTTGCCACGTCAATATACACTGAACGTGCTGCCACTCATTGAACAATCATGACCCAAATTTGGCCCAGAAAACTCGTCCAGGACGACGCCCGCGCTTTTTTCCGACTACGGATTGCGTTCGGGTTGCTAGGTATCCTGCTTCCCCTGCTGCTCGCCGCAGCGGGCCTGATTGCTGATGGCCGCGTTCAACCTACAATATCCGATTTCTTTCATACGACGCAACGGGACTTCCTGGTCGGAGGCCTGGTGGCAATCGGTACCTTTTTGGCCGTTCACCGCGGAATCAAGCGTTATAAGGGACGCTGGATCTCGCCTGACGTGATCGCGATCCTCGCGGGACTCGGCGCAATCGGCGTCGCATTCTTCCCGAACGAGAGCGAAACGGTCACCACCTTCACGCAGCAGATCCTCGGCCTCGATAAGTCGCCGGCGTTCCACTACGCCTCGGCGGTGCTGTTGTACCTGATGATGGCCTTCACATGCTGGTTCGTCTATGCGCCCGACGCCGATGCGCGGTGGGAGAAACGCTTCTACCTCGTCGCGGGTGGCATCGCATGGTGTACAGGCTGGGGCGTGATGATCCTGTCGAACATCAAGAACGGCGGCGACGGCTGGTTCGCCACGCTGATCCAGAACCACAACCTCGTCTACTGGGACGAATGCCTTGGCGTCTGGGCCTTCTCGGTCTCATGGCTGCTCAAGGCGATCCTCGAGCGCAAGCGCGAGGGCAAGATGGGCCACATGCGCCTGCATCGCTTGGGCGCCTTTTTCGGTCTGCGCGCCGATCCGGCCCGCCCCGGCCCGCGTCCGGGCTCCGGCGAATGGGTGACGGTGTTCACCCGCACGATCCGTGCCATCCGCCGGATGACCACGTCGCGCGGCACCGGCCCCCGGACAGCGAAAAGCAGCCCGATCCTGCCGACGGTGCAAATGAACGCGGATCGTCATCGCCGCGTCGCGGATCGCCCCGCCGACCGCTCCGGCCGTCGCACCGCCGCGAAACGCCGCGCCAGCTGATCTCAGAATACGGCAGCCACGTCATACATGACGGGCTCGAAACTCCGGCACAGGTCATTGATCTCGCGGTTGCGCCTGCGCATCTCGTCGGTGCGCAGCATCGCCTGAAAATCCTCGCGCTTCTCCCATTGGGAATAATTCGCGATCCGGGTCTGCGCGTCGTTCACATGCAGGCCCGCCGCGATGAAACCGGGCTGTTTCGAGATGAACGCCTCATAGGCATCGTTAAGCAGGTCCAGAAGGTCCTGACAGGTGCCGGGGGTGGTGTCGAAGGTTGTCAGGACCGTCTGGCGGTCCCGCGACATGGCGATGGTGGGCATGGGCTCCTCCTAAGCTGAGGAAAGCCTAGCACCGACCGGGCAGCGGTCAAACTCAGTCGAGGATTTCCTTGAGCAGATATTTGACCTTATCGGTGGTCGAGTATTTCTTGCGATACCGCTTGCCCTTGGATTTCTTAGGCTCGGGCTTGGGCGGGCGCCGGTTCTCGCGCAGATCCTCCCGCGGGTGGCGCGACGGCTTGGGGGGCTTGGTCTTGACCGGGCGTGGCGCGGGCGCAGGCGTGGGGTCCGGCAGCACCACCGGCGGGCGCACCGTCTCGATCAGCGTTTCCAGTTCACCCCGGTCCAGCCAGATCCCGCCACAGACCCCGCATTGGTCGAGCGTCACGCCGTGGCGGTCGATATGCTCCATCTCACGGGCACAGGTCGGGCAGATCATTCCGGGGTCTCCTCCTTGGCTGGAGCCTTGCATGTGGGAACGAAAAAGGCGGGCCGCAAGCGACCCGCCTCCCCTCCCGTGGTGCTCAGAGCCCCCTCAGCGCACCACATGGACCGAGCAAGGCGCATGGCGCACGACGCGCGCCGCTGTGCTGCCCAGGAAATAATCCTGAAAGCCCGGTCTGTGCGAGGCGACGACGATGCAGTCGATGCCGTTCTTGGCGGCATAGTCGACGATCGTGTGTCCCGCATGACCCTCGATCACGACCACGTCGACGCCCACCTCGCCGTTGATCTTTTCGGCCAGCGTGGCCTCCAACTCGTGGACATTGCTGGCCATCTGACCCTCCGGCAGATACTGCGCCACATAGGACGGGATTTCCTCGACCACGTGCAGCGCGGTGATCTTTGCGCCGTCCTCCGAGATCGCATGAGCGATTTCGAGGGCGGTCTTGCTGTCGCGCGTTTCGTCGAAGGCGATGGGCACAAGGATGTTCTTGTACATGGCACGGGTCTCCTGTTCCGGTTGAGGATTGATACCGGGACCGGCCGCCATCTCGCCATGACATAGGTCAAACGAGACGCCGGAGTATGGTGCGGGGCGCGCGCCAGAACGAAAAACGCCCCCGGTGGAGGCCGGGGGCGCAAAGCAGCCGCTCTGTCAGGGAGGTGTCAGAACGGCAAACCGACGTAGTTTTCGGCCAGCGTCGTACGCGCCGCCTTGGACCCCAAAAAGTAATCCAACTCGGTCTCCTGCATCTTCTGGTCGAACTCCGGCGTGTCCGGGAACTGGTGCAGCATCGAGGTCATCCACCAGCTGAACCGCTGGGCCTTCCACACCCGGCGCAGCGCCGTCTCGGAATAGCTGTCGAGCCCCGAGGCATCGCCCTCGCCGTAATAAGCCATCAGCGCGTGATACAGGTAATAGATGTCGCTCGCGGCCGAGTTCAGCCCCTTGGCCCCCGTCGGCGGCACGATATGCGCCGCGTCGCCTGCGAGGAACAGGTTTCCGTAGCGCATCGGCTCACAGACGTAGGACCGCAGCGGTGCGATGGATTTCTCGATCGACGGGCCCGTCTCCAGCCGTGCCGCGACGTCCTCGGGAAGCCGTGCCTTGAGCTCGGTCCAGAACCGTTCGTCCGACCAGTCCTCGACCTTGTCGTCAAGCGGCACCTGCACGTAGTAGCGGCTCAGAACCTGACTGCGCATCGAACACAGCGCAAAGCCCCGGTCGGACCGCGCATAGATCAACTCGTGGTTCACCGGCTTGGTTTCCGACAGGATGCCGAGCCAGCCGAAGGGATAGACCTTTTCATATTCCCGGATCTGATCCGCCGGGATCGACTTGCGGCTCACCCCGTGGAACCCATCGGCGCCCACGATGAAATCGCAATCCACCCGATGCGTCTCGCCGTCCTTCTCATAGGTCAGATAGGGCGCGTCCGAGGTCAAATCATGCGGCTGCACATTGTCCGCGTCGTGGATGACCTTGCCCCCCCGCGCCTCGCGCGCATCATACAGATCGCGCGTCACTTCGGTCTGGCCATAGACCATCACCGTGTCGCCGCCGGTCAGACCGTTCAAGTCGATGCGATGCTCGACCCCGTTGTCCGAGATGACGACGCCGTCGTGAATCTCGCCTTCGCGGTCCATCCGCTCGCCCACACCGGCCTCGCGCATGAGGTTCGTGAACCCCTGCTCCAGCACGCCCGCACGGATACGGCTCAGCACGTATTCGCGCGACTTGCGTTCCAGCACGACGCTGTCGATGCCCTTGAGGTCGAGAAGCTGGCTCAAGAGCAGGCCGGACGGGCCGCCGCCGATGATGCCGACTTTGGTTTTGATGGTGGTCATGTTGATCCTCCTCGCGTTTGAGCGAGTGATGCGCCGGATCGGCGGCTTTTTGAATGGATCGACCCGTCCGAAACATGTACGGATCGAACATGACCCAAATCGACAACTTCAACCTTTTCGGCGAGCAGGCCGACCTGCCCGACGTCGTCCATTGCGAGACGATCGAGGTGCGTTCGTCCTTGCACGATTGGGAATTGACGCCGCATCGCCACGGACGGCTGCACCAGTTCCTCATGCTGCATCGCGGCGCCGCGCGGGGGCGGTTCGACGATCTCGACGTGGACCTATCTGACAATACGGTCGTGAACGTGCCCACCGGCTGCGTCCATTCCTACAGCTTCGAGCCGGGGGCCGAGGGCTGGGTCGTCACCGTGCCGAGCGAGGTTCTGGACGAATGGCTGGCCGAAGGCGAAGGGCTCCGCCCGGTGCTGTCCAATGCCGCGCAGGTCGCGGGCAACCCGGACATTCGCGATGCCATCGTCGCGATCTTCGACGAGTTCCAGACCCGCGATTTCGGCCGCGCCCATGTGCTGCGCGCGCGCATCGCACTCCTCGCAGGCCTCGTCGCCCGCGCCATCCTCGCCGATACGCCCACCGCGCCCTCATCCGACACCACGCTCCAGCGCCGGTTCGAGGCTTTGGTGGAGGCGCATTTCACCGAACACCTCGCAATCAGCGACTATGCCGACCGTCTCGCCGTCACGCCCACGCATCTGAGCCGCGTCATGCGGCAGGCCACGGGTCGTCCGGCCTCGGGCGTTCTCACCGACCGCATCATCCGCGAGGCGCGGCGTAACCTCGCCTATTCCAACCTGTCGGTGTCCGAAGTGGCCTATGCGCTTGGCTATCAGGACCCGTCGCATTTCAGCCGCGTCTTTTCCCGCGCCACCGGCCTGTCGCCGCGCGCCTTCCGAAGCCAGATCGAGGCGCGTGGTTAAAGTCGGTCTTTGCCGCTAAAGACGGTCGCGGATCGAAAACCACAGCATCGCGGCGACCAAAAGCGGCGTGCGCAGCGCCGCCCCGCCCGGAAACCGCTGGGTCGGCACCTCGGCCATCAGATCGAACCGACCCGCCTGCCCCGCCACCATCTCGGCGACCAGCTTGCCCGCCAGCGTCGCGATGGCGACACCCTGACCGGAATAGCCCGTGGCGGAATAGACGTTGGGCGCGAGCCGCGCGAAATGCGGCATCCGGTTCATTGTGATCCCCAGCGTCCCGCCCCACGCATAGTCGATCCGGACGTCCTTCAGTTGAGGGAAAATCTCCCGCATCGGCTTGCCCGCCTTGGCCGCGATGTCGTCGGGGAAGCGATAGCCATAGCTCTCCCCCCCGCCGAACAGCATCCGCTTGTCCTGTGACAGCCGGAAATAGTTGATGACGAACTTACTGTCCGCCACCGCATGGTTCCCCGGCAGAAGCTCGTCCGCCAGATCGCCCAGCGGCTCGGTCGCGACGATGAAGTTGTTGATCGGCATGACCTTGTCCGCCACGCGCGGCTCGGCCCGGCCCATGTAACCGTTGGTAGCCCAGAGCACATGGTCGGCGCTCACCCGCGCCGCCGCCGTCTCGACCACCGCCGGGTCGCCCTCGGCCACCCGGATCACCCGGCTCTGCTCATGGATCACCGCGCCCGCATCCCGCGCCGCACGGGCAAGGCCCAGCGCATAGGCCAACGGGTGCAGATGGCCCGCGTTCATGTCGATGGAGCCGCCGTGATAGACCTCAGAGGCACAGAGCGCGCGCAACTCATCCCGGTCCAGCGCGCGGATGCTGTCGTAGTCGTAGGTCTCGTTCAGCTTGCGCACATAGGCATGGCTCTCGGCCACGTAACGCGCGCGGTGGTCGGCGTGGATTACCCCCGGCGCGAAGCCCGCGTCCGGGGCGTGAGCCGCGGCGTAGCTCTTCGTCAGATCGACCGCCTCGCAGGCCAGATCCCAGAGCGCACGGGCGCGCTCGACCCCCACCATCTCCTCCAGCACGTCCTGATCCTGCCGCTGGCCTGTGTTCACCTGCCCGCCGTTGCGGCCAGAGGCGCCGAACCCCACGCGCTGCGCCTCCAGCACCACGACCCTGAGCCCCGCTTGGGCCATGTGGAGCGCCGCGGACAACCCGGTGAACCCGCCACCGATGATGCAGACGTCCGCGCGAATGTCGCCCTCGGCAGGCGGCATCGGATCGAGCGCCGGAGTGCTGGCCGCATAGTAGGACGCGGGGTATTCGCCCGGTCGGTCATTGGCGGTGAGAATGTCGAGACGGGTCACAGAGGGTCAGCGGGCCGCCAGATCGGCGGCCCGTCCTTGGGTCAGTCGGCGGTTTCCATCAGGCCCGCGTCCTTGACGTTCTTATAGGCCTCGTCGAGCGACTTCACCGCACGCTCGTAAAGCGTGTCGATGTCGGATTTCGTCATGACCAGCGGCGGGGCGACGATCATGCGGTCAGCCACGTGGCGCATGATCAGGTTGTTGGCGAAACACCGCTCCCGCGTCATGAACCCGACGGTCCCGGCAGGGGCCTTGAACGGTTTGCGCGCGGATTTGTCGGCGGTCAGCGCGAGCGAGGCCATCATGCCCACGATGGTCGTCTCGCCCACGAACGGGTGATCGGCCAGCGAATGCCATTTCTCGGCCAGATACGGCGCGGCCTCGTTCTGGACGTGCTCGACGATCTTCTCTTCTTCCATGATCCTGAGGTTTTCCAGCGCCACGGCAGCGGCAACCGGGTGGCCGGAATAGGTGTAGCCATGCGCGAACTCGCCGGTCGCGATCACCTCGGCCACCTTGTCGGACACCAGCGATCCGCCGATGGGCGCGTAGCCCGACGACAGGCCCTTGGCCACGGTCATGATGTCGGGCTGAATGTCGTAATACTGCGAACCGAACCACTCGCCGGTGCGCCCGAAGCCGGTGATGACCTCGTCCGCGATCAGCAAGATGTCGTATTTGGCGCAGATGCGCTTGATCTCGGGCCAGTAGGTCTCGGGCGGAATGATCACGCCGCCCGCGCCTTGGATCGGTTCGGCGATAAAGGCCGCGACGCGATCCTCGCCCAGTTCCTCGATCTTCGCTTCCAGCTCGCGGGCACGCATCAGGCCGAACTCGTCCGGGCTCATGTCGCCGCCTTCGAGATACCAGTAGGGCTGGCCGATGTGGACGATATCGGGGATCGGCATGCCGCCCTGCGCGTGCATCCCGGCCATGCCGCCAAGGCTGCCCGAGCCGACCGAGGTGCCGTGATAGGCGTTCTTACGGCTGATGATGACGTGCTTGTTGGGTTTGCCCATCTGGTCCCAGTAGCGGCGCACCATGCGGATGTTGGTGTCGTTCGCTTCCGACCCGCCCGAGGCAAAGAAGACGTGGTTCAGATCGCCCGGCGCGATCTCGGCCAGCTTCTGGGCCAGTGCAATGGCGGGCACATGCGTCGACATGAAGAAGGTGTTGTAATACGGCAGTTCCTTCATCTGGCGCGCCGCCACCTCGGCCAGTTCGTCGCGCCCATAGCCGATGTTCACGCACCACAGCCCCGCCATCGCGTCGAGGATCTGCTCGCCCTCGCTGTCGGTCAGCGTCACGCCCGTGGCGCGGGTGATAACGCGCGCGCCCTTTTCGGCCAACTCGCCGTTGGCGGTGAACGGGTGCATGTGATGCGCCGCGTCGATCGCCTGAAGCTCGGCGGTCGGCATGTGATTCGTGATTTTGTTCATGGGAAACTCCGGTTCGCGAACGGGGGTCGGAAAAGTCGCGTTCACAATATGATCAAATTTCGGACTGTCAACGCGAAGGCCGCGGCATCATCCGGCATCGCTCAAAGTCGACGTGACCTGCTTGATCCCCTGCAGAATGTCGCCCCGGATCGCCTCGGCACAGGCATCGGCATCGCCCGCCCGCATCGCTTCCAGCGCCTCGCGGTGCTTGTCGGGCAGATTGGCGGTGCCCGCCCGGCCCAGCATGACGCGCAGCGAGGGGCCCGAGCGCAGCCAGAGCATCTCGGATATCTGGAGCAGCACATCCGCGCCCGACGCCTGATAGAGCCGCGTGTGGAACAGCCGGTTGGCCTCAAGGTAGTCGCGCACATCGCCACGTTCGATGGCGTCATCGACCCGCGCATCCAGCGCCTCGAGCTCGCGGATCGCTGCTTCGTCCAGCTTTTCAACGGCCCGGCGCGCCAGTTCCGGCTCGACCGACAGCCGCACGAAGGCCAGTTCGTCATAGGTGGCCGCGTCCATCTCCGGCACCGACACCCGGCGGTTGCCCTTGAACTCCAGCGCGCCGCGCGACGTGAGCCGCCGGATCGCCTCGCGCACAGGCGTCATGCCCAGCCCCAGGGTCTCGACCAGCCCCTGGATCGTGACCGCCTGCCCCGGCGCAAGCTCGCCATGCAGGATCATGTCGCGCAGCGCCCGGTAAGCGCGTTCGTGGTCGGGCATTTTCTCGGTCGCAGCGTTCACATCAAATCCTCTGGCGCCAGACATCTGACCATTGCGTTTGTCGACTTGGCCGATAGTCTCAACCCCGATCACCGGAAGGGCTTGCGCTTGACCGGCTTGCCGACAACAGTCACTTTTGATCAAATAACGCGAAAATCGGACCAGAGTCCAATAAGGGAGACGAAAATGAAAACCACATGGGTAACCATGACCGCCAGTCTCGCGCTGATCGCCGGTAGCGCGACGGCGGACGAGGTGCGGGTCTACAACTGGTCGGACTATATCGACGAGGAACTGCTGACCAAATTCGAGGAAGAGACAGGCATCGACCTGATCTACGACGTGTTCGACTCGAACGAAGTGCTCGAAACCAAGATGCTGGCCGGTGGATCGGGCTATGACATCGTGGTGCCGACCGGCACCTTCCTCCAGCGTCAGATCAGCGCCGGTGCGTTCCAGCCGCTCGACAAGTCGAAACTGCCCAACATCGAGAATATGTGGGACGTGGTGAGCTCGCGCACCGACAAGTACGACCCCGGTGGGGAATACGCGATCAACTACATGTGGGGCACCACCGGCATCGGCATCAACACCGGCAAGGTGGCCGAGGTTCTGGGTGCGGACGCCCCGACCGACAGCTGGGCGCTGGTCTTCGACCCGGCGAACATGGAAAAGCTCGCCGAATGCGGCGTCCATTTCCTCGACGCGCCTGCCGAGATGATCCCGGCTGCGCTGAACTACATCGGCGAAGACCCGGACAGCCACGACCCCGAAGTGATCGGCAAGGTCGAAGAGGTCTATTCCGCCATCGCCCCCTACATCCAGAAATTCCACTCGTCCGAGTATATCGAACTGCTGGCAAACGGTGACATCTGCGTCGCGGTCGGCTGGTCCGGCGATATCCTTCAGGCCCGCGACCGTGCCGCCGAGGCCGACAACGGCAACGAGATCGAATACGTGGTCCCGGTCGAGGGTGCCCAGATGTGGTTCGACCAAATGGCCATCCCGGTCGATGCGCCGAACCCCGAAGCCGCGCACACGTTCCTGAACTTCATCATGGACGCGCAGAACATGGCGGCCGCGTCGAACTACGTCTACTACGCCAACGGCAACGAGGCGTCGCAGGAGTTCCTGCTCGACGACGTGATCGGCGACCCGGCGATCTACCCGAGCGCCGAGACGCTGGACAACCTGTTCACC
The DNA here is from genome assembly GCA_036154315.1 of Pseudomonadota bacterium. Taxonomy (GTDB): domain Bacteria; phylum Pseudomonadota; class Alphaproteobacteria; order Rhodobacterales; family Rhodobacteraceae; genus Maritimibacter. The sequence goes on from JAYZLL010000044.1 coordinate 73,559, forward strand.
ACGACCCCCTACCCGGCGGACGTGCAGCGGACGGTCACGCGCCTCTGGACCAAGATCAAGTCGGGCACCTGAGCCTGATCTGCCCCCCGCGCCGCCAAGAGCGCGGGGGGTTTTCTTTTCTGCCTCGGGGGACAGATGGCCGAACCTAGCAGCAAGCCGAACACCACCGTGTTCGCGCCGTGGACCGATCCGAACGCCGTGCCGCTCATCCGGTTCAAGAACGTGACCAAACGCTTCGGCGACTTCACCGCGATCGACGATCTGACGCTCGACATCTACGAGCGCGAGTTCTTCGCTCTGCTCGGCCCCTCGGGCTGCGGCAAGACGACGATGATGCGCATGCTCGCAGGGTTCGAGAACCCGACCGACGGCACCATCGAGATCGGCGGACAGGACATGACCGGCGTGCCCCCGAACCTGCGCGCCGTGAACATGATGTTCCAGAGCTACGCGCTCTTCCCGCATCTCTCGGTGTTCGACAACATTGCCTTCGGCCTGAAACGCTCGGACATGCCGAAGACCGAGATCCCGGACCGCGTGAACGAAATGCTGCGCCTCACCCGGCTCGAGAAATTCGCCAAGCGCAAGCCGCACCAGATCTCCGGCGGTCAGCGTCAGCGCGTGGCGCTGGCCCGCTCGCTCGCCAAGGCCCCGAAACTCCTGCTCCTCGACGAACCGCTCGGTGCGCTCGACAAGAAACTTCGCGAAGAGACGCAGTTCGAGCTGATGGATATTCAGGAAAAGACCGGCACCACCTTCGTCATCGTGACCCACGATCAGGAAGAGGCAATGACCGTCGCCTCCCGCGTGGCGGTCATGGACGCAGGCATCATCAAGCAGGTCGACACCCCCGCCGCGATCTACGAGGCCCCGAATTCCGTCTACGTGGCCGACTTCATCGGCGACGTGAACCTGATCGAAGGCACCGCCAGTGCCTCGGGCGAACACGCCTACGACATCACCTATGCCGAGGGCGTGCCGCCGATCAAAGTGTCGGAATGCACGCAGGACGTGGCCGAGGGCGCGCGCGTCACCTTCGCGATCCGCCCCGAGAAAATCCTCGTCAGCCAGACCCCGCCCGAAGACCGCGCCAACACGCTCGAGGGCACGATCATCGACATCGGCTATCTCGGGAACCTCTCGACCTATCACGTCGAACTGCCCGGCGGTCAGATGGTCAAGGCGACCATGACCAACTCCAGCCGTATCTCGCGCCGCGATTTCACGTGGGAAGACAAGGTGTGGCTGTCGTTCCGGGCGTCGGCTGGCGTGGTGCTCGGGGAATGAAGCGCGCCGCCCTCATCCTCCTGCCCTATTCGTGGCTGATCGCGCTGTTCCTGATCCCCTTCGTGATCGTGATCAAGATCAGCCTCTCGGACATTGCCCTCGCGATCCCGCCCTACACCCCGAACCTCGACCTGTCGCAGGGCTGGGCGGGGATCAAGGCGTTCTTCGCCCAACTCGATTTCGACAACTTCCGCTTCCTCACGACCGATGACCTCTACTGGAAGGCTTATCTGTCCTCCCTGCGCATCGCCGTCGTCTCGACCCTGCTCACGCTCTGCGTCGCCTACCCGCTCGCCTATGGCATGGCCCGCGCACCCGATGAATGGCGCCCGACGCTGATGATGCTGGTCATCCTGCCGTTCTGGTCCTCGTTCCTGATCCGCGTCTATTCGTGGAAGGCGATCCTCGCCAACGAGGGCCTTTTGAACCAGTTCCTGATGCTGATCGGTGTCATCGACACGCCGCTCACGATCCTGAACACCAACACCGCTGTCTATATCGGCATCGTCTACACCTACCTGCCCTTCATGGTCCTGCCGCTCTACTCGGCGCTGGAGAAACTGGACGGCTCGCTCTTGGAAGCTGCCGAAGACCTCGGCTGCACCCGGTTTCAAGCCTTCTGGCTCATCACCTTCCCGTTGTCGCGCAACGGGATCATCGCGGGCTGTTTCCTCGTCTTCATCCCGGTCATGGGCGAATTCGTGATCCCCGAACTGCTCGGCGGCTCGCAGACCCTGATGATCGGCAAAGTGCTGTGGGAGGAGTTCTTCTCCAACCGCGACTGGCCCGTCGCCTCGGCCGTGGCCGTGCTCCTGCTCGCCATCCTCGTGGTCCCGATCGTGCTGTTCCAGCGCAACGAGGAAAAGCAACGGGAGGCCGAAGGATGAGACGTCTAAGCTGGTTCAACGCGACCTCGCTGACCCTCGGGTTCGCCTTCCTCTACATGCCCATGATCATCCTCGTGGTCTATTCGTTCAACGAAAGCCGGCTGGTCACGGTCTGGGCGGGCTTCTCGACCAAGTGGTATGGCGAGCTGTTCCGTAACGAGGCGTTCCTCGACGCGGCGTGGGTCACCCTGCGCGTCGCGGTGTTCTCGTCCACACTGGCGACGATCCTCGGCACGGCGGCCGCTTACGTGCTGGTGCGCGGCGGCAAGTTCTTCGGCAAGACGCTGTTCTCCGGCATGATCTATGCCCCGCTCGTCATGCCCGACGTGATCTTGGGCCTGTCGCTCCTGCTCCTGTTCATCGCCGTCGGCCTCGACCGTGGGATGCTCACCATCATCCTCGCGCACACGACATTTGCCATGTGTTACGTGGCCGTCGTCGTGTCGTCCCGGCTCGTCAGCTTCGACCGCTCGCTGGAGGAAGCCGCCCTCGACCTTGGCTGCACGCCGTGGGATGCATTCCGCAGCGTCACGCTTCCGATCATCGCGCCTGCGGTGATATCCGGTTGGCTGCTTGGCTTCACCCTGTCCTTGGACGACCTCGTGATCGCCTCGTTCGCCTCGGGTCCGTCCTCAACGACCCTTCCGATCAAGATCTTCTCGGCCGTGCGGCTGGGCGTCAGCCCGGAAATCAACGCGCTCTCCTCGATCCTTATCGGTTTCGTAACCATCGGCGTGATCACCTTCTCGATCTCGACCAAACGCGCGGTGGTCCGCCGCCAGCGCGAAGAAAACGCAGTGACGTGATGAAAGACTTCCTCGACGAATACGCGGCCTTCTGTGCCGAACACGGCCGCCCTGAGCGCGTCGAACTGATGATGTGCGACATCAACGCGATCCTGCGTGGCAAATGGCTGCCCGGCGACGACGAGGAAAAGCTGGCCAAGGGCGGCGTGCGCATGCCGCTGTCGACCTACGCGCCCAACATCCTTGGCGAAGAGGTCGAGGATACCGGCCTCGGCATCGCCGTGGGCGACCCCGACGGGCACCTCTTTCCCGTCCCCGGCTCATTGCGCCCGGTCCCGTGGGCCTCGGCCTCGGGCGGCAGCGTGGCGCAGGTGCTTTGCGAAATGCATGACGAGACCGACGTGGTCGCGCCCTACTCCCCCCGCCGCCAGCTTGAGAACGTGCTTGCCCGCTACGCCGAACGCGGCCTGAAACCCGTGGTCGCGACCGAGCTTGAATTCTACCTCTACAAGCCGCGCGAAGACATGAACGACGCGCCGATCCCGCCGGATCGCTCGCCCACCGCGCAGAACTTCGACCTCGACGTGCTCGACCGCACGCAGGCGATCCTTGACGACATTCTCGACGCGGCATGGGATCAGGGGATGACCCCGGACACGCTGATCGCCGAATACGGTCCCGGCCAGTTCGAGGTGAACTTTCACCATACCGACGACGTCATGGCCGCCGCCGACGATGCGCTCTACTTCCGCCGCCTCGTGCGCGGCGTGGCGCGCAAGCACGGCATGTCGGCCACCTTCATGGCCAAACCCTATGCCGACTATCCGGGCAACGGCATGCATGTGCATGTCTCGGTCGTGGATGAGGACGGCAAGAACATTTTCGACGCGGGCACGGACGAGCCCTCGGCCCTGCTGAAACAGGCGGTCGCGGGCGTGCTCGACACGATGGACGACCTGCAAGCCATCTTTGCCCCGCATATGAACAGCTACCGCCGGTTCCAGCCCGGCAGCTTCGCGCCGCACACGCCCGACTGGGGCATGGACAACCGCGCCGCAGCCGTCCGCCTGCCCGAGGTCGAAGGCCCCGGCGCGCGGCTCGAACACCGGATCGCGGGCGCGGATGCGAACCCCTATCTCGTCGTCGCGGGCGTCCTTGGCGGGATGCTCTACGGTCTCGACCACCCGGACCTGCCCCTGCCTGCACCCCTCGACGAACAGAACGGCCAGTTCTCTGACCCGCTGACCTCGGACTGGTACACCGCCGTCGAATGTTTCGCTGAAAGCGACGTGGCGGATGAGCTGTTCCTGCCGGGCTACCGCGACATCTATGCCGCCGTGCGCCGGGACGAGATTTCGCAGCTCACCACCGCCATCAGCCAGATCGAATACCGGACCTATCTCGGGCGGCTGTGAGGCACCTTTACGAACCGCATGCCTACACCGACGCCCCGCGCGCCCATTGTGCGTGGGACATCGGCGGCGACTGGCCCGCCCTGCCCGGCGATACGGACACCGAGGTCGCAATCATTGGCGCGGGCTTCACCGGCCTCTCCGCGGCCCTGACGCTGGCCCAAGCGGGCGTGTCCGTCACCGTGCTCGACGCCAAGAGCCCCGGCTGGGGCGCCTCGGGGCGCAACGGCGGCTTTTGCTGCATCGGCGGCGCGAAAGCGCCCGACGCGGTCCTGACCCGGCGCTTCGGGGCCGAGGCCACACAGGCCTTCGCTCGAACCCAGATCGCGGCCATCGACCATGTCGACGCGCTGATCCGGCAGCACGGCATCGACGTCGCCCGCCACTCCGATGGCGAAGTGCAACTGGCCCACCGCCCCCGTCACGCCCGCGGCTTTTCCGCCGAGGCCGAACACTACCGCGCCCTCGGGGTCGAGGCAGAGGTACTCAGCCCCGGCGACCTCGCCCAACGCGGCCTCACCGGCCCCGGCTTTCACGGCGGCCTTCATGTGCGCAAGGGCTTCGGCCTCGACGCCGGGCGCTACGTCATGGGGCTCGCGCGCGCCGCTGCTTCGGCCGGCGCGCGGGTCCACGGCCACACCCCGGTCACGGCGCTCAGCAAACAAGGCGCGACCCACCGCCTGACCACGCCCCACGGCACCCTCACCGCCAAGACCGTCATCATCGCGACCAACGGCTACACGCCCGAGGTGCTCGGCCCGCTCCGCGCCCCTGTCCTGCCCGTTCAATCCAACGTCCTCGTCACCCGGCCCCTCACGCCCGACGAACGGGCCGCGCAGGGCTGGACCTCGGACCTCATGGCCTATGACACCCGCACGCTCCTGCATTACTTCCGGCTCATGCCCGACGGACGGTTCCTGTTCGGGATGCGTGGCGGCATCCGCGCCGATGCGCGGGCCGAGGCCGCGACCACCCGCCGCCTGCTCACGCATTTCCACGCCATGTTCCCGGCATGGCGCCATGTCGAGGTGCCGCACAGCTGGACCGGCTTTGTCGCCTTCTCCCGCGATCTCGTCCCCCATGTCGCCCCGGTGGCAGGTGACGCATCGCTGATCGCGGCGATGGCCTATCACGGAAACGGAGTCGCGATGGGCACATGGTCCGGCCACGCCGCCGCCCGCCTGATCCTTGGCGACGACATCCGGCCCGAGGTCATGCGCGGCCCCTTGGGCACCTTCCCCCTCGCCCCGCTCCGCCGCAACATCCTGCGCCTGAGCTATCCCCTTGCGAGCATTGGGGATTCATTCTGAACCGGCCACGCCCCACCCGAAATTCCGACAGAAACACTCAACTATATGAAATTGCTACATTTTTCCTTGACGCTGGCCAGTTTGGAATTTATCTAAGCTGCAAGACAGCGAGCCAGCCAGCGACCTTCCGGTCTGCAAGCCAGCCAGCGTCAATCTCCGGATCAAACGCGTTACGCAGCCACCCAGCCATCGCCAGGCCGCCACGTTTCGCGCCGTTCCCGCGCACCGCCAGCCCGCATGACCAGCCAGCCCGCGCCTCCGCCAAGCCAGCCAGCATTCGCCAGCCAGCCTAGGCCGCGATCGGTTCGATGAGTTCGGGGCCGGACGCCCGGTTCGAGTTCACGGCCTTGTCCACCCGGTGATAGGTCAGCACGTCCTCGCCCGGCGCCTGCATGAGCGTCGCCGCCCCGTGCCCCTCTTCGCCCAGCCACTTGCCCCAGTCGTCCTGTTCGATCACCACCGGAATCCGGTTGTGGATCGGCGCCATCAGCGCATTCGCCTCGGTGGTGAGCACGGCGACGGTGGGCAGACCGTCCTCCCCCCACTCCTGCCAGATCCCAGCCATGACGAGCGGTTCGCCGTCCGCGCGATGAAAGTAGTGCGGCAGCTTCTCGTCGCCCTCACGATACCACTCGTAAAAGCCCGAGACCGGCACCAGACAGCGGCGTTCCCGCACCGCTTTGCGAAACGCGGGCTTCTCGGCCACCGTCTCGGACCGCGCGTTGATCAGCAGCGGCCCGTCGTTCAGCTTCTTGTACCAGACCGGCACGAAGCCCCAGCGCATCGGGCGATAGCGCCGCCCATCCTCCTGCGTGACCACGGCCACGTCCTGCGTCGGGCAGATGTTATAGTCGGGAAGCTGCGGCAGCGCATTCGCGGGCACGGCGTCAAAGAGCTTGGCCACCGCATCATGCGGCAAGGTGTTGGCCATCCGCCCGCACATGGGTCAGCCGGTCCAGCCCTTACGGGCCATCGCGATCCGCGCTTCCATCATCGACATCTCTTTCATGATGTCCTTTCGCGACACCGCATCAGTCGTCTGGCGCAGCTCCTCCCGCAGCTTTTCCAGCTCGCGGCCCAGCGCGATGAAGGGCGGCACCGCGTTATTCTCACGCATCACACGGCGCAGGAGCGCATTCTCCGGGTCGTCCTCCGGCGGCAACGGCTTGCCCGCCCCCGGAAGGTTGTCGAAGTCTCCGTTCTTCTCGGCCTCGGCGATCTTGGCCGAGATCAGGTCGATCAGGGGATGATCCATGCGCGTGATCCTTTCGCCCTCAAAGATAAGGCCGCAGCCGCAAAAAGAAAGCCCCCGCCGGTTTCCCGGCAGGGGCCTTCCATCACATCAAACACCTTACTCGGCGGTCTTGATCCGCCCGTCGGTAAAGGGCTCATAGGGCCCCATCGCGGCGAGGTATTCCGCCGTCACATCCGCCAGATCCGGCCCGAAGTCATAGGCATTGGCCGCATCCTCGAACACCGAATAGCCGTCACCGCCGTTACGAACGTAGTTGTTCGTGACCGCAAGATAGGTGGCTTCCGGGTCGATCGGCTCCCAATCCATGCCGGCCGCGACATAGACGTCGACGATCCGGCTGCCCGGCTCGGCCTCGGGGTTCCAGGTGAACTGCATCCCGGCGATCTGCGGGAAGCGCCCGCCACCCTCTTCGACCTGGCTCACACCGTTTTCCAGCGCGGCGATCATGTTGGCGCCCGTGGTCTCAAAGGTCGACAGCGTGTTCTGGAACGGCAGCACCGTCAGCACCTCGCCCATCGTCACCTCGCCCGCGTCGATCGAGGCACGCAGACCGCCACCGTTGGTGATCGCGATGGTCACGCCCTGATCCGCCACACGGTCGAGCATGGCCTCGGCGACAAGGTTGCCCATCTGGCACTCGCCCGCCCGACAGGTGTCGCGCGAACCGTCGATGGCCTCGGTCGTCTCGGCCACCACCTCGTTGCGGATCTCGTCCAGCGGCTCGGCGGCTTCGGCGATACGGCCCACGGTCTCTTCGTCTTCCGTGACCGAGGCATCCATGATGAGCGGCGCACCCGAGGCCGCCGTCACGTTGCCCTCGTCGTCAAAGGTCACGTTCAGCTCGCCCAGAAACTTGCCATAGGCATAGGCCGACACGATCTGCACACCGTTCACCACGGTCGGATAGGGGCCAGCCGCCCCGTCCATATCACCCAAGAGCGTGTTGGTGTGACCACCCACGATCACGTCGACGCCGGTGGTATTCTCGGCCACGGTCTGATCGACGCCGTAGCCCGAGTGGCTCAGCACGATGATCTTGTTCACGCCCTGATCGGCCAGACGATCCACCTCGCCCTGCACCGCATCGGACGGATCGGTGAAGATGATGTTGTCCCCCGGCGAGGCCAGCTCATCGGTGTCGATCGGCGTCAGACCGATCAGACCGATCTTTTCGCCGCCCTTCTCGATCACCGTCGATTTCATCAGCTTGTCGGCCAGCAGTTCCTCACCCGACACATCCGCGTTCGACATCAGGATCGGGAAATTCACCGCATCCATGAAGCCCGCCAGCACTTCGGGGCCATCGTCGAACTCGTGGTTGCCGACGGTCATCCCGTCGTACCCCATCTTGTTCATCATCTCGGCCGCCAGCGCACCTTTGTAATAGGTGTAAAACAGCGTGCCCTGAAACTGGTCGCCGCCATCCACGAGCAGCCAGTTCTCGGCCCGGCCCTTGGCCTCTTCGATGGCCGTCACCAGACGCGCCGAGCCGCCGAAGCATTCGCCCGCCTCGTTGTCTTCCGCCGAACACCCCGAGTCGTAAGCGCTGATCGGCTCGAACCGGGCGTGGAAATCGTTGGTGTGCAGAATGGTGAGGTTGAAATCCGCCCAGGCCATGCCGGAGGACAGGACGAGCACGGCAGCAGAGCCGAGGACGCGTTTCATGGGGTATCTCCCTGTATCGTTCTGTTTTGACTATCCGGTCAGATTGTGACGAGTCGCCTGCCCTGTCAAAGGCAAGCTCCCGTCTCACTTGGCAAATCCATCCCGCGCCCGCCGAAAAGGCGGAAATGCGCGCAACACGGGCACCTTACGGCCCCTTGACCGCACCGCCCCCGCGCGGCAATGGACGGACATGCTGATCTACAAGATTTTCCGGGCCCCCGAATGGCAGGCCTTTGAAACCGAGGGGCGCACCGACGGCGCGCCGATCGACGTGACCGACGGCTACATCCACTTCTCGACCGCCGAACAGGTGGCCGAGACGGCGGCCAAGCATTTCGCGGGCGTTGACGGGCTGATGATCGTCGCTTTCGACAGCGACGCGCTCGGCGACGATGTGCGGTGGGAGCCGTCGCGCGGCGGCGCACTCTTCCCCCATCTCTACCGCCCCCTCGACGCCTCCGACGTGGTCTGGGCCAAGCCCTACCCCCTCGGCCCCGAGGGCCACGTGCTTCCGGCGGAGGTCCAATGAACCTCGTCGAGCGTCTGGGCCTCTTCGCGCTCCACCGGGTCGACCCCGAACGCGCGCACCGTCTGGCGCTCGCCGCGATGAAGGCGGGCGTGGTGCCGCTCTCCGGCACCTTCACCTCACCCCGCATCGCGGGCCATGTGGCCGGGCTCGACCTGCCGAACCCGGTCGGCCTTGCCGCAGGCTATGACAAGAACGCCGAAGTGGTCGATGCGCTCACCCGCGCGGGCTTCGGTTTTGTCGAAGTCGGCGCGATCACCCCGCGCCCCCAGCCCGGCAACCCGCGCCCCCGCATGTTCCGCCTGTCGGAAGATCGCGCGGTCATCAACCGCTTCGGCTTCAACAACGACGGCATGGACGCGGCGTTCGCGCGCCTCACCAAACGCGACCGCCACACCGCCGTCCCCGTGGGTCTCAACCTCGGCGCCAACAAGGACAGCGCCGATCGCGCGGGCGACTACGTGCAGGTGCTCGAACGCTGCGGCCCGGTGGTGGACTTCGTCACCGTCAACGTCTCCTCCCCCAACACCGAAAAGCTGCGCGACCTGCAAGGGGCCGAGGCGCTCCACGCGCTCCTCTCCGGCGTCATGCGGGCGCGTGAGGGCATGGACAAGATCATCCCGGTCTTCCTCAAGATCGCCCCCGACCTGACCGAGGCCGAGGTCGCGGAAATCGCGCAGGTGGCGCAGGCGGTCAAACTCGACGCGATCATCGCCACCAACACCACGCTCGACCGCGTAGGCTTGAAAAGTGCAAGCCGTGACGAAAAAGGCGGCCTCTCCGGCGCCCCATTGTTCGAAAAGTCCACGCGCACCCTCGCCCGTCTCGCCAAAGCCACCGGCGGCCACATGCCCCTGATCGGCGTCGGCGGCATCTCGTCGCCCGAGGATGCCTATACAAAGATCAAGGCAGGCGCCCACGCGGTCCAGCTCTATTCCGCGCTCGCCTATCAGGGCCTCAGCCTCGCGGATGACATCGCGCGCGGCCTCGATGCGCTACTCGCCGCCGACGGCCACGCCCACATCTCGAACGCCATCGGCACCGAAACGGAGAACTGGCTATGAGCGACGTCACCATCTGGCACAACCCGCGCTGCACCAAATCGCGCGAAACGCTGGCCCTCATCGAAGCGCGTGGCATCACGCCCACCGTGCGCAAATACCTCGAAGACGCCCCGACCGAGACCGAAATTCGCGCGGTGCTCGACGCCCTCGGCCTCACCGCGATCCAGGCGATGCGCACCAAGGAAGCCGAGTTCAAGGATCAGGGCCTCACCAAGGACACGGACGAGGACACCCTCATCGCCGCGATGGCCGCGACCCCCAAACTCATCGAACGCCCCATCGTCTTCGCGAACGGCAAAGCCCGCCTTGGCCGCCCGCCCGAAAGCGTCCTCGACATCCTCTGATCTTCTCTGTTTCAAAAAACCTCGGGGTGCGGGGCTGGCCCCGCATCGCGTCGACCGGCCGCAGGCAGGTCGGCGCAAACCCTGCGCGGGCGTCAGCCCGCTCCTCTCTCCAGCGCGGGATAGCGTGCAGCCAGCGTCAGCCCGCGCGCCGCGTATGAGATGATATAGGCAGCCCAAAGCCCGTGGTTGCCAAAGGCGGGCACCAGCGCCACCGCCGCGATGGCATAGATCACCAGCGACACCACCATCATGTTGCGCATATCCGCGGTCCGAGTCGCGCCGATGAAAATCCCGTCCATCATCCACGGCAGCCAGCCGACCAGCGGCGCCAGCACCATCCACGGCAGATAGACGCGCGCCGCCTCCCGCACGCCCGCGTCCGTCGCCATCACGTCGATGATCAGTCCGCCGCCCAGCGCAAACGCCGCCGCCAGCACCACGACCACAACGCCCCCCCAGATCGACGACACCACGGCGGCGCGGCGCAGGGCGGTGCGGTTTCGTGCCCCCAGCGCCTGCCCCACCAGCGCCTCGGCGCCAAAGGCGAAGCCGTCCATCGCAAAGGCGGTGATATGCAGGAACTGCAACAGCACCTGATTGGCCGCCAGCGCCACATCACCGAACCGCGCGCCGTAGAACATGAAGCTCACGATCATCACTTCGAGCAGCAGCGAGCGGATCAGAATATCCGTGTTCACCCGCGCCATGCGCACCAGCCGCACTCGGTCGAACACCCGGCCCCAGTCGCGCCAATCGGGCACCCGGAACGCCCCGCGACACAGCCACAGCCCCAGCGCCAGCCCGGCCCATTCCGACAAAAACGTCGCAAAGGCCACGCCCCGCACGCCCCAGTCGAACCCAAGCACGAAAACCAGATCGAGCAGGATGTTGAGCCCGTTCATCGTGAACTGGATCACCAGTATCCCGGTGGTGCGCTCCTGCGCGATCAGCCAACCCATCAGCCCGAATAGCGCGATCATGGCTGGCGCCGACCAGATGCGCACACCCATGTAGTCGCGCGCCAGCGTCTCGACTTCGGCGCTTGCGGGCGCGATCTGGAACGAAGCCCAGAACAGCGGCACCTGCAGGGCAATGATGGCCACGCCGCCCGCCGCCCCGATCATCAGAACCCGCGTCAGGATCGCGGCCAGCTCCGGCCGGTCCCCCGCCCCCATCGCCTGACTGGCGAGCCCGGCGGTGCCCATGCGCAGAAACCCGAAGATCCAGTAGATCGCGGTCAGGATCACCGCGCCGATACCGACCGCCCCGATGGGTGCAGCCTCGCCCAGTTGCCCCACGACCCCGGTGTCGACCGCGCCAAGGATCGGCACGGTCACATTCGCGGCCACCACCGGCAGCGCGATCTTCAGCACCCGACGGTGCGTGATCGCCTGCGGGGCGATGTCAGCCATCGCGGGCAGGCATCAGGAAATGCCCCGTGGCCTGCGCGAACAGGCGCGAGCGATTGTCCTGCCACGCCTCGACATGCACGCTGGCATAGCGCCGCCCCGACCGGTTGATCCGCGCCCGCGCATAAGCATCGCGCGGCAGGCCGGAGCGCAGGTAATCGACGGTGAAATCGATGGTCTTGGGCAGACGCGGCATCGTATCCGGCGTCAGCTCCTCGACGGTCCGATCCCCGTTCTCGATCTCTTCCCACATCAGCGCCCAGCCCAGTTCGATGATCGCCGTGATCTCGAGGAACGAGGCGGTCACGCCGCCGTGGATCGCCGGCAGCGCGGGGTTGCCGATGAGCGTCTCGGTATAGGGCAGCACGGCGGTCAACTCGTCGCCGCGCCGGTCGAATTGGACACCGAGAAAGCCGATATAGGGCACGCGGTCCACCAGCGCCGAAAGCGCCGCATCGCGCCGTTCCTTGATGACCTGTACGGGTTCCGGCCGCCTCATGTCGGTGCCCCCGGCGTTGCGACCGACGGCTTGCCGCCATCCGCCGTAAACGCGCCCGTCGCCGTCGCGATCGGGTTCTCGGCATCGTCGTCATGGGCCACGGCGCGCATGAAAGCGACCGAGCGCGTGACGTGATAGCACTCCGCCCGGCACACGATCCGCTGCCCCGGCGTCGCCGCACGCATATAGTCGATGCGCAGATCCAGCGTCGCGGTCACGATCGGCGCACCGGGGTGGCTCATCACCGCCGCCCCACCGGTCGTATCCATCAGCGCCGAGACCGCACCGCCGTGTATGACACCTGTCGAGGGATCGCCCACGAACCGTGCGTCATACGGCATCGAGATCACCGCATCCCCCTCGCCCAACTCGTCGAGCCGCATGTCGAGCGCCTTGGAATAGGGAATGGCTTGGGTGAAATGGCGAACGAGTTCGGCTTTCTTCTTCCGGTCCATCGGGCCTCCGTTTTCCTCGTTTATTCGCTCAGGCGTCACGACTTACAAGGGTGATGGCGCGGAAGTGCCCCCTGACAGGGTCACCCCATATCCAAAAGTGAAATGCAATTTCGCAAAGCGAAACCACTTTACGTCCCCCGAATCCCCCGTTACCCTGCGTCACAGTGAGGATAATTCAGCGACGGCCATGACGATGAAAGACACGCCCGAGGCGAAGAGCGATCTCCTGTCGTTCAAGGAGATGTGCGAGAAGTTCGACGTGACCCCCCGCACCCTGCGCTACTACGAATACATCGAGCTTCTCGAGCCCGAGAAAGAGGGGCGCACCCGCTGGTATTCCCCGCGCGAAGTCGCGCGCATGACCCTCATCATCCGCGGCCGCCGCTGGGGCTTTTCGCTCGAAGAGTGCCGCCAGTTCCTCATGATCTACGACGAACAGGGCACCGAGGCGCAGAACACCGTCTGGGTCGAGATGGCCGACCGCCAGCTCGGCGTCCTCGACGAGCAGATTCGCGACCTCGAAACCGCGCGCGAAGAACTCGCCGCCATGCGCGAACAGGTCGCCAGTACCATGAAATAAGGGCGCACGACCGCCCTCACCGCGTTGTTACGTCACGTTACGTTGACGTAAACGTAATCTCATGCTGAATTCTTGGCCGTGCTGTCCTATCTGACAGCCATGGACAACGAATTGGAGTTTGGCATGACCCAAGACCTCATGACCATTCGCGAAATGTGTGACCATTTCGGCGTGACCGCCCGGACCCTGCGTTTTTATGAGCAGAAGGAACTGCTGTCGCCGATCCGAGAAGGTCAGAAACGCCTCTTTACCCGCCGCGATCGCGCGCGGCTGAAGCTGATCCTGCGCGGCAAGCGCTTCGGGTTCCCGCTCGAAGAAATCCGCCAGTTGCTCGACCTTTATGACGTCGGCGATCAGCAACTGACACAATACACCCGTACCATCACGCTGGCCGAGCATCATCTGGACGAGCTCAAGGGGCAGCGGGAGGAGCTGGACGAAGCCATTCGTGAGCTTTCCGACCAGCTGGAGTGGGGGCGCAAGATGCTCTCCTCGATGGAACAGGACGAAGCGGCGGAATAACCGCCGCCCCGCAACGCAAGTAAGACACGGCATCGTTACGAGACGATAAGGGAGAAGACATGCCCAGCTATACCCCCGACACCCGCGATATGGCCTTCCTGCTGCACGACGTGATGAAGGTCGAAGCCAAGGACATCCCCGGCTACGACGAGCTCGACCCGAGCTTCACCTCGGCCATTCTGGAAGAAGCCGCCAAGATTTCCTCGGAAGTGCTCGCGCCCCTCAACCGCGTCGGCGACGTCGAGGGCTGCAAACTGGAAAACGGCGTCGTGCGCACGCCGACCGGTTTCAAAGACGCCTTCGATCAGGTCCGTGACGGCGGCTGGACCGGGCTGGACTGCGACCCGGAATATGGCGGTCAGGGCCTCCCCCATGTCATCGGCTCGGCGGTGGGCGAATTCCTCACCGCCTCCAACATGGCCTTCAATATGTATCAGGGCCTGACCCACGGCGCTTACTCCGCGATCCACGCCCACGGCACGGATGAGCAAAAGGCGACCTACCTGCCCAACATGGTCACCTGCCAGTGGACCGGCACCATGAACCTGACCGAGCCGCACTCTGGTACCGATCTGGGCCTCATGCGCACCAAGGCCGAGCCGCAGGATGACGGCACCTACAAGATCAGCGGGCAGAAGATCTTCATCTCCGCCGGCGATCACGACATGTCGGACAACGTCATCCACCTCGTACTCGCGAAAATTCCGGGCGGCCCCGATGGCGTCAAAGGCATCTCGCTCTTCATCGTGCCGAAATTCCTCGTGAACGAGGACGGCTCGCTGGGCGAACGCAACGCCGTCTCCGTCGGTGCGCTCGAAGAGAAGATGGGCATCCACGGCAACGCCACCTGCGTGATGAACTACGACGAGGCGACCGGCTACCTGCTCGGCACCGAGCACAAGGGCATGCGCGCCATGTTCACCATGATGAACGAGGCCCGTCTGGGCGTCGGCGTCCAGGGTCTGGGTCAGGCCACCGCCGCCTACCAGAACGCGCTGGAATACGCCCGCGACCGCCTGCAGGGCCGCGCCGTCACAGGCGTCGAAGCGCCTGAGAAACCGGCCGATCCGATCATCGTCCACCCGGACATCCGCCGCGCGCTTCTGGATCAGAAGTCCTTCATCGAGGGCGCGCGCGCCTTCGTCCTGTGGTCGGCCGAACTCATCGACCGCTCGCAGCGCAACGGCGACGAAGCGGCCGAGGGCCTCGTCTCGCTGATGATCCCGGTGCTCAAGGGCTTCCTCACCGACAAGGGTCTGGAAAGCGCGGTTCAGGCGCAGCAGGTCTTCGGCGGCCACGGCTATATCGAGGAATGGGGCATGTCCCAGTTCGTCCGCGACAGCCGCATCGCCATGATCTACGAAGGCGCCAACGGCATTCAGGCGCTCGACCTCGTGGGCCGCAAGCTCGCGCAGGACGGCGGCAAGCACGTCATGGGCTTCTTCGAGATGATCAAGTCGTTCATCAAAGAGAACGAAGGCAACGAAGCGCTCAAATCGGACTTCCTCGACCCGCTCAAGGATGCGTCGAAAGACCTGCAGGCTGCGGCCATGTTCTTCATGCAGAACGGCATGAAAAACCCCAACCACGCGCTGGCTGGCTCCTATGACTTCATGACCATGTTCGGCCATGTGATGCTGGGCTTCATGTGGGCGACGATGGCCAAGGCCTCCTACGCGGCCCTTGACGCGGGCACCGATGACACGGCGTTCTATGAAACGAAACTCGCCACGGGTCGTTACTACATGAAGCGCCAGCTGCCGGCGACCAAGATGCACCTCGCGCGCATCGAGTCCGGTGCAGAGCCCGTCATGGAGCTTGCAGCCGAGGCGTTCTGATCGAACTGACGAAGGACAGAGCCACATGCCCAAACGCTTCCGACTGACCCGCCGCTTCCCGGTCGCCATGACCGAAGACGGGTACCGGAAACTCAAGAAGTTCTCGCGCGACGCGGGGCTCGACGAGGGCGAGGCACTGTCCTTCCTGTTCGAACATTTCGACAGCGTGACGGATACCGAAGCGCTGACCCATCGGCTCCGGCTGTTCAACGCCGAGCTGGACGAGAGAAAACGCTGAGGAGGACCCCATGAACCGTATTCTCGCCGCCGCCGCATTCGCGACCGCCCTGCCCCTGTCGGCCCTTGCCTTCGACAACTCGGACAAGGCCGGGGTGCAAGCCGCGATCCAGACCTTCGAGGCGAACATCCTGTCCAACAATCACGAGGCCGTCCTGGGCGCCATGCCGCCAAAGATGTTGACCTACATCGCGTCGCAGGTCGGAATGGACCCGAGCGAGCTGGCAGGTTCGATGGCCAAGCAGATGGAAATCTTCATGGGCGACGTGACGATCGAACGGATGAACATGAACACCAACCGCATGACCACCGGCACGACCTCGGGCGGCATGGACTACGCCTTCATCCCGACCCGCACGACGGTCAAAGGGCCGGGCGGCCGCCAGACCCTCAACTCCCAGACCCTGGCCCTCGAAGAAGACGGCCAATGGTATCTCGTGCGCATCGAGCAGGAACAGCAACTCAACATCGTGAAAGCGGTCTACCCCGCCTTCGCGAACGTGCGCCTGCCGAACTAGGCCACGACCCCGAAGGGCCCGCCCCTTCTCTGTTTCAAAAAACCTCGGGGGGTCCGGGGGGCTGGCCC